>NZ_BAAGTF010000006.1:0-176213 GCF_054782055.1 Aliiglaciecola aliphaticivorans
GCCAGCGTTCAATCTGAGCCATGATCAAACTCTTCAATTAAACTTCTTTCGAAATATGAACTTTTTTTGGTAAGCACTCTTATAATGAGTGCCCACACAGATTGTCTTGTTGCAAATTGTTAAAGAGCGTTTAGTGCAAACTTATCAAAGCGTAATGCGGAACGAAGTGACGTCCGATTACTGCGATAATGTTTGCGCAAGGTGACTGTCATTACTTGACGTCGCCTAGGAAACTTTTTTACTTCGCTTAGCGAGCCCGTTAGGTCTCTCTCAAGCGGGAGGCGTATTCTACACTTCCGTTATTTGATGTCAACATTTTTATTTAGTTTTTTTGAATTTATTTCAAATCGCTAAATTGTCTCCATCCCGCTCCACACTTGCCTTACGGTGTGCTCTTAACTTCCCTATAAAGGTGATTAAGAAGAGACATTCTTTAAAGTTTGTCCCGAAGCGAGGCGCGCATTCTACAGACCATAATCGGAAGATCAAGCGCTATTTTAAAATAATTTGAAAAATCCGTTTGATTGCTGGTTTTTACGCCAAATATGAAGATTTAAACGCTTACTTTTATAATCGCTAACGAAATAGAGAGACCACTTAGAGAGATTGCCGAAATGACAGACCATTTTAGTCACTGTTAGCAGAAGAACTGTTGTTTCTAGATTCCCTAGCTTAATAAAACCTCAAATAAGCAAGAGCCTACTCATTACACACGAATTACAAAATTACTAATAATTCCTACATAAATAGCATTAATAAAAAGAAGGTAGCATAGATAAAAAACAAACAAATTGTGTATCAAACAAACAAAATTATGTCAGTATTTTTAACAACTTATGTTTAAACTTCTTAATGCAGCAAAAAATTATTATATATATCAGCGAGCTATATAGCGGGAATGTTTCTTGCTTCCGAAAAAGTCTAATTTACAAACACATCAAAAACAAAACGTTTTGATAGTGTAGAGATTAGATTTGGCCATCTTGGTCAAGTTACCAAACCAAAGAAGTTTGGAAAACGTTCCTAAACGTAAGCAGTAAATTACTGTTTCATAATTAAAAAATATAAAAGGAAATTTCTATGTTACGCAAACAGCTAGCCGTGCTCGGTACAGGGTGCTTTTTGGCGATGTCTGTACATAGTGCTTTGGCATTATCTAATCCAGACCGCAGTCTACTCAAATCAGATGCCTCAACTTTACCGTCTGTAAAATCTAGTACACGTTATATAGTACAACTAAAAGACCAACCAGCAGCCAATAGAAGTACAACATCAAGTTTGCCTCAAAAAGAAAATGGTGCTTTAAAAGCTGCAAAGTATGATGCAAATTCCCCAGCCTCAATTGTTTACCGAAAACAATTAGTAGATAAGCAAAAGCAAGTCATGAATAGTGTTGGAGTAAGTGAAGCGATTTATTCCTATGAGCACGCGTTAAACGGTTTCGCTGCTAACCTGACAGAAACGCAGATTACTAAGCTTAAATCTAATCCAGATGTAATAAATATTTGGCCTGACGAAATCAGAAAGATGGATACCTCGAATACTCCTGCATTTTTAGGTTTAACTTCACCTGATGGACTTCATAATTTAGGAAACAAAGGGGAAGATATTATTATCGGTGTGGTTGATTCTGGTGTATGGCCAGAAAACCCTAGTTTAGATGATGCAGGGTATGCGCCAATTCAGGACACTAGACCAGAATGGCCAGCTAAGGAGGATGTATGTGATGTAGGGACAGATCCCCTTTTCGATTGTAACAATAAATTGATCGGAGCCCGCTACTTCAATTCAGGCTTTTCGCCGGAATCAATTCTACCTGGTGAATTTGATTCCCCTAGAGACGCAGACGGGCATGGTACACATACTATAACAACAGCAGGTGGGAACGAGAGTGTTAACGCTTCAATTTTGGGTATTGAAGTTGGCACAGTAACCGGTATGGCGCCTCGTGCCCGTGTTGCAGCATACAAAGTGTGTTGGAATGGCAGTGCCGAAGGTAATAGCGGTTGTCCTACATCCGATTCAGTTGCCGCTATTGATGCAGCTGTGGCCGATGGTGTTGATGTTATTAACTTTTCCATCAGTGGAAGTACTACAGCCCAAGTAGATCCCGTTCATGTTGCTTTTTTCAATGCAGCTAGAGGTGGTGTATTTAGTTCACTTTCTGCTGGTAACTCAGGTCCAGGGGCCCAAACAGTTGCCCACAATGTTCCATGGGTTACTACAGTAGCCGCTTCTACTTATGACGGTGATACAGCATTAATAGGTAATGCGGTCGAAGTTAGCTACGAAGATGTGAATGAAAGTATATATTCTGTGCATGGTTCAATTACAACTACAATACCAGAATCCGGCCTTTCAGGAGAGTTGGTCGCGGCATCTCCCGCGTTAGCTTGTGATGATGGTCTGACTAATCCCGAAGAAATCGCTGGAAACATTGCTTTAATAGCGCGTGGCGTGTGTAATTTCAGTATAAAAGTACTAAATGCGCAAAACGCTGGTGCTACAGCTGTCGTAGTATACTCCGATGACCGCACTCCAACACCTATGGGTGGTGATGCGACTGGAATTACTATCCCTGGCGTAATGATTACAAATGAAAAAGGCTTAGAATTAGCCGGTTTGGTTGATGAAGTGACGGTAAGCGTTAATTTCACATATGATCCAATTTCAGGCGGTACAGCCACAGAAATAGGTAACCAAATTGCAGGGTTTTCATCTCGCGGTGAAAGTTTAGCAACCGCTGATATTATTAAACCCGACATCACGGCTCCAGGACAAAGTATTCTAGCTGGGACTTCTGGTTCACAAATCGATAGTGGTGTTATGGGCGAGAGCTATGCGTATCTTAGCGGTACCTCGATGTCATCTCCCCACATTGCGGGTTTAGCGGCATTGGTAAGAGAAACTCATCCAACCTGGAGTCCTGCAGCGGTTAAATCTGCGTTGATGACCACAGCACGACAAAATGTCACTAAAGAAGATGGTGTCACTGCTGCTGACCCATTCGATTATGGTGCTGGACATGTAGAACCTAATCTGGCTGTTGATCCCGGTTTAGTTTATGACGCAAATGAGTTTGACTACTGGGCTTATTTATGTGGGCAGGGCGAATCATCGTTCACTGAATCAACTTCTGGATTTAGCTGTGCCGCATTTGAAAGTGCTGGCTACCCAACCGACGCTAGTGATTTGAATATCGCTTCAATCGCTATTGATCAACTTGCAGAAACGCAAACCATCACTCGTTATGTAACAAATGTAAGCGATTCTGATAGCTATGTTGCTACTGTTGAAGCTCCTGAAGGTATTGATGTAACTGTTAGTGTCCTTGACTGGGATACAGGTTCGATAACCGACTCTGACACAATGAGCTTTGACGATAGTGGTCTCGGCATCTATCAATTAACATTTAGTAAAAATGATAGTGCTATATTTGATGAGTGGACATTTGGTTCAGTAACTTGGAGTGATGGAACACATAGTGTGCGCAGTCCAATCGCGATAGTACCAACTGAACCGGTTAGAGTTACAGCACCTGAAACTGTCAACCTTACTACCACTAGTTCTGCTGCACGTGTGACATTGTCAGCAGACGTGGGATATAACGGGAGACTTTATGTTCAAGGTATAGGTCTTGACGAGTCAACTACACAAATAGCTTCTGTATCACAGGATGAAGATCAGACGTTCGCGTTCAATGAACCTGGTTTAGGTTTCTATTGGCTAAATGTTCCTGAAGGCACAAGAATTGCGAAAATTGCAATCAAACCTGATGATTTACCTAATCCAGCTATGGATTTAGATTTGTACGTTTGGGCATGCCCTCAGTTTAGTTGTACGCAAGTTGGTTCAAGTCTGAATTTTGACTCCAATGAATCTGTGACACTTATTGATCCAGTTCCTCTGGCCAATTTGCCAGGTTTAGATACATACATAGTATTCGTTCATGGTTGGGACATGGCTGGTGAAGGCCCTACAGATGTGCCAATTCACGTCTGGACTGTAGATGAATCTGGTACAAGTAATATGACGGTCAGAGCGTCTTCAAGAGCTGTAGCCGGCCGTTCTAGCCGAGTTTACGTTGGTATGTATGGACTACAAGCGGGTGAAAACTACGTTGGTGGTGTCATATATAAAGATGAAAACGGTGACGAAAATGCGCTAACAGTTCTTGATGTAGAAGCTCAATAATTAGTTAGGATAGATTGACGTTTTAACTGTAAAAAGCCCGCTTTTGAAGTGACCCCATTAAGTTGGACTCATTTCTAAGCGGTAACCAAGGCCTGATTTCGATATTATATCGAACTCAGGCCTTTTAATTTCAGCTTAATCCGTTCGTTATTGTAATAATCGATGTATCCTCTGATATAACCCGTCTTCAATAATGTTGATACTTTTCAAACTTAATTTGGAGAGTGTAGTGCAATCAACAACTAAACATAATCAACGTGATTATTCCCCCGCTTTTAAATTGGCAGTTGTAGAGCAGGTAGAAAAGGGAATTAATCTACAAACAAGCACAATAGCACCACGGAATTCAGGGCCGTATAACGGCATTAGGTTGTCTGTTAAGCATGACCATACAATTGGTCTAGAGGAAAACCTAAGACTTTTCAACTAAGCAACCAGTTGATTTGCTAAACCTTAGATAGAAATGACGCCAGAATAACAAATCACGGCGTTAGAGTAAGAACTGGCTGATATAAAAATTAAGGCAGACGTCTTAAAAGCCAGTGTTAATGCAGTAGAAGTCAATTATGGCGTTGACCTTGTATAAAAACACAGGGTGAGCTCATCAAAGAAAACATAATTATTGATTTTAATAATAACCCAATCACTTAGCACGTATTGACGTTGTTGGTGCCCTATCCTATTCATGAAAATAGCCCCATTAGGTATCTCACTCACTATATATAGCGTTTTTATCCCACTGCGAGCTATCTTTTATAATAAAAATATCCACGCCCTAACCCTTTTTATAAATTAATACAGTTGAACAATGAAATTAAACCATCATGTATGAAAGTTAACATGACGCAAATTTTGCTAAGATAACCATCGATTCTGTATAAATTTATGTCATTTTGTATATTTTTTATGACGGTCTGGCTAGATATCGAGCAAACAAACAATTACGATAAAAAAAGTGTTGACGACCTTATGCCTAATCAGCATAATACGCGCCACTCCAAAGAGGAGTACCCAAAGATAGATGGCTACGTAGCTCAGCTGGTTAGAGCACATCACTCATAATGATGGGGTCGCAGGTTCGAGTCCCGCCGTAGCCACCAAGTCTTGTTTTAGGACAAGCATGTGCGGAAGTGGTGGAATTGGTAGACACGCTGGATTTAGGTTCCAGTGCTTCACGGCGTGAGAGTTCAAGTCTCTCCTTCCGCACCATCTTTGTTGGGGTATAGCCAAGCGGTAAGGCAGCGGGTTTTGATCCCGCCATTCGTTGGTTCAAATCCAGCTACCCCAGCCATCTTTTGCGTAGTAAGTGCATTTGCACTTGCTACCATTTGGGGTATAGCCAAGCGGTAAGGCAGCGGGTTTTGATCCCGCCATTCGTTGGTTCAAATCCAGCTACCCCAGCCATATTTAAGCCCAAGATTTTGTCTTGGGCTTTTTTATTGCTTGCAAATTGTTAGCATTCCTTCTCTTTACATGGGAACCAGATCACTTCAAACTGAACCTATAATAATTATAAGCAACTAAGGATTAGCGTGATTAACGACATAGTTAGTTTCATAAACGATTTATTATGGAACCGAGGGTTGAGTGTTCTATGGGAAACTGAGGGAGAGCAATCTAGTTTTTATGTTCCAATACTTGCCCTAATGTTGGTATGTGCTGGAATATGGTTCACTGTGCGATTAGGATTTTTACAATTCCGACATTTTGGGCACATGTTTAGCATCATGAAAAACAGCACCCAAAGCGATTCATCCGGTATAAGTTCATTTCAGGCATTGTGCACAAGTCTTTCTGCTCGAGTTGGAACCGGAAATTTGGCTGGTGTAGCAGTTGCCATTTCACTCGGTGGCTCAGGCTCGATTTTCTGGATGTGGATGATTGCCTTACTAGGCATGGCTACCGGCTTTGCAGAAAGCGTATTAGGCCAACTATATAAAGTAAGAGATATTAACGGTGAATTTCGCGGTGGTCCCGCCTATTACATACAACAAGGCTTAAATAAACGCTGGTTAGCTGTGTTGTTTTCATTATTTCTGTTTCTAGGATATGGATTTATTTTTAGTGCGGTACAAGCAAATACAATTACCGATGCTTTAAATCACGCCTATGAAATCCCCACCCATTATTCTGGTCTGGTTATTATCCTGATGGCTGGAATGATAGTAGTCGGTGGACTGCGTGCAATAGCAAGATTCGCAGAGTGGATAGTGCCATTTATGGCTATTTCATACGTTCTAGTAACCCTTGGTATCACTATTGCTAATTTTGATCTTGTTCCGGCAATGATTTCAGATATTGTATCTTCCGCATTTGGTTTACACGAAGCGGCTGCTGGGGCTTTAGGTGCAGCGATAAAGAATGGTATTCAACGCGGTCTTTATTCAAACGAAGCTGGTTCAGGAAGTGTACCTCATGCAGCAGCTGGAGCGTCACCCAATCCTAACCACCCAGTTTCCCAAGGTTACGTACAAATGCTTGGAGTGTTTATCGATACAATGATTTTGTGTACCTGCACTGCTGTTGTCATATTGTTAGCTGGGGGATCATGCAGTGAGCAAATGGAGGGCATTCGCTTAACGCAAGATGCTATGGGTAGTCACCTAGGTGAATTTGGTGGGGACTTTGTTGCCGCTGCTATTAGTTTATTTGCATTTACTTCTGTTGTAGCAAATTATGCTTACGGTGAAAGTAATCTGCATATGTTTAAACTAGATAACAAAGTAGGGCGCTGGGTTTATACTGCCGGTTATTTATTGATGATATTTTGGGGATCCATGGCATCACTGCCCAAAGTTTGGGCAATGGCCGATATGGCGTTGGGGCTGATGACTTTTATTAATATTATTGCCATAGTGTTAATGACACCCACTATCGTTTCGATTAGTCAGGATTATTTTGAAAAGCGTAAAAAAGGTCAAAAGCCAGAATATCTAAACGGTGACTGTGAGATCCAAGGTGAAACTGAAAAAGGAATCTGGGGCAAATAACCTCTCTTCTCCGCTGGATTGGCGCTGGTTTAGGTCAATCCCAGTGCCACCTTCATCACCTGCTTTTTAATTGGCCCAGCTTTGTCGGCCAAATTTAATCCAAAGTTTCTAAATAGTTTTAAAGGCAAATTGTCATTGCTAAATGCCGCGTATATTGCATCCATGGTAGACATCATAAGTAAATTAGACGATTTTCGCTTACTTTCATATTGTTTTAGCAAGGGTTGGACTGAGTTTTCGCTATTATCCCATCCACTGAGGCACTCTAAAAACACTGACACATCACGAAAACCTAAATTCACCCCCTGTCCTGCCAATGGGTTTATGGTGTGAGCGGCATCGCCAATTAACACACTGTTACCTTTGTAATACTGGTTTGCATGCATGCGGGTTAGAGGAAAACTTGCAGTTTGAAGTATTTCGAAGTCCCGCAATTTGTCGGGGAAATGCCCTAATATTTGTGCTTTTAAACTACTCGAATTTAAACGTTTTAATTCTGCCACTCTATCTGCCGAGTCATACCAAACTAAGGATGCAAAACCATCATACAATGGTAAAAATGCCACAGGGCCTGAAGGCTTAAATTGTTGCCAAGTAATATCTTGCTGTATAGCGTCCGCCAATTTTATATTGATAGCCAATGCATGTTGTTTGTATTGCCAACCTTGCTGGCCAATATTTAACGCACTGCGGACCTGAGAGTTTCCTCCATCTGCACCAACAAGCATTTTACACTCATAGGATAGATTGTTCCCAGTGCGAATAATATTTGGCCTACCACTCTCAATACCTTTAATCGTTACGCCACTAACCAATGTAATGTTTGGCAAAGTACGGATCCGATTTAGTAATGCCAACTGAATCAATCGATTCTCAACAATAAACCCCAATTGTCCTTGGTTTATTTCACTGCTATCAAACTGCGTTGCGCCTTTATCCTCCTCCCAAACCAACATTCTTTTAAATGGGCAAATTCGTTTAGATTCTACATCTTGCCAAACGCCTAAAGAATGTAATAGGGATTGCGCTTTGAGATTAATTGCAGATACCCGCATATCCGGTGGTTGTTCTGGTGAGTATTCGCAGGGTAATTTGACTTCAAAAACAACAACTTTGAGCCCCTGCTTTGCTAGCCCAACAGCCGTTGCAGCACCTACCATTCCCCCCCCCACTATACCGACATCAAACATATCTTCACATCACGCTGAATTAACTTTATTTACTATATCATACTGAATTAATATCTATTTATTCAGGGAAATATTAAAAAATTTAAGTATAAACATGGTACGTCAGTTAAATAACAGATGAGAGCTAGATCCTATGAGCAAATAGCGTTAAAATAGGCGGTTCGCTTAAGCTAGTATACAAGAAGTTGGTCTTGCATAGGCAGGCCGCAGTGGCATATAAATAGTAGGGTTTGAAAACGCAATATGAGCAAAAAGTTATACATTAAAACGTGGGGCTGTCAAATGAACGAGTATGATTCGGAAAAAATGGCCGATCTACTTGATTCTACTCATGGTTATGAGCTTGCTGACGAAGCAGAAAACGCGGATGTTATTTTGTTAAATACTTGCTCTATTCGCGAAAAAGCCCAAGAAAAAGTATTCCACCAATTAGGCCGTTGGAAAAACCTGAAAAAAGATAAACCTGAACTAATAATTGGTGTTGGTGGTTGTGTTGCCTCCCAAGAAGGAACCACCATTAGACAAAGGGCTCCTTTCGTCGATTTAATATTTGGCCCACAAACCTTGCATCGATTACCCGAAATGATCAATCAGATACAAGGTGGCAGTAAGTCAGTAATCGATGTCAGTTTTCCCGAAATCGAAAAGTTCGATCGGTTACCGGAACCTAAAGCAGATGGGCCAAGCGCCTTTGTATCCATAATGGAAGGTTGTTCTAAATATTGTAGCTTTTGTGTAGTGCCATACACTAGAGGCGAAGAAGTCAGTCGCCCAGTGGATGATGTCTTGCTTGAAGTAGCGCAACTTGCAGAACAAGGCGTACGTGAAGTTAACCTATTAGGTCAAAACGTGAATGCGTTTAGAGGGCCTCATTTCGATGAAAGCATTTGTACTTTTGCAGAATTGCTTGAATTAATTGCTTCCATCGACGGTATTGATAGGATCCGCTACACCACTTCCCATCCTGTTGAATTCACTGAAGATCTAATTGAAGCTTACGCTTCTATTCCAGAATTGGTTGATCACCTGCACTTACCGGTGCAAAGTGGTGCTGACCGCATTCTAAATTTGATGAAACGCGGCCACACGGCAATTGAATTTAAATCTAAAATTCGTAGACTTAAAAAGATTCGACCTAACCTGTGTATGTCATCAGACTTTATTATTGGTTTCCCAGGCGAAACCGACGAAGATTTTCAGGCAACGATGGATTTAATTCAAGCAATTGATTTTGATATGAGTTTCAGTTTTATTTACAGTGCACGCCCCGGCACGCCTGCGGCAGATTTGCCCGATGATGTCAGTGAAGAAACTAAGAAACAACGATTACAAATTTTACAAAGTAGAATTAATCAACAAGCCTTGCGAATAGCCAGAAATATGCTTAATACAGAACAACGTATTTTAGTTGAAGGTCCTTCTAAGAAAAATCCAATGGAATTATCCGGTCGAACTGAGAATAATCGAGTGGTTAACTTTGAAGGCACACCCGATATGATTGGCGAATTTATCGACGTCAAAATTACCGATGTATTTGCGAACTCTTTGCGAGGAGACGTTGTCAGACGTGAAAAAGATATGGGCTTAAGAGTCAGCATTGCACCTAAAACTATTTTGTCAAAACAAAGTACAAATGATAACCCGTTAGGTGTACAAAAATTTTCTCCCGTATCACATTAATTTTAATTAAAAAGGTAAATTTTAATTTTGAGTACTATTGTCAGCAACGAAGTATTTTTAGAACCCGCAGATAACAAACGTTTATCGAGCTTATGCGGGCCTTTAGACGACAACATAAAACAGATAGAGCGCCGTTTAGGGGTAGAAATTACTTACCGCAATAATGAATTTAAAGTACTAGGTGATCCGTCACAAAGTAACGGCGCAGCACAACTACTTAAATTACTTTATATCGAAACTCAACCTATAAAGGGTAAAATTCCAATTTTGGAGTCTGACCAAGTTCATCTAGCCATTCAAGAAGCGAAATGTTTAGAAAAAGCAGAAGCGGGACACTACGGTAAAGAAGTGCATATAAAAACCCGTAGAGGTGTTATTAAACCCAGAAACCCTAATCAAAGCCAATACGTTTCCAATATCTTGAACCATGATATCAGTTTTGGTGTGGGCCCTGCTGGTACAGGTAAAACCTATTTAGCTGTTGCTTGTGCTGTGGATGCGTTGGAGCGCCAAGAAATACGCCGAATATTGTTAACTCGTCCCGCAGTTGAAGCAGGTGAGAAACTCGGTTTTTTACCAGGAGATCTATCTCAAAAAGTTGATCCTTACCTACGCCCACTCTATGACGCACTGTTTGAAATGTTAGGCTTTGAAAAAGTCGAAAAATTAATTGAACGTAACGTTATTGAAGTAGCGCCTTTGGCCTATATGCGTGGACGGACATTGAACGACGCTTTCATCATCTTAGATGAAAGCCAAAATACCACTGTAGAACAAATGAAAATGTTTTTAACTCGAATTGGTTTTAATTCACGTGCAGTGATAACGGGTGACATCACACAAATAGATCTCCCCAGGGGGGTTCGTTCTGGATTGCGTCATACCATCGACGTATTAAAGGATGTTCAAGATATTTCCTTCAACTTTTTCACTGCTAATGATGTGGTAAGGCACCCAGTAGTAGCTCGAATTGTGCGAGCATATGAAGAGTTTGAATCTGCGCAAGAAAAAGCTAAGCAGCTTAAACAAGCAGAACTCAATGGCAAAGGCGACAATGAGAAACCAATTAAGTGAAAATTGACTTAGACATTCAAATTGCCTGTGAAAATACTAATTTACCTACAACAGAACAATTTGAACAGTGGCTTCAATTCGCATTAGCCGAACAAAAAATTGAAGAAACGGAATTAACTATCAGAATTGTTTCCCCTGAGGAAAGCCAACAATTAAATGCAACTTATCGAGAAAAGGATAAACCAACGAATATTTTATCCTTTCCTTTTGAGTCCCCAGCTGAAATAGAACTTAATTTTTTGGGGGATTTAGTGGTTTGTGCAGATATCGTTGATAAAGAAGCTAAACAACAGAATAAGCAATTATTAGATCATTGGGCACATATGATTGTCCATGGAAGCCTTCATTTACTTGGGTTTGACCATGAACATGATGACGATGCAAAAATTATGGAAAGTCTAGAAGTGCAAATTTTAGCAAAATTAGGCATTGACGACCCCTATCAAGATCATTAAATATAGTGATCCAAGGAACCTAAAAAAGACATTATGAGCGAAGACAACCCCCACTCTACTAGCGGTTCTACGAATAAAAGCTGGCTAGATAAAATAGTACAAACTTTTAACGCAGAACCGAAAAGTAAAGAAGCATTAGTTGATATTATTTCCGATGCTGAGCAGCGAGAAGTAATTGACCCTCAAACCAGAGAGATGATTGAAGGTGTGATGGGAGTGAACGAGATGCGTGTTAGGGATATTATGATCCCACGGGCACAAATGATGACCATCAACGTTGACGAATCAGTAGAAGAGTTTCTTCCTGTCATGCTCGAATCTGCCCACTCACGTTTCCCTGTCATCAACGAAGACAAAGATCACATTGAAGGGATTTTGTTAGCCAAAGATTTATTGGCTTATGCGTTTATTCCAGGAAAAGAATTCCATCTAAAAGACGTGTTAAGACCTGCGGTAATTGTGCCCGAGAGCAAACGGGTGGATGTGTTACTTAAAGAGTTTCGTCAAGAGCGCTACCACATGGCTATTGTCGTTGATGAATACGGTGGTGTATCTGGTCTAGTTACAATAGAAGACATTCTAGAGTTGATTGTAGGTGAAATAGAAGATGAACATGATATCGATGAAAATGAGTCTGATGATATTCGTCCACTAAATACTTACACCTACTCTGTGAAAGCCCTCACCCCCATTGAAGATTTCAATCAATTTTTCGAAACCCATTACGATGTAGAACAAGCTGATACTATTGGTGGGATCGTATTGAAAGCCTTTGGTCATATGCCAATGACTGAAGATGAGATCGAGATAGATGGTTTGGTTTTTAAAATTACGAATTCCGATAAACGCCGCTTGTTACAACTAAAAGTGACCTTACCAAACAAAGAAGACTAAGTTTAAAAAAGCCATGCTGCACTATATTGCTGTTCTTTTATTCGGTGCTTTACTGACGTTTAGTTATGCACCTTTTTCACTTTGGTTTTTAACGCCGATTTTACTAACAGGATTGTTTTATCGATTACTGTTAAGTAAATCAGGATTTAAAACTGGATTTGCATTTGGTTTAGGTTGGTTCGGAGCTGGAATCTCCTGGGTTCACGTTAGCATTGCTGACTTTGGAGGCCTCCCCTTGGTTGGCTCCGTCGGGCTAATGATTTTGCTCTGTAGTTTTTTAGCGTTATATCCTGGCTTGTTTTGTTTTGTTCTGAAACGTTATTGTCAGCCGCGCTTTTGGCCTTTACTAGCACCTTTTATTTGGTTTTTATGCGAATTTGTCCGGAGCTGGTTATTCACTGGGTTTCCCTGGCTATCAATAGGTTACAGTCAACTATCAGGCCCCTTATCCGGATGGATGCCAGTTTTAGGTGAAACAGGCGTAAGTGTTTTATTAATCGCCATCTGTAGTTCTATAGCACTTAGTATCAAACAAAAAACGGTTATTCCTTCTGTAGCGTTAACTGGTGTCGTTTTAATCAGTGGTTGGGCTTTAAATGCAGTTGAATGGGTGAGTGCAAAAACAAACAGTTTCTCCATAGCAATGGTACAGGGCAACATTAAGCAAGAAATGCGTTGGGCGCCAGAAGAAGAAGTCCCAACTATGACAAAATATCTCAAATTAACTGAAGAACATTGGCACAAAGAACTTATTATATGGCCTGAAGCAGCGATTCCACGACTAGAGTCAACAGCTGAGTCATTTTTACATGACTTAGACACGCAAGCTGCCAATAATGACTCAAGTTTAATTACCGGTATTGTCAATTATAATTATGATTCACGACAAGCATTTAATAATCTGATTACGTTAGGTAAAAAAAGCCCTTCAGATACCTCTGGTCAATATCATTATTTGCACGCAAACCGCTACGATAAACATCATTTATTGCCTTTTGGAGAATTCATACCATTTGAAAGCTGGCTAAGAGAGCTAGCCCCCATTTTTGATTTACCCATGTCGTCCTTTACAAGAGGAGACTACTTACAGCCTAACTTAATCGCAAATGGTATTAATTTAGCGCCCGCAATCTGTTTCGAAATTGCATTTCCTAGACAAATAGCAGCAAATTTAACGCCGGAAACGGATTTTATTATTACAGTGAGCAACGATGCGTGGTTTGGCCGCTCCCATGGCCCGGATCAGCATTTAGAAATTGCCCAAGTGCGAGCAAAAGAGTTTGGATTACCTGTTCTAAGGGCAACCAATAATGGTATTACCGCGTTCATCGGTTATGACGGAGAAATAATTAGTCGTTTACCGCAATTCCAAGCAGGCGTATTATCCGCTGAGATAGCCAGTACTTCAGGCTCTACCCCTTATCGACGATGGGGAGACTTACCTTTGTGGATTTTAAGCTTAATTGTATTAGCTTGGGTTTGGCGAGAAGCTGCCAAAAATAAGACATAGCGGGGATAAAGCGGAATATTAGCTTATGAGGTGAATATTTTGGCTGGCATCCTAAAAACCTAACCAGCCAAAACAGACTATATTCAATCTGAATTATTCTTTAATTCGAACAGTCGTGACCTTGAAATTAAATATATTCAACTTGTGATACTTCGTATTCCACTGTGCCGGCGGGCGTCTGAATGGTCACAATGTCATCTTCTTCTTTACCAATCAATCCACGTGCAATAGGAGAATTCACTGATATTAAGTTATTTTTAATGTCTGCCTCGTCATCGCCAACGATTCTGTAGGTTGTTTCTTCATCGGATTCAACATTAATAATGGTAACAGTAGCACCAAAAATAACTTTTCCGTTATTTGGTATCTTAGTTACATCAATAATTTGTGCATTAGATAACTTGCCTTCGATATCCTGAATCCGGCCTTCACAAAAACTTTGTTGTTCACGGGCCGCGTGATATTCGGCGTTCTCTTTTAAATCACCATGCTCCCTAGCTTCAGCTATGGATTGAATGATTTGTGGACGCTTAACAGATTTAAGTTCATTAAGCTCGTCGCGCAACATTTCTGCGCCTTTTGCGGTCATTGGATATTGATTCATTGATCAACGCTCACTTATATGTGCTTTTGTTTGTATTGAGGTTAATTAAAAAGTGCGCAGTGAATGCGCACTTTTTTCTAGAAAGTATACTTAGTTTACCACAAGTTTAGCGTTCGTTAACTCTCTGGTGTAAAGATTGCACCGAGTTAACATTTGCACGATCATCCGCAGCTTGTGCATTCACGGTTGCAAATGCAGCATTTAGCGTTGTGGTATAGGTGATTTTATTAAGCAAAGCTTCACGACGAATATAGACAGAATCATTGATCGCCTTACGACCTTCGGTAGTGTTGACTATATAGCAATATTCACCATTTTTAATGGCGTCAACAATATTAGGTCGACCTTCCGTTAGTTTATTTACGACACTACAGGTTATGCCAACATCATTTAACTGTTTAGCTGTACCTGAAGTTGCCTCTAAACTAAAGCCCTTTTCAATCATTTTACGTGCAAGTTCGACAACACGATTTTTATCGTTGTGACGAACAGAAATGAGCGCTTTTCCTTTTTGTGGAATTGGTGCACTTGCCCCTAAATTTGCTTTAGCATAAGCCTCTTCAAAGGTATCACCCACGCCCATTACTTCGCCCGTAGAGCGCATTTCAGGACCTAACAAGGGATCCACACCTTGGAACTTAGCAAATGGCAACACGACTTCTTTCACCGAATAAAACGGCGGAATAATTTCTTCCGTTACACCCTGAGAAGGCAGTGATTGACCTACCATTGCCCTAGCACCAATTTTTGCAAGTGCCATTCCTGTTGCTTTAGACACAAATGGAACCGTGCGAGCAGCTCGTGGATTCACTTCAATTAAATATACTTCACCATTTTTCACAGCAAATTGTGTATTCATCAAACCCACAACACCAAGCTCTAGTGCCATATCTTTCACTTGCTTACGCATGACATCTTGGATTTCTTGACTCAATGAGTAAGGAGGTAGAGAACATGCAGAATCACCAGAGTGAACACCAGCTTGTTCAATGTGCTCCATAATGCCCCCGATTACCACGTTTTCACCATCACACATGGCGTCTATATCAACCTCAATAGCGTCATCAAGGAATCGATCTAGTAATACAGGTGAATCATTAGATACTTTTACTGCTTCATTCAAGTAACGTTTTAAATCTTTCAAGTCATACACAATTTCCATCGCTCGACCACCTAGTACATAGGAAGGACGCACAACTAATGGAAAACCAATTTTTTCCGCTTCAACCAACGCTTGTTCCATATTGCTGACGGTGCAATTTGCTGGTTGTTTTAGATTCAATTTGTTAACCATGTGCTGGAAACGTTCACGATCTTCGGCTCTATCAATCGCATCAGGAGGGGTTCCAATTATTGGCACCCCAGCCGCTTCTAAATCACGAGCAAGTTTTAATGGGGTTTGCCCACCATACTGCACTATGACCCCAACAGGCTTTTCAATGCGCACAATTTCAAGTACGTCTTCTAGGGTAACGGATTCAAAATAAAGTCGATCAGAGGTGTCGTAATCGGTTGAAACCGTTTCCGGGTTACAGTTGACCATAATGGTTTCATAACCGTCTTCACGCATAGCTAAAGCGGCATGAACACAGCAGTAATCAAATTCTATACCCTGGCCAATACGATTCGGACCGCCACCTAGAACCATAATTTTATCTTTATCAGATGGATTCGATTCGCACTCTTCATCATAAGTGGAATACATGTATGCGGTGCTAGTAGAAAACTCAGCGGCACAGGTATCAACACGCTTATAGACAGGCATAACTTCCATTGAGTGCCTAACTTCGCGCACGTCACTTTCAGCCACATTGGTTAATTCAGCCAAGCGGGAATCTGCAAATCCTTTGCGCTTAAGAATACGCATCATATCTAAATCGATACCCGTTAAGCCAATTTCTGAAACCTGTTTTTCTAGATTGATTAATTCTTCAATCTGAACTAAATACCAGCGGTCGATATTGGTCAAAGCAAATACTTGATCCACTGACATACCCATTCTCATTGCATCCGCAATAAACCAAATGCGTTCTGCGCCTGGTTCCCTGAGTTCGCGTATAATGGTTTCTTCGCTTTCCGGATCGTCAATATCGATAATAGGATTGAGACCGTTAACACCAACCTCTAAACCACGTAACGCTTTTTGCAACGATTCTTGTAGATTACGACCGATTGCCATGACTTCCCCCACAGATTTCATCTGTGTGGTTAAGCGATCGTTTGCACCCGCGAATTTTTCAAAGTTAAAACGTGGTATTTTGGTAACAACGTAATCAATAGCAGGCTCGAAGGATGCAGGCGTTAAGCCTCCTGTAATGTCATTAGCAAGTTCATCCAAGGTATAACCAATGGCCAATTTAGCCGCAACTTTAGCTATCGGAAAACCGGTAGCTTTAGAGGCCAAAGCAGAAGAACGAGACACTCGAGGGTTCATTTCAATGATGACCATACGTCCGGTATTAGGATCAACACCAAATTGTACGTTTGAACCGCCGGTTTCAACACCAATCTCACGTAATACGGCCATCGCAGCATTACGCATGATTTGAAATTCTTTATCAGTAAGAGTTTGCGCTGGGGCAACCGTAATAGAGTCACCGGTATGAACGCCCATGGGGTCGAAGTTTTCGATGGTACAAACAATAATGCAATTATCGCTTTTATCCCGTACCACTTCCATTTCATATTCTTTCCAACCAATTAGCGATTCATCAATCAATAGTTCACTGGTTGGTGAAAGGTCTAAGCCACGACGACAAATTTCATCAAATTCATCAACGTTATAAGCGATACCGCCACCAGAACCACCCATAGTGAATGAAGGTCTGATGATACAAGGAAAGCCAATGCGACTTAGTACATCATGTGCTTGTTCAATGGTATGCGCAATTTCAGCTCTAGGGCATGCTAAGCCAATTGATTTCATTGCTTTGTCGAAACGCTCGCGATCTTCCGCTTTATCAATTGCATCAGCAGTTGCACCGATCATTTCTACTGAAAATTCGTCCAATACGCCATGTTTATTTAAATCAAGGGCGCAGTTCAATGCGGTTTGCCCCCCCATGGTGGGTAAAATAGCATCAGGACGTTCTTTTTCAATAATGCGTTTTACCACTTCCCAGTGGATAGGCTCTATATAAGTTGCATCTGCCATTTCTGGGTCGGTCATGATAGTGGCTGGATTGGAGTTAACCAAAATAACCCGATACCCTTCTTCACGCAGAGCTTTACAGGCTTGAGCTCCTGAGTAATCAAATTCGCAAGCTTGTCCAATAACGATTGGACCCGCCCCCAGAATCAGAATGCTTTTTAAATCAGTACGTTTTGGCATAGTATTCTTTCTCTCGGTATCAAGCTGAAGTTGAAGTTGTTGCTGATTTCGATTTTTCTATCAGCTCAATAAAATGGTCAAACAAGGGAGCTGCATCATGGGGACCTGGACTTGCTTCAGGGTGTCCTTGAAAACTAAATGCCGGTTTGTCATTTCTGCGTATGCCCTGCAAAGACTTATCAAACAAAGATACGTGAGTTACTTCTAAATTATCAGGCAAAGAAGATTCATCCACGGCAAAACCATGATTTTGGCTAGTAATCATAACCACATCACCCTTCAAATCTTTAACGGGATGATTAGCTCCGTGGTGACCGAACTTCATTTTTTCGGTTTTTGCGCCGCTAGCTAACGCTAATAGTTGATGGCCCAGACAAATCCCGAAAATCGGAATCTCTGTTTCCAGAAAGGTTTTGATGGCAGCAATGGCGTAATCGCAAGGCTCAGGATCACCTGGTCCATTGGACAAAAAGATGCCATCCGGTTCCATGGCCAATACTTCTTCAGCAGGTGTTGTAGCAGGCACTACCGTTAAACGGCAACTTCTATCTACTAACATACGTAAAATATTATGTTTGGCACCAAAATCATAAGCAACTACGTGAAACTTACAATCTTCTACATTTTCCGCATATCCATTTTCTAGCGACCAAACGCCATCTTGCCATGGATAGGTAGTCGTTGTAGTAACCACTTTAGCGAGATCCATCCCTTTCAACCCCGGAAAAGCTTTAGCAGCATTCAATGCTTCCGAAACATCATCTTGATTAAATTCATCAACAGTAACGATACACCCCTTCAAGGCACCTTTATCGCGAAGAATACGAGTCAATCGACGAGTATCAATATCAGCGATGCCAAGAATGTTGTTATCTTTCAAATAGTCAGAAAGAGAAGATTGATTACGGAAGTTACTAGCTAATAAAGGAAGGTCTCGAATAATTAGGCCTTTAGCCCAAATTTTTGTAGATTCCACATCTTCTTCATTCGTGCCAGTATTACCTATGTGGGGATAAGTTAAGGTAATAATTTGTTCAGCATATGAAGGGTCAGTTAATATCTCCTGATAACCTGTCATGGATGTATTAAACACCACTTCACCGACAGAAACACCAGAAGCTCCAATAGATGTGCCTTTGAAAACAGAACCGTCTTCTAACACCAAAAGAGCAGAAATAGCCAAGTCAACCTCCTAATTAAGGACAACCCAAGGTTTTTTCGCAAGCTAAGCTCCAAAACCCTATAAAAAACGGGTCGTAATTATTAATTTACATCCCGTTTACTTCATCACCGCTAGTATTTTCGGGAGATTTAGCACCTCTAATCCGAAAATTTGGCAAATTCCCGAGATCATACACTAATGGTTTTATTTGATCCAATAGATTGTAGAAAAATTACTAAAATGAGCATTTGACTCAAAATTCATAAGTAAATCATTAAAAGGTTAAATTAAGCGCTGAATGGCTATTATTAAGTTTCACGATAACCTTAAGGATAAAATGTTGGGTTTAATTGAGCTCCAACACATCTTGCATTGAATACAGGCCTGCAGGTTTGCCAACCAGCCACTTAGCAGCAGTCACTGCACCTTTAGCAAAGGTTAATCTGCTAGAAGCTTTATGTGTGATCTCCAATCTCTCTCCAATGTCAGCAAATAGCGCAGTATGCTCACCAACCACATCCCCAGCTCTTACGGTAGCAAAACCAATAGTTTCATGCTTACGTTCCCCTGTGTCACCTTCTCTGCCATAAACAGCGCATTGGTCTAAATCGCGGCCAACTTCATCTGCTATCGCTTCACCGATAGCCATAGCAGTGCCAGAAGGTGCGTCTTTTTTAAAACGGTGATGAGCTTCAAGGATTTCAATATCGGCGGTATCACCCATTGTTTTTGCGGCTTGACGAACCAAGTTCAGCATAAGGTTAACGCCAACACTGTAATTGGCAGCAAAAACGATTGGAATGCTCGTTGCTGCGCGCTCTAAGCTTTCTTTTTGTTTGTCGTTAAGTCCGGTCGTACCAATTACTATTGCTTTTTTATTTGCCACACACCAAGCTAAGTTTTGTTCTATCACATCTGGTAACGTAAAATCGATTACCGCATCAATTTGTGTTGTATTGGGTTCTAAACTGGCTGTAATTTTAAGATTCTGTTTAGAGATACCTGCTAATTCACCGGCATCCATCCCAATCCATTGAGAACCTTCTCTAACTGCAGCTGCAACTAAATTAATGTCGCTGTCCAAATGGGCTGCCTCTATTAATACGCGCCCCATTCGACCATTGGCTCCTAAAATACCAATTCCTGTCATTTTCCACTCATCTCTCATAGTCAATATCAATGATTATTGTGCAATATAAACCGAAAATTTGCAGCTGAAAAAAAGCGATAAGATATATTTGATTACACATTTATATGGCGGCGTTTTATAGCAATAGGATTTTGTAACCTTATATATATTGATTCAAAATCTGATTCCGCTACATTAGAGTAAACTTATTTAATGTTGCCCGACTATTGTGACTTATCAACTATTAGAAACATCTGACCTACCCGATCCATTGGAAATTAAGTTTGAGCCTCTGCATAGACATTATCGACCCACGGCTATTGCTACCATTTGGGCTTTTTCACTATTCTTTATGTTAATTATGACCTTAACCCGATGGCAACCGTTTGTTGCTATTCACCCCGAAATAACAGCTATTTATCCTCTAGGGCTAGGGATCGTATTGTTGATCTCAATTCTAATTAGCATTTATTTATATATTGCCATTCCATGCAAACAATATTGCTTAACAGAAACTGATTTGCATTTTGCCAGTGGAGTAATATTTCGAAAAATATACAGTCAACCAATTTTGCGAATACAACACGTTGAATTAAAACGAGGTCCAATTGAAAGAGCATTTAAATTAGCTTCATTGCAAGTGTTTAGTGCTGGCGGTTCTATGTATACCTTTGAAATACCAGGTTTAAGTTTGAATGAAGCGCAAAAAATTAGACGATTCATACTAGAGCATAAGAGTGTTCGCACTGATGGATAATAAGGAAATAGACTCCACATCTAACAATGAAAGTTGGCAAAAACTTTCTCCCATTGCGGTTTTATATTTTATTGCAAGCGGTATTAAATTAGCCGCTAATAATGCCATTTATTTGCTTCCAGCCATCGCTGTAAGCTACTCCACAGTGCAACAAAACCCTAAAATATGGCTGCCTATTGTAATCAGTGTTTTAGCTTTAATTATTGTTTCTTCTTGGCTTCAATACGCTTTTTACTCATTTCGACTAGTGAATGAAACAGTAGAGATCCGATCCGGTGTATTCTCAAAAACACATGTTGATTTACCATTTGCTAGGATCCAAAACGTAACTATCGACATTCCTCTTTATTATCGACTTACTCATACTTGTTGTTTACAACTCGATACTGCTGGTTCGGCAAAACAAGAGGCAAAAATAGTCGCTTTACCAGTGGAGTATGCTGAAACTTTAAAAACGTCAATTCTTCATAAAGAGCAAACACCGAATACACACTCTGCGGAACTAGTAGATAACGCGCAGATTGCCTCGGAACACCCACCCACGAAAGATGATAAAGAGCAAGTTCTGAATCAACGTTCAGTGAGCGATTTAATATTACACGGTATTACCAACAATAGAGTTTGGATAATTATTGGTGCTCTTGCCCCTTTTTATGACGATATTGCTAACTACTTAGCTTCATTTTCACAACAGTTAGGCTTTGATTATCAGCAATATTTTGATCCACAGTCATTGGGGATTTGGCAACTAGGACTGGCATTTTTTTCGTTAATACTTCTTGCAACACTTTCAATTACAGTTTTGTCTGTTTTAGGATCGATTGTGTTGTTTTACAACTATTCATTGGCAAAAACGACAGACAGATATATTCGTCGCAGTGGTTTATTCACTAAACAAGAAGTCTCCATGAAGCGTTCACGCTTGCAAGTGATTGCATTAAAGCAAGACTGGCTAGATGTGCTACTTGGTAGGATAAATTTAGAACTAAAACAAAATAGCAGTACAGCGCAAAATAACAGCGAATTGCAGGCCAACTCCAACAGAATACTAGTTCCTTCAGTGACAAAAAAAGAGTCAGACGTCATTGTTGAGGATGCTTTCCCTGGCAATAAACTGCATAAAATCACCTTTAAGGAAATCAGTAAAAGATTCATTTTACGTCAATTTTTGTGGTTGATCCCATTTAACCTGCTCATAAGCGCAATCACTTTTTCAAAGTCGGGAATAATCGGTATTTTACTCACTCAGGTGATATGTGGCCTAATTGTACTTTTGATATACTGTCGATGGAAACGCTGGGGTTACGCCGATGATGATGATTATATCTATATTAGAAAGGGGTTATTCGGTGTGGATTTTTACAGTTTCCCTAAATATAAGGTACAGCAAACTCAGTTCATACAAAGCCGAATGATGAGAAGACGCAATTTAGCCACAATCAATATTATTATGGCATCGGGTGTATTAAAGATCCCTTTTATAAACCATGTTGATGGAAAAAGAATTTTAGGCAACGCATTGTACATTGTGTCTAAACTAAAGCGTTCATGGATGTAATCTAAAAAGCGTGATTAAGACTAATTAAAATAAATATTTATTCGAGGATATTCTGACCTCTTTGGAGAAAAATGAAAATGCAAAAGAAATTAATCTGGGATTTACCCCTTAGGCTTTTTCACTGGTTACTAGTGCTCGCATTGGTTTGCCAATGGATAACGGCAGAATTAGGTAGTGGATATATGGATTATCATTTTTATATTGGTTACTTCACGTTAGGTTTAATTATCTTCAGATTGATTTGGGGGATAGTTGGCCCAAAATACGCGAGATTCAGTAACTTTTTATACCCTCCAAAGGCTATCTGGCAATATCTCATGTCATTTTTGCGCGCAAAGAATCCGCACTTCACTGGTCATAACCCCCTAGGTGGGCTCATTGTTCCTGCCGTCATTTTGGTTGTTGGTTCACAGGCAATAACCGGGCTGTTTGCGAGTGATGATGTACTTGCTTCTGGTCCTTATATGTCGGCAGTAAGCAGCGAAATCCAGAGCTGGTTAGACAGTTTACACCATCAAATATTTAATGTTATTTTGGCTATAGCGGGGGTTCATATCTTAGCTATATTTTGGTACCAGTTTGGCCGAAAAATTCCATTAATCGGGGCAATGTTTAGTGGAAAAAAAATGATTACTGATAAAAAAACCGATACGGCTCAAAACGGTATCGGTTCATCTAGATTAATTTTAGCGGTTATTATTGCAATTATAATTGCAGCCTTCCTGTATTGGTTAATTGCTATTGCAGCTCCTGTACCAGAAGTAGACTACTATTTTTAATTACAAACGACTTCTTACAAGGTGTTATTCCGCCTTGTAAGAATCATGACAACCTTTACACGATTTGAAGATTGCTCCAATGTTCGCCTTAAGTTGTCCTTCATCACCACTAGCAGCCGCCATTTTTAGGTTACTCGCCGCTTCAGTTAATGCTGTGATTTTTGTCTGGAAATCAGAATAGTCTTTCCAAATTGCCGGTAAAGCTTCAGTTTCAACACTGAATTTGCTGGTGTCGACTGAAAAGTAATCGTCCATCATCAAGGATAACTGCTCAATTCGCGTTGCATTTTTTTCTAATGTCTCAGCGCTCAAAGGAACGGCTCCCTTCGCCATAGCGCCCATAATCCCAACGTTACTTTTCACTAATTGCAATATAGCTTGACGATATTCTATTGCATCACCTGCATGCTTTTCCGATTTAGCAGGCGTCACTGCCACTGATGCGAAACTTGCAGTTAACAATGTAATACCTAACATCGCAGGAGCGATAATGTTTTTCATATTGACCTCGATTAAATGGATAGTTTATTGGATTCGTCGACTTAGATTTGACTCACTAAAAAGCAATTTACATTGTTATATCATTATAAATCAACCATTAATTAGCTAAGCACTGTTTATACTGATTTTTTAACACAGTCTGCTTATACACAGTTATTTACTTTACGTAACCTTTACCTAAATTAAAGCATAAAACTTAGGTATAAAAAAAGACGCCATAAAAATGACGTCTTAATCATACCACTTATTTTTAGATTAACTGGTTAAGTCATCGAAAAATTTCTTCACACCATCGAAAAAACCTTTCTCTTTTGGACGGTATTTTGCAGCTTCATCGCCTTTGCCCATTGAATTATTCAATTCCTGTAATAATTCCTTTTGTTTGCTATTGAGATTCACTGGCGTTTCGACCACGACGCGACACATTAAATCGCCTACGCTGCCACTTCGCACAGATTTAACACCTTTACCACGTAAGCGGAAAAGCTTTCCAGTTTGCGTTTCTGGGGTAATTTTTAATTTAACTTTACCATCCAAAGTAGGTACTTCAATATCACCACCTAGGGCTGCAACCGTGAAACTTAATGGCACTTCACAATACAAATTATTGCCGTCTCTGGTAAAGATATTGTGTTCACGCACATGCACCTGAACATACAAATCACCAGGATGAGCACTGCTTTCACCTGCTTCCCCCTCACCTGTCAAACGAATACGATCGCCAGTATCTACACCGGCAGGCACTTTGACTGATAAGGTTTTGGTTTTCTCAGTTCGACCATGGCCATGACATTCACGACAGGGATCAGAAATAATTTGACCGCGACCTGAACATGTTGGACAAGTTTGCTGCACAGCGAAAAAGCCCTGACGCATTTGCACTTGACCATTACCATGACAAGTTGGACAAGTAGTTGGTTTAGTGCCTTTTTTAGCACCAGAACCGTCACAAACCTCACATGCAACTAAGGTGGGTACTTTTATTTCAACGCTCTTTCCGCGCACCGCTTCTTCTAAGCTCAGCTCCAAATTATATCGTAAGTCGGAACCTTGACGAGCACGTGATTGACGTCCGCCGCGACCACCTCCGCCGAAAATATCACCGAAGACATCGCCAAAAATATCACCAAAATCAGCACCACCACCAAAGCCAGCGCCGCCTCGGTTAGGATCAACGCCAGCGTGACCATATTGATCATAGGCCGCTCGTTTTTGCGAATCGGTTAGGATTTCGTGAGCTTCTTGCACCTCTTTAAATTTTTCTTCCATGCCTTTATCACCCTTAGTTCTATCCGGGTGATACTTCATGGCGAGGCGTTTGTATGCCTTTTTAATTTCGCGCTCGTCAGCACTTTTGCTAACTCCAAGCACTTCATAATAGTCTCGCTTCGACATATCGCTTGTGTATCCTTTTTGATGACAAACACAACATAGTGTGTTTGAACGTGAGCAACTGTAGATGCCCTTATTATTCGGGCTTATCCCCTTGCCACCTAAACGCGAAATTAAGTAACAAGGGGATAACACTTAAAAGGCGCAGAAAGGTCATTTCTGCGCCTATTGTTATATTTCACCTGTCAATAGACAGGTTAAGACGCTTATTTTTTATCGTCTTTTACTTCTTCAAACTCAGCGTCAACTACGTCGTCTTCGCCTTCAGCAGATTCAGCTTGAGGTTGCTCTGCACCCGCAGCGGCACCATCAGCAGCAGCTTTAGCTTGAGCAATTTCCATCAGCTTAGCTGAAGCTTGGATCAATTCCTGAGTTTTAGCTTCAATCTCTGCTTTATCTTCACTCTTCACAGCTGTTTCAAGGGCTTCAATGGCTGTTTCAATAGTTGCTTTATCTTCAGCTGGTAAATCGTCACCCGCTTCTTCAATTTGTTTTTTGGTACCGTGGATCATTGCATCAGCTTGATTACGTGTTTGTACCATTTCTTCAAATTTCGCATCAGCATCTTTATTCGCTTCTGCGTCAGCTACCATTTGCTCAACTTCAGATTCACTCAAACCAGAAGAAGCTTGGATAGTAATTTTCTGCTCTTTACCTGTATCTTTATCTTTAGCAGATACATGCAGAATACCATCAGCATCAATATCGAAAGTGACTTCAATTTGAGGAGCACCACGTTGTGCAGGGCGAATACCTTCAAGGTTAAATTGACCTAGAGATTTGTTACCCGCAGCTTGCTTACGCTCACCTTGTAATACGTGCACGGTTACCGCAGACTGGTTGTCTTCTGCTGTTGAGAAGGTCTGAGATTTCTTAGTAGGAATCGTAGAGTTTTTCTCAATCAACGCAGTCATCACACCGCCCATGGTTTCAATACCAAGAGACAGAGGAGTAACGTCTAGTAACAATACATCTGTTACATCTCCGGCTAACACTCCACCTTGAATCGCGGCACCTGCAGCAACAGCTTCATCAGGGTTAACATCTTTACGAGGTTCTTGTCCGAAGAATTCAGTGACATACTTCTGTACCAATGGCATACGTGTTTGACCACCAACCAAAATAATATCGTTTACATCGCTCACTGACAAATCTGCATCCGCAAGGGCTTTCTTCACTGGTTCAAGGGTTTCCTTAACCATATCTTCAACAAGTGATTCCAACTTAGCACGAGTAACTTTAATGGTAAGGTGCTTAGGACCAGAAGCGTCAGCGGTAATGTAAGGTAGATTCACTTCTGTTTGTTGTGCAGAAGATAATTCAATTTTAGCTTTTTCACCTGCTTCTTTAAGACGCTGCATTGCAAGAGGATCTTTACGTAAATCAACGCCTTGATCTTTCTTGAATTCATCAACCAAGTAATTAATTACACGGTTATCAAAATCTTCACCACCTAAGTGTGTATCACCATTAGTCGCAAGTACTTCAAAGGTATGCTCGCCTTCAACTTCATCAATCTCAATGATGGAAATATCGAAAGTACCACCACCAAGGTCATAAACGGCAACGACGTTATCACCTTTTTTCTTGTCCATGCCATAAGCAAGTGCTGCAGCAGTTGGCTCATTGATGATACGTTTAACTTCTAATCCAGCAATTTTACCTGCATCTTTAGTTGCTTGACGCTGTGAGTCGTTAAAGTAGGCAGGAACAGTAATAACCGCTTCAGTGACTTTTTCACCCAAGTAATCTTCAGCCGTCTTTTTCATTTTTTTCAGTACTTCAGCTGAGATTTGTGGCGGAGCCAACTTCTCACCCTTCACTTCTACCCATGCATCACCATTATCCGCCTTGCTAATAGAAAATGGCATAATGTCGATGTCACGTTGCACTTCTTTATCTTCCCAACGACGACCGATAAGACGCTTGATAGCATATAAAGTGTTTTGTGGATTAGTAACTGCTTGACGCTTAGCAGGTGCACCTACCAAAGTTTCACCGTCGTTACTGTATGCAATTATAGATGGCGTTGTACGATCACCTTCTGCATTTTCTAAAATTTTAACTTTGTCGCCTTCTAAAACTGCGACACATGAATTTGTTGTACCTAAGTCGATACCAATGATCTTACCCATTAGCGTGTCTCCATAAAAAATTATTAAAACTAAGTCTTAGTATTTGTGGGGTTATTTTGATTTTTTTCAACATTAAATGTAAAAAAATCTCCACAAAAACTCTTATGCTTCGATGTCTACGCCACCTTCAGCGGCTCTAGAAACCATTACCATTGCAGGACGTAACAACCTGCCATTAATTTCATAGCCTTTTTGCATCACTGCCATCACCGTATTCGGTGGCAACTCTGCGTTTTCTTGCATCGACATTGCCTGATGCAACTCTGGGTTGAAGGGTTCACCTTGCGGATCAATCACTTTCAAACCGAATTTTTCGACTGTGCTGACAAAAGACTTAAGGGTAATGTCTACCCCTTCCATCATAGGTTTGAGGGATTCATTGTCAGGATCAGCTAATTGAATCGCTCTTTCCAAATTATCCGCCACTGGCAAAAGCTCTCCAGCAAAACGCTCCAATGCAAACTTACGAGCTTTTTCCACTTCGGCCTCTGCACGACGACGAGCATTTTCCATTTCAGCTTTGGCTCGCAAAACCGAATCTCTCTGCTCATTCACCGTCGCTTCAGCTTTAGCTAATGCTTCTTGTAACTTTGCAATTGTTTGTTCGGAATCTCCGGCACCGGCATTTTCAGCCGCTTGATCAACCTCAGCTTGTTCTGCTTGATTGAATTCAGGTTGTTCCTGTTGATTATTATCTGTTGGCTGTTGCTCTTTGCTCATGCCTTACTCCATCGCCTTTTTCACTAAACTTAATCGGATTAATTTCGAGTTGCGATATAAATGGGGTTTGTTTAAACGGCTTCAAGGGTAAAGACCCCAGTTTTTTTAATGAAATAGAAAAAACATTTCCAATTGGAATTAAAAGCAATCGGTTTTATAGTGAGTTTGGCTTAAAAAAATAATTATATTTCAATAAATAGCCCCTTAAAAAGGATAAGAATCAGCCAATGTTTTCCCTTGTTTCCATGTCTACTGTCATTTTTGTATATTTAATCACGCTGTTCCTAGTTGGCTACTTAGGTGATAAATACTTACGACAAGGGCGGCAACACCCGATAATTTATAGTTTAGCGCTAGGCGTTCATTGTTCATCTTGGGCGTTTTTCGGCACAACAACGCAAGCGACTCAGTATGGATGGGCTTTTGTACCCACTTACATGGGCATTATCATGGTGATGCTTTTGGGTTTTGGTGCGTTAAAGAAAATAGCAGAAATATGCCAACGGAATAACATTAGTTCACTTGCCGATTTTATTGGTGTGCAATACAACAGTGCGAATCTGCTTGCCGCGACTGTTTCTTTACTGTGTTTTATAGGCGTGGTGCCTTATGTGGCTTTGCAACTCGACTCAGTCGTAGATAGCTTAGCACTGTTGACGAATGAGTCATCAACTAGCATGGGGTTGTATGTAGCCATCGTTCTTGCAGTGCTGGCAATATTTCTTGGTGCCCGCTCATTTGATCTAACCGATAAAAAACCTGGTTTAATGATAACCGTCGCCTTTGCTTCAGCGCTAAAACTCATCGCTCTCTGTTTCGTTGGTATTTTCGTTTGTTATGGTTTATTTAACGGTGTATTTGATTTAATGGGTAAAGCGCAGTTATCTTCTAAAGCACAACAAGTTTTGCAGACGGATTCTGGGGGATGGGTTTACCTAAGCCATGTTTTTTTGGGGATATGTGCGATGTTTTGTCTGCCAAGGCAATTCCATGTTAACTTCGTCGAGTACAAATCTAAAACGGAACTGCATACAGCTAGGTGGTTGTTTCCTCTTTTCTTAGCAGGCATGGGGTTGTTCGTACTGCCCATCGGCTTAGCTGGTCACATAATATTTGATAAACAAGACATTTCTACAGATATCTATGCCCTAGCACTCCCCCTGAACGCAAATAATGGCATGACAACCTTAGTCAGTTTTATTGGTGGCTTAGCAGCAGCGACTAGTATGGTGGTAGTAGCAACGTTGGCGGTAGGAATAATGATCTCTAACAACCTCATTACTCCGGTTTGGGTTAAGTTCAAATTAATCAATCAAAAACAAAACAATTTAAGCCCTTCCATCATACTGTTTATTCGACGACTCACCATAGCGTCAGTATTAGCTGTTTCCTACTTTTATCACAAAGACGTCAGTTCAGGCTCACCCCTTGTGAATAGCGGTATTATTGCTATGGCATTATTGGCGCAAACATTTCCCATGATGCTCCTTAGCCTGTATTGGCAAAAATCAAATAAATTAGCAGCATATATTGGATTGCTGGTAGGTTCAGCAGGTTGGTTTTATTGGTTACTTTGGCCCAGTATTACTTCAAGTTATTATTTTGACGCAACGCCTACAGATTTAGAGTTGGGTCGGGGGTTTATATTCAGTTTATTAGCTAATGGAATATGTTTTGGGATCATCGCTTGGTTCAGTCCTTCCAGTCCTGCAAACCAACAAAATCATATTCAAACTAACCGTCCTCAGAAACATCCAATTAAGCTCTCTAAATTACTTGCTCTCACACAAAATGTGCTTAGCCAGGATGAAATTAACGGCCTTAAAAATAAACTCGGTAATGCTGGCTCAAATAGTTTTGCCAGTATGAGTATAGTTGAATCCGTTGAAAGCATGTTGGCTGCAAAAATAGGTGGCGCAAGTTCACGAATTTTAATTTCGGCAATTGCAGAAAAAGACGAGGTCCCGCTAACTGAATTAGTTGAATGGATGGAGGAAGCAGCGCAAACTTTTCAATTTAATCACGAAATTTTGCAATCCAGTGTTGAGCACATTCAACAGGGAATCAGTGTTATCGACCCAGACCTAAAATTAATAGCTTGGAATCAACGCTACATTGAAATGTTCGACTACCCTGAGGGGTATATCCATGCTGGTATCTCTATGCGAAAAATTCTGGCGTTTAATGCCCAACGAGGGCTGTTTGGAAGCGTAGATAACCCGCAGCAAGAGATAGACAAACGGATAGAGTATATTAAACAAGGCAGCATCTACAAATATGTGCGCAAGCAACCGAATGGTCAGGTAATAGAACTCAATGGCGGTCCTCTCCCCGGTGGCGGTTTTGTGACCACCTACAGCGATATTTCTGAGTACATGGAAATTCAACAACAATTAGAGCAAGCTAAATCGCAGTTAGAAAAACGCGTAGACTTGCGTACAGAAGAGCTTAAACATTCAAACCAAGCATTAACTAAAGCAAAGCTTCTCGCTGAAAGAGCTAATGAGAGTAAAACCAAGTTTTTAGCGGCAGCCGGACATGACCTAATGCAACCTTTCAACGCGGCAAGTTTGTTTGCTGAGTTGATACTGCAGAAATCCAACGAACCTGAAATTAAACAGTTAGGTCAATCCTTAAATGACTCCATCAATAACGCAGAAGAGTTGCTTTCTTTGCTGTTAGATATGACAAAGTTGGAATCGGGTGTGCTGGAGTCTCATATTCAAGAATTTCCGATAGATGACATTTTATCCCCTTTATTTAATGACTTTAATTTAATCGCACAACGGAAAAACCTGAACTTAAACTATGTGCCCAGCAGTGTGGTGGTCGTGTCTGATAAAAAGCTGCTAAAGCGTATTGTTCAAAACTTATTATCGAACGCAATACGCTATACCCAATCAGGTAAAATTGTCATGGGTTGTCGGCGCAACAAACAACATGTGAAAGTCTGCGTTTTAGACACTGGACCTGGCATATCGACAGCAGATCAAGACCATATTTTTGAAGAGTTTAAACAGTTAGACAAAACGAATGTTCAACAAGGATTGGGATTAGGACTTACAATAGTAGACCGCCTTTCATCTCTGCTCAATCATCCAATTCAGTTGCAATCGAAGATTGGTAAAGGCAGTAACTTTTCGGTTTCACTCCCCTTAGGTAAACGTACCAGAAGCCAAGTTAAAAGCGTCGGCGCAATGCCAATCAAAACCGAGATTTTACATGGTAAAACCGTGCTTTTAGCGGAAAACGATCTGCAAACACAAGAGGCGGTCGTGCAATTACTAGAAAGCTGGGAAGCAATGGTAGTAACGGTCGAAAACTTGGAAGATGTTGAAAGCTTAGACAAAAACAACCACATCGATTTAATGCTATTAGACTATCATTTGGATCATCATTTAACCGGACTAGACATCGCTAAAAATCTTAGAAACAACTTACCTTATCCCATTCCAGGCATACTTAATTCATCTGATCGTAGTGATAATATGCGTGAAAATGCACAAACTGCCGACCTACTGTTTCTTCCTAAACCCCTTAAAAGTGCCGCGCTAAAACGGATGTTGCGAAAGATTAAGTGGACTAAAACTTAACTAGAAGGCTGGTTAGAAGAACAGGTTTGCAACAGGCTGATGAAATTTAATTACCAACAGACTGCTGTAAACCAAGGGATTTTTGTTTGGCTTTGGAGAGGCCTTGAATGACTAACCCATATGACGCCTTAAGGTAATACGCCAACTCTTCGTTATTTCGCCCTTGAGAGTCAACTTGCTGTATCCATTTCATTCCTCTACTGGCGAAGTACGGTGCTGGAATATAGCCTGGTCGTTCACATAAAAAATGGTAATTTTGTTCCGAAGTTTTAAAGGTAAAAGCAGGTTGTTTATCCTTGCTCCAACCACCAATAGCAAAGACTTTACCGCCAACTTTCCATACATGTGAATTGCCCCACTGCATGACATAAGTCGTTGCTAATAATGCGCCACAAAATTGATTAAACTCTTGGTAATTCATATTGCTTGTTAGATATTAACCCTAGCTAGCCCGTGTTCACATTAGACTTGATTCATCAACTGTTTAAATAGTACGCCAGCTTGTGTGCGATTATTTAGTTTCAGCTTTTTAAGTATGGCAGAACCATGCTGTTTAATAGTCGTTTCCTTAATGCCTAGCTCGTAAGCGATTTGTTTGTTTAACAAACCATCAGCCATCATTTTAAGCACGACAAATTGTTGAGGCGTCAGTTGTTCCAAATTCTTAGCAAATTCAGACTCTTCTTCAGGTAACTTCGCTTCTACTTGGGCTACCAAATGTTCAGGTAACCACTGTAGTCCATCCAAAACTTGTTCTATGGCATTGGCTATGGCAGACAATGAACTGGACTTTGGGATAAAGCCGCTGGCACCTAAATTAATCGCTTTTTGAATAATTAATGGTTTCTCCTCACCAGACACTATCACCACTAAAACATCTGGATGAAGCAATCGAATTTGGCTCAATCCAAATAGACCATCATTACCTGGCATATTCAAATCTAGAAACACCAACTCAATTTCTGGATCATGATTTAGTGCTGATAAGGTTTCTTGTAAAGTCGAGGTTTCGGTGATGTCATCATCTAATAGCGCACTCACTGCCTGTTTGAGAGCAATGCGAAATAATGGGTGATCATCTGCGATAAGAGCTTTAACTGACATATTAAATGATTAATTACGACTACAATGGTTGGCAGCATATGAAAGGTTGCTGCCAAGCTCAAGTTATATTAACGGTAACAGCATAAAAAAAGGGCGACTAGGTCGCCCCCATGGGAACAGCACAAGGTGCTATTAGAAAGTATAGCCTACTGTAAGGTGAATAGTGCGTGGATCACCGTAGTAACCGATCAAAGTAGTATCGCCACCTAATCCGGGTAACAAATCACCGTCAGCATTTCGGCCACCAGTAAAGTTGTAACCACCTACTCGATATTCTTCATCTCCTAGGTTTTTGGCATGTAATCCCGCTGTCCATTGGCCATCATCGCTGTACCAATTTAAGCTAAGGTTTACTAACCCATAACCTTCTTGACGTAATAATTCATCAGGCGATTCGAATAACTCATAATCATCACGATAGTAATAATTACCATTGAAAACAAAATCGCCCATATCGGTGGTAAATTCATATTTAACGCCTGCATTGAAGGTAAAATCAGGCGTATTTGAAATTACAAAATTATCTGACAAATCAACAGGGTTACCTGCAGCATCTACAGAGAATACTTCGGTAAATTCCGCGTCAATTGTTCCTAAAGCACTGGTGAAAGTAAGCCCTTCTGAAGCAATATAAACCAGTTCAATTTCAAGACCTTTAGCATCTGACTCTCCCACGTTAGCAATTCGCTGGGTAGGTTCAGCCAAGTCATCAGAAGGGACATTTACAACGTATTGTCTGTCGGTGTAATCCAACCTAAACAGTGTTGCATTGAGTCTAAATGAATCGGTCACATCGCTTTTCATACCAATTTCATAAGAATCAACGATCTCGGGGGCGGCAGCAGGTTGAAAGAATGTGGCTCGAGGATTATACATTCCAGATTTGAAGCCCTGGGAATAACTTCCGAAAAACATAGTTGAGTCGGTTAATGCATACTCCAGTCCTAACCTTGGGGTTAAGCGCGACCAAGTTTCGGTGTCATCGATCACCACATTGGGTGCATAATCAGGTCTTACATAACCATCTACCCAACCAGAGTTAGGATAAGCTTGACCGAGCCGCGTTCCCGCTTCAACTACGCCGTGTTTTTCATCTTTTGTATAACGCAGACCCACAGTCGTCGAAAGTTTGTCAGTAATGTCATAAGACACTTGCCCATACAGAGCTAAACTCTTTGTATCTGTACAACCGCTTTGCTCAATGGAAATACCAAAAGCCATTAAATAGGCATCGTAGATACCACAAGCCTCAGCATCGTAGTAATAGGCACCTGACACAAATGTGACGCCGTCACCCACGTAATTTAGTTGGAACTCTTGTGAAATCTGTTCATCGGTATAGGTAGCTGGTGTATCAAAAATACCTAGTGGCGTACTATCAAAATCGATATTAGTAGGTGAATCACCCTCACGACTTGCCGTGACTGATTTAAATGCCCAGCTATCGTTAATATCCCACTCGACCGTTAGGCTCATGCCTTCGGTTTCAACTTTGTTCCATGTAGGTAGACTTGAATAAGAATCATAGACACTATCAGGTTGCGGGGCATCCGTTAAAATACTATCGGATAATCGATACCCCCCTTTCGCATTTGACTCATCTTTAGTTTTGTCATAATTGAAGCGAACAAACACATCTTCTGTAGCCTGATACTCCAAAGTAAATCGTGCAGCTTGTACATCTTTATTATAGTTTTCAGTATCTTGCCCTTCAGGAGCGACTAAAAATTCTCCAAAACCATCACGATTTAGGCTGGCAACAGCAAACCCAAAAAAGAGATCATCAGTAATAGGAATTTGCCCAGACACTTTTAAGTCTCTTTGGGAGTAGCTACCTAGAGTTGCATTCACTGACAACTCTGTTTCACCGGACATTTTTTTGGTGACATACTTAATTGCACCACCAATAGTGTTCTTTCCGTACAAGGTGCCCTGAGGGCCACGCAGCACTTCGACTCGTTCCAAGTCGAACAGATCTAAAACGGCACCTTGTGGTCTAGAAATATAAACATCATCGATGTATACACCAACACCGGGTTCAAATCCCCAAACCGGGTCTTGCTGCCCTACGCCGCGAATAAAAGCGGTTAACGTTGAGTTCGTTCCGCGACTAACTTGTAATGTGGTGTTTGGCGACTGCTGTTGGATTTCAGTCATGACCGACATCCCTTTTTCCATTAACTCAACAGCACCTATAGAGGTAAGCGAAACTGGAACTTCTTGTAGACTTTCTACGGTTTTACGCGCAGTAACTTCAATTCTTTCTAAACCACCTTTGGATTCTTCTTGTGCAGTAACTTGTCCAGATAAACAAGACAATGCGACTGCTGATGCTAGAGTTGAAAGTTTAAGCAACTTTCTTTTTTGAGCGCTAGATTGTGAGTGTGTGTGTTTCATAGAGTGTCCTTCTTAACACAGTTTCTTTTTATAAAGTTTTTAGTTTCGCTGCGGTCACAGTGACAGTGTAATTACTCTAATCTAGTTCAAAATGTTTTACCTTAGTACCATAGTACTATGTCCTAATCCGTTAAAAAGTTTAACACTATATCCCACACTCAAAACTGCATTTACTTAGGCAATTGAGTGAAATGATATGTCTCTCTGCGGTCACAGATTTTTGTATCATTTAAAAAAGGGAATAAAAATGCTGAGTCTCATTGGCTTAATCGGCGGCTTATTTTTACTCATAGTCTTAACAATCAGAGGCATGAATCTTTTTATTGCAGCCCCTCTATGCGCACTTATCGTTGCCCTAACGAGTGGATTACCGGTTTTTATCGGCGATATGAATTTTGTTGAAACCTATATGTCGGGTTTTGCAGGATTTGTCGCAAACTGGTTTTTCATGTTCTTGTTAGGTAGCTTGTTTGGAAAATTTATGGAAGACACCGGCGCGGCTGATGCTGTTGCCAAAGCTATTATTGGCCGCCTAGGCAAACAACACGCGGTTGCCGCTGTCGTTATAGCCTGTGCCATTCTAACTTACGGAGGTGTAAGTGTATTTGTGGTGGCGTTTTCTGTTTATCCTATGGCATTGAGCCTTTTTAAGGATGCTAATTTACCCAGGCGTTTCATTCCAGCCGCGCTCGCATTCGGCTCTGTTACATTCACCATGACCTCTGCTGGCTCACCGGAAATACAAAATTGGATTCCCATAAAGTACTTAGGAACCTCACCTTTTGCGGCATGGGAAGTCAGTTTGGTAGTGGCTATTTTCATGGCTACCCTCGGCTTTTGGTGGATTAGAAGAATGATGAACAAAGCTATCGCCGCAGGTGAATGTTTTGAAACCAAAGACCATGATCCAAAAATTACACAGCGGCATTACCCGCACTGGGTGACGGGATTAATTCCTTTGTTAGTCGTGTTAGTTTTATCCTATACCTTTCATGAATCACTGCAACAAATGGCGTTAATTGTTGCTTTGGGAGGGGGCGTATTGACCTTGATGATCATCAACTTTAAGTATTTCCATAACTTGACTGCAGCAGTTGGAGTGGGTACCACGGGGGCACTAATTGCCATTGGCAATACTGCTGCAGTGGTAGGCTTTGGTACTATCGCTAAATCCACTGAGGCGTTTCAAACTGCCGTTGAAGTGATGACTCAAATTCCTGGCAACGAATTGATTGGAGCGGCCATTGCTGTCAGCGTAATAGCTGGACTAACGGGTTCAGCTTCAGGTGGTCAGGCAATAGCGTTGCCTTTAGTTGGGCCTCATTATATGGACCAAGGTGTCGATCCAGAGCAATTACATCGAATTGTTTCAATTTCGTCTGGCGCACTGGATTCACTTCCTCATAATGGCTATGTTGTAACGACCATACGCGGTATCTGTCATGAAACACATCAGAGAGCATACTGGGCGGTAGGCGCATTAACCGTGGTGATCCCGTTAATTGGGTTAAGTTTAGCTATTGCACTGTTCACTTTCTTTTAAAGGTGAAAATGGAAATGAAGGAAATAAGTTTGAAATTCAATCGACCCAGTTGGCTTAAGCCCTGCTTTTTACTGTTATTGTGCTGCATACAATCAGCCTGTGCTAATACACAAAGTCTCTCAGAGAACGGGGTTAGTTCTGGTGATATTGAAAGCGTATCTCTGGTTCAGAAAAAATCATTTACAACCAAAAACTTCCAAACATTTGGTGGCAAAAACATTGAAAACGTGACTGTGGGTTGGGAAAGTTATGGCAGCCTAAATGCGAAAAAAGACAACGTAATTTTAATTACACACTTTTTTACCGGTAATTCCCACGCCGCGGGTAAATACAATAATAGTGATAGTGCAGCGGGTTACTGGGACGCCATTATCGGGCCTGGTAAAGCCATTGATACAAATCGCTTTTATGTCATAAGTGTAGATAGCCTTGCCAATTTAGGGGTACACAATCCTAATGTCATCACCACTGGTCCCGCCTCTATAAATCCTAAAACAGGACAACCATACGGTCTTGATTTCCCAGTAGTGACTATTCGTGATTTTGTAAACGTACAGAAACAACTGCTCATGTCCTTAGGAATTTCAAAATTATATGCCGTTGTTGGTCCGTCAATGGGTTCAATGCAAGCTCTTGATTGGGCTGTTGCATACCCCAACTGGGTTGAACGAATGGTTTCAGTTATCGGCTCTGGTCAAGCAGATGCTTGGACATCGGCTAAACTCGAACATTGGGCTACGCCCATCAAATTGGATAAAAATTGGCAACAAGGAAATTATTATTCAAGCCAAGCACCTGTAGACGGCTTAGTCGCTTCGCTGATGTTAATCACTCAAGATGCACTCTACCCTGATTTTTTCAATCAAGTTGGCAAAGAGATTAACTTTTCAGCTTTGGAGTCAGCAGCGCTTGACGATATACGACAATCTCCCAGCATAGTTAATTGGTTAAGAGCACGGGCTCTAGCGCGCGCTGAATCGATGGATGCAAACCACCTATTGTACTTAGTGAGAGCCTGTCAATTGTACGTTGCAGGTCATCAAGGTGATTTAAAAAATGCGCTAAAAAAAGTACAAGCAAAAACCTTGTTGTTACCAGCTCAGACCGATCTTTTATTGATGCCATATAATTTGCAATCTACCCAGCAAATGCTTTTGGACAATGGCAAAGATAGTCAGCTATCAATTCTGCCAGGCACCTTAGGGCATCTCGAAGGTGTTGTCGGTATTAGTAAACATGCTGCCCTAATTCAATCGTTTTTAAATAAATAGGTTAACAATCATATGAGAAAATTACGTAATTTAGTTATTTGTATGGGTTTAACCACGAGTGCCGCGATAAATGCCGAGACAGTCGATTTAGATTTAAATATTGATGAGATCACTGTGTCAGGCCTTTCGAGCGGTGGATATATGGCAAACCAATTTCACATTGCTTATTCTGATTGGGTTAAAGGAGCCGCTATTCTGGCAGCGGGACCATATTATTGTGCTCAAGGAAGCATTACAACGGCGCTGTCAGAATGTGTCAACAAACAATCAACAGAGTTCTCGTTAGATGTTTTAACAAGTCAATTACAGCAATATGCCAATCAAGGATTAATTGCCCCTCTATCTAACTTGCAAGACAGTAAAGTTTGGTTACTACATGGCAAATTAGATGCAAAAATTTCCCCACCAGTAGCCAATGCCCTTTATCAGCAATATCAAGAATTAGTGAAAGATGAAAACCTAACCTATATTAAAGATAAACCTTTCGCTCATCACTTCCCTACCCTTGCGACGGGATCTTCCTGTGATACCTCAGAGTCACCTTACATAGGAAATTGTAACTATGATGCAGCGGGTGAGTTCCTTAGTTTTTTGTACCCTCAGTTGAACTCCCCTAAGGCGAATATCAGCGGAAAAATTATCCCCATTAACCAACATAAACTAGGCGGAGAACCTGCAGATAGTATGGCTAAAGCCGGCTATTTGTATGTACCCCAAAGTTGCGCAGAAGGTCAAGAATGCCAGGTGCATGTTAACTTCCATGGATGCAATCAAAATGCTGAAACTATTGGTCAAGATTACATTGCTGGCAACGGGTTAAATCGCTGGGCAGATAACAACCAGTTGGTCGTATTATACCCTCAAACCACTACCTCCATGATGCTGCCAATGAATCCTCAAGGTTGTTGGGATTGGTGGGGATACACCGACGAAAATTACGCGACCGCCCAAGGCCAGCAAATTCAGGCCGTAAAAAACATTGTCAACGCCCTCGCCGTTGAATCGAAATCGAAAGGATAAAAAATGCAAAATAAGACCATACTAATAACTGGCGCTGCTAGCGGTATTGGATTAGGTATAGGCCAATATTTAGGAAAATTGGGACATAAAATCATTGTTGCTGATATTAACCTTCAATCTGCACAAAACGCAGTGGATAAATTAATTGCTGACGATATTGATGCCCTCTGTGTGCAATTAGATGTCAGTGATCCAGAACAAATAGAAGCGTTACCGCAAACACTGTTACCTAACACTGTTGATGTGTTAATTAACAACGCTGGAATTCAACATGTATCTCGTTTAGAAGACTTTCCGGCACAAAAGTGGCAACAACTCATCAATATCATGTTGGTAGGTCCCGCGCTATTAACCAAAGCATTTTTACCCCATATGCGCGAGCAAAATTATGGTCGTATTATCAATGTTGGCTCTTTACACTCAGTGGTCGCCTCCCCTTACAAATCAGCATATGTAGCAGCCAAACATGGTCTTTTAGGTTTTGCAAAAACCTTAGCCCTTGAAACGGGTGATTGTGATGTAACCATCAATACATTGTGTCCTGGATACGTTAAAACGCCTTTGGTTGAACAACAAATTGCTGCACAAGCCGTTGAGAATGGGATCAGTGAAGAAGACGTGATCAATAAAATTATGCTCGAGCCTATGCCTAAAAAAGCGTTTATTGAAATAGAAGAGTTGGCGAGCACAACTGCATTTTTAATCAGTGATGCAGCCAGAAACATGACAGCACAAGCGTTGGTTATTGATGGAGGTTGGACCGCCCGTTAAACATTATTTGAGACAGTATTGCCTATCATGCTTGGTTTTCATTACTAAGCATGGTTATACTGAGTTTTTGATTTTAAATAGAAAGTTATGCCATTTAAAACTATAGGTCTAATTGGAAAGCCTGCACATGAAGGTGCAAACAAAAGCCTTAACGCTATATTGCAGTTTCTGAAACGAAAGCGATGTCGCATTTTGGTTGAAACTAAAGTATCAAACATGCTGCAAGGCAATGGCTTTGAAACGGCTGAATTAGAAAATATTGGTTTACAAGCAGATCTAGCCATTGTCGTGGGGGGTGATGGGAATATGCTTGGCGCAGCTAGAATACTAGCGCAACATGATGTAGCTGTGGTTGGCGTTAACCGCGGTAATCTTGGTTTTTTAACCGACATCCATCCAGACGATATAGAGCGTCAATTAGAATGCCTGTTTAACGGCGAATTCGTCAGAGAGCAACGATTTATTTTGCAAGTTGATGTATTCCGAGAAGGCAAACAACAAAGCTCCAATTCGGCTATCAATGAAGTGGTACTGCACCACGGTAAAGTAGCTCATATGATGGAATTTGAAGTATACATTGACGATAACTTTGTATTTAGTCAACGCTCCGATGGACTCATTGTTGCCACTCCTACAGGCTCAACTGCATACTCTCTGTCTGGTGGAGGACCGATTCTAACCCCCAATCTAGATGCCTTAACCTTAGTGCCCATGTTTCCACATACATTAAGTAGCCGACCTATAGTGGTAGATGCAAATAGTGTGGTAAGAATGAAAGTATCCTGTGACAACACAGATAACCTGCAAGTAAGCTGTGACAGTCACATTGCTTTAACCGTATTTCCTGGTGATGAAATCTATATTAAGAAAAATCAAGATAAACTGTCACTGATCCATCCAAAAGACTACAACTACTTCAATGTTTTGCGCACTAAACTAGGTTGGGGTTCAAAACTATATTAGTTTTTAAGCGTTAAATTGTAATTCTACTTTACATGCAGAAAATATTGTATATATTTACAGTTACTGTATATATAAACATGTATTTATTGTTATGTTAATTCATTTATCCGTCCAAAATTTAGCTGTTGTAAAATCCTTAGATGTCGATTTTAAGCAAGGTCTAAGCGTCATTACTGGTGAAACTGGTGCCGGTAAATCTATTGCCATAGATGCATTAGGCTTGTGTTTAGGTAATCGCGCCGATGCAGGCATGGTGCGACCAGATTGCGATAAGGCTGACGTTTGCGCCACCTTTGATATTACCCATCTTCCTAAAGTGAAATTATGGTTGAATGAAAATGACCTAAGGGAGAATGAATTAGCAGAAGATGAACCTCAAGAGTTGATGATACGTCGCGTCGTTTCCTCTGAAGGGCGCTCCAAAGCCTACGTAAATGGGTATCCAGTTCCCGCACAACAGCTTAGAAATCTAGGTTTACAGTTAATTAGTATCCATGGTCAACATGCACATCAATTATTGCTTAAACCTGAAATCCAAAAACAATTGTTGGATAATTTTGCTGAACATGGAAATTTAGTTAGTACTGTAAAACAACAATATGAATTGCTTAACCGTGCGCAAAAACAAATGTCTGTGTTACTAGCAGGTACACAAAAGCGTTCAGACCGTCGCAACTTATTACAATATCAAGTGCAAGAATTAAATGAATTCAATCTAGCCGAGGGTGAGTTTGTTGAATTAGAAGTTGAACATAAAAAGTTGAGTAACAGTCAAGCACTTCTAGAGCAATCTCAAAAAAGTTTCTATCAACTGTATGATGCCGATGAAGGTAGTGCCTTAAATGCAGTGCAAAGCAGTATAGATATGCTTGGAGAACTTCAAGAACATGATCCTGAATTAGGGCCTATTGTCACTATATTAAACGAGGCATTAATTAATATCGATGAAGCGTCGAGTCAATTGCGCGCTTATACAGATCGCTTGGAAATTGACCCCATGAGAATGCAACAAATTGAACAACGTTATTCTCAAGCTTTAGATTTAGCCCGAAAGCACGGAGTGCGTCCCGAGGAACTGTTTGATCATCATCAACAATTATCTGCAGAGTTAGCCGAATTAGACAATCAAGATGAATCACTCGAAGAGTTACAGGGTAAACTTAGCCTACTGCAGCAAAATTATATCTGTGCCGCTGAAAAATTAAGTAAAAGCCGTAACAAAGCAGGTAATAAATTGGCGAAATTAGTGGAGCAACATATTCAGGAAATGAATATGTCGCAAGCAAAATTCTCAGTTAGCGTAGATTTTGACACCGAGTTAGCCCCTTCACCTTCAGGTTTAGACAAAGTGAAGTTCTTAATCTCTACAAATTTAGGGATTCAAGCAGATACTTTGGAAAAAGTCGTCTCTGGCGGTGAACTTTCTAGAGTTGGTCTTGCCTTACAGGTGATTAGTGCGAAAGGTAACTTGATTCCAACTATGATTTTCGATGAAGTAGACACAGGTATTAGTGGCCCTACTGCATCGGTTGTTGGAAAATTGTTGCGCAAGCTTGGACAAACAAGCCAAGTTATATGTGTCACTCATTTACCTCAGGTAGCAGCAAGTGGCCATCAACAAATGTTTGTCACTAAGTTTTCAGATAAGAAAACCACAGAGACACATATGCTTTGTTTGCAGGAAAGTGAACGAATTGAAGAATTAGCACGCTTGTTAGCGGGCGATACTTTGACTAATTCTGCTATCGAAAATGCAAAAGAGTTGTTGAGCAGTTATCATTAGTCTCGATTATTTATTGATTGCAGACCTAATGGTGAGTTAGCATGCGTGTCCAGAAATAAGCTGCCCTAATGGGCTTGGCTAAATTGATTATTTAACTTAAATGAAAGAATGAATGAAGTATAAAAGTATAATAGTTGCTGTAGTTACCACATTATTTTTGTCTGGTTGCACAGATTGGATATACCGTATTGACGTTCCCCAGGGCAATTTCCTTCAGGAAAAAAGCGTGAAACAACTACGCGTTGAAATGACCAAAGAACAAGTGATTTATGTACTCGGACGCCCTGTTGTCCAAGACTCATTTGACCATGATACCTGGTATTACGTTTATGAAATGAAGCGAGGTATGAGTAAGCGAGGTGAAGACTTCCGCAAAGAGTTAATCATTCACTTTGAAGACGAAAAAGTGGCAAGGGTGACAGGTGACTTTGAGCTTTCCGAAGATTTTAATACCCCACTAGATCAATAATACGAGTCTAAAGTATCACCTATATTTTGTTACCTTAAATAATTATTTAAGGTAACAAAATGTAGGTGAGTTAACACTGAATCTGTTTCAGGCTCTGAAACTCTAACTCAGTTTTGTTCTGTTGATACCCCCTCACATTGCTAGCCGTTAGCGCTTAGACTAGGCCTTAATCTGCAAACTCACTGTATTTTCACTAACGCCTCTCGGTTCAGTGCTATTTACACTGACCTATTGGCTACCTTTACCAAGTTGCTTGCAAACCAGTCATAAAATTTTATTCAAGTTAAACATTTAGTCACAACCACTTAGCCATGCTCTGTAAAACTATTTAAAGGGTTATCTGTGATTATTATCAACAAACCCCATCAAAATGAAGTTATTTGTGGCATAATCCCGCGCAAAATTTATATGTAATTAGTCAATAGGAATTGCCATCGTGTTAGCTACTGCCAATATCACCATCCAATTTGGTGCCAAGCCTCTTTTTGAAAATGTTTCAGTGAAATTTGGCGAAGGAAATCGTTACGGCCTAATTGGTGCTAATGGCTGTGGTAAATCCACCTTTATGAAAATTCTAGGAAATGATCTAGAACCATCTTCAGGCAATGTCACTAAAGATCCTAATGAAAGAATTGGCAAACTAAAACAAGATCAATTCGCCTTTGAACAATATTCTGTTATCGATACGGTCATCATGGGTCATGAGGAACTGTGGAAAGTAAAAGAAGAGCGTGATGCGATTTATGCCAACCCTGAAATGACAGAAGAAGATGGTATCAGAGCAGCTGAGTTGGAATCTGAATTTGCTGAAATGGATGGTTACACCGCTGAATCTCGTGCTGCTGAATTACTCACTGGTGTAGGTATTGAAGAAGCCTTGCATTATGGCCCTATGAGTGAGGTTGCACCGGGTTGGAAATTGCGAGTGTTATTGACTCAAGTCTTATTCGCCGATCCCGATATCATGCTTCTTGATGAACCAACTAACAACTTGGACATTGATACTATTCGCTGGTTGGAAGATACCTTGAATTCGCGTAACTGCACCATGATCATCATCTCTCACGATCGTCACTTTTTAAACAGTGTTTGTACGCACATGGCAGACTTAGATTACGGTGAGTTAAGACTTTTTCCAGGTAATTACGATGAGTACATGACGGCGGCTACACAATCTAGAGAGCGTCTACTTTCTGACAACGCTAAGAAAAAAGCTCAAATAGCAGAACTGAAATCCTTCGTGAGCCGTTTTTCTGCTAACGCTTCTAAATCCAAACAAGCCACATCAAGGGCTAAACAAATAGATAAGATTCAGCTAGATGAAGTAAAACCCTCTAGCCGACAAAACCCATTTATTCGTTTTGATCAGGAGAAAAAACTCCATCGATTAGCCCTTGAAGTTGAAGGCCTAAGTAAATCTTTTGATACTCCTCTTTTCTCCAACCTAGATTTAATGATTGAGGTGGGTGAAAGAGTCGCTATCATTGGTCCTAATGGCGCAGGTAAAACAACCTTAATGCGCTGTTTATATGGCGACATTGCAGCTGATAGTGGAAATGTAAAGTGGTCTGAAAATGCCTCTATAGGCTATTACGCGCAGGATCACGCCCAAGACTTTGAAGAAGACAAAACCTTATTAGATTGGATGTACCAATGGGGTAAAGAAGGCGACGACGAGCAAGTTATTAGAGGGACATTAGGCAGACTTTTATTTTCCCAAAAAGAAATTGATAAATCCGTTAAGGTCATATCTGGTGGCGAACAAGGTCGAATGATTTTCGGCAAGCTTATTTTGCAGAAAAACAACGTATTACTAATGGATGAACCAACCAATCACTTAGATATGGAGTCTATTGAGTCATTAAACCTAGCCCTTGAAAACTACCCTGGTACCTTATTATTTGTCAGTCACGACCGTGAGTTTGTATCTTCACTAGCAACGCGAATATTAGAAATCACTGAAAACGGAATCGTTGACTTTAGAGGCAACTACGAAGATTACCTAAGCAGTAAAAAACTCGTTCAATAGCTAACTTAACTAACCTGTAGGCGGTAAGGGTATGCAAAATAAAGAGAAAAACATCGGCGTTTTTGTTGATGTACAAAATGTGTACTACACTTGCCGACAGGCTTATCACAAACAATTCAATTATCGTAAGCTATGGCAAGAATTAACTTATCGCGGAAATATAGTTGTGGCTAACGCGTATGCTATCGCGCGGCAAGATGACCAACAAATCAAATTTCAAGACGCCCTTAGACATATAGGTTTTGAGGTCAAACTTAAACCTTTTATACAACGTAGCGATGGCTCAGCTAAAGGCGATTGGGATGTGGGTATTACCGTTGATATGATCGATCAATCACCGCTTCTAGACGAAATTATTTTACTCAGTGGCGATGGCGATTTTGCAGTGTTAATGGGCTATATCAAAAGCAAGTACCAGGTCTCAACACAGGTCTACAGCGTCCCCCAATTAACCGCTAAAACCTTAAGCGATTGCGTTGATATTTATCATCCTATAGAAGCCAATTCGTCCTTTCTTAAATAAATTAAAACTGCTTTTCTCCATTAGAATTTCACCTCAACAAAATACTGTACATACAAACAGTGTTGAGCTATATTTATACTCGATGGCACCAAAACAACCGAAATATGAGGAAACGTAATGGCGATTATTGTGAGATATGTTGTTGAGCGAAATGGAGAAGAAAAACTAGTGACTTCTGACAAAAAGGCGGCTGATCAATACGACAAAATGCTTGATGTTGCCGATAACCTGGGCACTTATATTCAAGCAAAAGGCATTAAATTACCGAATGAAATAGCCGAAGACCTCACTATCTTGTTGTCGAAAAATAAAGACGTCATTGCCAAATTATTTAAAGGCACAGATGCCGACTCTATATTAGAGCAAGAAAAAGCTGAAGTTGTTAAAATGGACAAAAAGAAAGCATAATCAGACAATGATTCAATTTATTTGAAAAATAAATAACGCTTATTACAAAATGTAAGCGTTACGCTCCCCTAAACCTCTTGTTGAGTTGGCATTCATAGCATTAGGTACAGGATCATCATAGGGAACCGTGGCAATCTTAAAGCCATTAGTTTTACCCTTAAGTTGGAAAATTGGAAAATTGGAAAATTGGAAAATTGGAAAATTATAAACCAAGACATAGATATTCCAACTGTGGCTAATATGTACCTATTTTATTTGTCAATATCAGCAGTTTTAGCGGGTTTACGCTGGGGCGATAATAGCTCGCCCATGTCAGATACCACGGCCTTATCTTCTATGGCGTCAAAATGCGATGATGTTCAACACCTTCGTATCCCAATGCCCTATGCACTGATTGTCGGGTTTGTCCGCATTTGTCGTAATTATGGCATTTGTCGTAATAATGCTAAACACCCTAGCGGCTAGCTTTGGCTTTGGGTGGTGGCGTAGGCTTAGGATGGTGGCTTGGCTTGCTCGTCGGTGCTGCATATTTAATGGTAACCATGCAAATCATAAGTAACGAAGCTAACCAAACCCAATAACTAACCTGTCTTATCAGTCGTTTTGCTGCAAATCAATGGCAACCTTAATCCGATCTATAAATTCGAAGCGTTTCCGATTCAAATCGGCATCGCTAGCTGTTGGCCAATTACCATTAAATGCAATCACAAGATCTCTATTTGGGTCAATAAATATAGTTTGCCCAAATATACCTCGAGCAGTATAACTTCCGTCATTGAATGTCCACCATTGATACCCATAGCCTCTGTCGGGAAATCCATAGTCAACTTGTTTAGTAGTCGCCTTTGCTACCCAATTATCAGGGAACACTGACTCCCCTTCTATTTGCCCATTTTCCAACATAAACAAACCATAACGGGCAAAATCACGTAAGCTAGCTTGAATACAACATCCTGATATTTCGTTACCATCAAAACCCAAAATCCAAGTCGCTTTTTGTGCCATCCCAAAGGGCTGCCAAATTTTTTCAGTCAAATATTCGCTAATATTACGCCCAGTTGCTCGTTCAACTAAAATACCAATTAGGTTGGTTTCCCCTGAAGAGTATTGCCATTTTTCACCCGCTGGGTAGGCTCTAGATAAACCGCGCATATAACTGACAATCGTGGGTAAACCACCTTGTGCTTGATGATTGTTGAACAAGGCTACATCTGAATCTGGATCAGTGTAATCTTCATTCCATGCAACACCAGAGGTCATGGTAAGTAATTGTTCAATGGTTACATTATCGTAAACAGAGCCTTTTAAGCCGGTAACATATTCAGAAACATTGTCGTTAAGACTGCGTATGTGGCCTTCTTTTAAGGCAATTCCAACAAGACTTGAAGTGAATGATTTAGCCACCGAAAAGCTAGTCCACCTGGAGTCAGCTGAATGTCCGAGACCATATTTTTCAAACCTGATTTTGCCTTTATGCAGTATTAAACCACCAGCTAAACGCTGCTCCTCAAAAAAACCATCGATATCTTCATTTAGTATCAACTCCTCACCAATAGGCAACTCTTTTACTTTGCTATTTGGCAATATTTCACGAGACTTAACGAGAAGAGAAAACTGATCCATAACTTGAAAAGCTGCATCACGCTGACTTTGACTCCAAAACAGAATGTCAAGATCTTCAGGCGGATCTAGAAGAAGGGAACGCCATTTAGGACCAACCCACCACCACCCTAAGGCGGAAAAAACCAACAATGCTATTAGCCCACGACCTATCCATTTCAACGTTCTATTCATTTTATTTTCTCTCCCTGATTATCTTTAAACGGACGCAAACTATTACTTTTTAAACTTTAACACCTTAATACTATTATCATTATTCCTGTAACTGCGCAAACGCACGTACTGGAAAGGTTCCAAAACCTTTTATTTTTACTGGTACGGCATAAAAATAAAAACCATTTACTGGTATCGGTTGTAAATTGCACATGTGTTCAACAATTAAAATATCAGCTCCTAATAATGTACTATGCACAGGTCTCCCACCGCCGCTAGTATCATCAATATTATGGCTATCAATTCCCACAAGCAGCACACCATTTTTTTTCAAAAATAATGCCGCACCTTCGGTAAGAAAGGGATGATTCTCATAATATAACTCGGTGTTCCAATGACGAGACCAATTGGTTTGAATGAGTACTGCCTTACCCGTTAGCTCCATGTCAGCGAAATAACTCTCATCGATTGCAATGATATGTTGTGGAATCTTTATTTTCACGCCATCTAAATGTGCTACAGCGTCAAGATCAAGTTCAGAAAGGTCATCGCCATCCACATAACGATGAAATGGTGAATCAAGATAGGTTCCGGTATTAGAACACATTTCAATTTTGCCAATCTGAAATGAAGTACCTTCTTCATAGTGTGACTTAGATGCTTCTCGGCTCAGATAGTCACAAATTATTGGAGCAGGTAAACCCTTGTACGTGACCAAGCCATCTTCGACGGTATGACTTAGATCTATTAATTTAGCCATTAATCATTTTTCACTATTTATAACGCCAGTTCACTCAAACTTGGATAGTCATCGGGTCTATTCTGTGTTTGCCATACCAGTTTGCGCTGGTCTTCATTAATGGCCATATCGTTGATACTTGCAATGCGTTTTTGCATATATCCATTTTTATCAAACTCCCAGTTTTCATTTCCATAAGAACGAAACCAGTTACCTTGTTGATCGTGCCATTCATAAGCAAAGCGAACAGCGATACGATTATCTGTGAAAGCCCATAGTTCTTTGCTAAGCCGATAGTCCAATTCCCTTTTCCACTTATTCTGCAAGAAGCTCACTATAGCGTCCCGCCCAACTAGGAATTCTGAACGATTTCGCCATCTGCTTTGCGCTGTATAAGCGAGTGATACTTTTATCGGATCTTTTGAATTCCAAGCATCTTCTGCCATTCTAACTTTTCGAGCGGCCGAGTCTGCCGTAAACGCAGGTAATGGGTGTCTTGGGAGGTCAATCGTATTCAATTCACTTTCCTTCTTGAGGTTATAAAGCGGTAGTAATACTAGATTACCAATCGCGTGCTGCGTCTAATTATAAGTTTGCATTGATTAACAACAAAACAAACAATTTTTATACTCTTAAAATGAAAAAGCCAGTTGAATTAGCAACTGGCTGAAATAGTAAAAAAGTACAAAGTAGTCAAAACTACATTATTTACCACTTTTCAAATGATCTGCCACTAAAAATGCCATTTCTAACACTTGATCAGCATTCAAACGCGGATCACATTGAGTTTTGTATGCTTGAGCAAGATCGTCGTCACTGATTTGGTATGCCCCACCAGTACACTCCGTCACATGCTGCCCTGTCATTTCTAAATGGATACCACCTGGATGTGTCCCTTCAGCACGGTGAGCTGCGAAGAACTGTTGGATTTCACTTAGAATATCATCAAAGTTTCTAGTTTTGTAACCACTCGATGCTTTTTTAGTGTTGCCGTGCATTGGATCTGAACTCCACACGACCTTTCGTCCTTCAGCTTTCACTCGACGTAGTAATTTAGGCAGATTTTGCTCAAGCTTATCTGCCCCCATGCGGGTAATAAACGTCAAACGACCAGCGCTATTATCCGGATTCAAGGTATCGATCAACCTCATCAATTCATCTTCTTGAATGGTAGGCCCAATTTTAACCCCAATTGGATTATGTATGCCACGGAAGAACTCTATATGCGCATGATCCAATTGACGAGTACGCTCACCAATCCACACCATGTGTGCAGAACAGTTATAAGGCTTGCCAGTTAAAGTATCAATGCGGGTTAACGCCTGCTCGTAATTTAACAATAGCGCTTCATGGGAAGTAAACAAATTGGTTTCATGCAACGTTGCGTTATTAACATGGTTGATACCAATTACATCCATGAACTCTAGCGCATCTTGCAAGCGGTTAGTGACGTCTTGATAACGCTCACGTAACGGATTGTTCTCAAGAAAGGTCATATTCCAACGGTTCACTTGATGTAAGTCAGCTAAACCACCTTGCGCGAAAGCACGTAATAAGTTTAGGGTGGAAGCCCCTCGATGATATGCCTCAAGCATCCGGTTTGGATCTGGCATTCTAGACTGTTCAGTAAATTCAAAGCTATTGATGATATCCCCGCGATAACTCGGCAGAGACACGCCATTAATCGTTTCTAGGTCAGACGAACGCGGTTTTGCATACTGCCCAGCCATTCTGGCAACTTTTGTTACCGGACATTTTCCTGCAAAGGTTAAAACGATGGCCATTTGCAGGATAACTTTAAAGGTATCTCTGATTTTGGGCGCATTGAATTCATCGAATGATTCGGCACAATCACCGCCTTGTAACAAAAACCCTTTACCTTCGGCAACATCACCTAGTTGTTTGTATAATTGCCTTGTTTCTTCAGCAAATACCAACGGAGGATAACTATGCAGTTTGCTTTCTACGTCTTTTAGTAACGCTTGATCTTGATAAGTAGGTTGTTGCTGGATCGGTTTAGACCTCCAGCTGTCAGGTTGCCATTGGCTCACACGCTTTCCTTTAATAAAGTCAAAAAAAGCAGGATAAACCTGCTAAATAAAATTTAAGGGAAATTACCCTATTATGGCAGTATAGTACAATGTCTATATGCACTAATCTATTCGACTATCGACTATAGTTGCGAATAATTATGTTTATAGAGGATGTGGTATTTGATGCTGAAACGTTATCTAAATTATTAATCTTCCCACACGATTAACGCAGAAATATGTTCAATCAGACCATCTGCTGATGATTCGATCAAATCCAGTACGTACTCAAATCCTTTTTTACCGCCATAGTAGGGATCAGGAATTTCTTCTTCCTCTAATCCTGAAAAGGACATAAACAACTTAATTTTATCCTGATGCTCATCAGGACATTCACTTTGTAACCCCCGCAGATTCATTTCATCCATGGCAATCAAAATATCGAAGTCGTTAAAGTCTTGTTTGGTAATCTTGCGGCAAGATATTCCCTCAAAATCATAGCCCCGTGCTTCACCAACAGTAACGGAACGCTCGTCTGGTGGCGCACCAACATGATAACCCTGGGTTCCTGCCGAATCTATTTTCAACAACAATCCTTTTTCCTTGGCCTTTTTTCTAAACACGGCCTCTGCGCTTGGCGAACGACAAATATTACCCAAACATACAAACAATACAGAGCGAATTGTTCCAGCCATTCAAGTTGTTTCCTATTCCAGATTCTCTTATGCTTAATATTCTATTCTATCTAGCTAAAAATGCGCGTCTAGCGTTAAATTCATTTCAAAGGAAAAAAATGTCAAAAAAACGAGTACTCATGCTAAGCAGTTCTAAAGTGGGGAATGAAGAATACTTGGCGAACCCGAAAACAATGATACTGCCATTTTTAGATAACGTTCGAACGGCAATCTTCATCCCCTACGCAGGTGTGACAATGTCTTGGGATGACTACACAGATAAAGTACAACAAGCGTTACCAGAGTTAAACATTTGTGGAATACATACGGTTGAAGACCCAGCTGAGGCTATCGAACATGCCCACGCAATAATCGTGGGCGGTGGTAATACCTTTAATTTACTTTATCAGTTACAAACTCATGACTTAATTCATCCCATACAAAATAAAGTGAACGCCGGTACCCCTTATGTAGGTTGGAGTGCAGGATCTAACATTTGTGGACTGAGTATTAAAACCACTAACGACATGCCGATAATCCAACCCCAATCATTTTCTGCCTTAGCATTGCTGCCGTTGCAAATTAATCCTCACTACAGCGATTATCAACCACCGGGTCATAATGGTGAAACAAGAGCTCAACGCATTGAAGAGTTTTGTGTTTTAAACCCAGACATCCCCGTTGTGGGTATCAGAGAAGGAAGTGGGTTATTGCTTGATGATAAAGACCTAACCCTACTGGGTGATTTAGATGGGGTGATATTCAAAGGCAGAGATCATCACAGTATTGCTGCCAAATCAGCCCTAAACCACTTATTGTAATAGTCTTTCAATCGATAAATACTCTGCAGCTTGTTTAGTGTTTGCCAGTTTAGGGACAACACCAAGACAAGGTGCGGGTAGCAAGGCTTTTAAACTGTCAATATTGTCCTGCAAATATAACATCTGGTCATCAATCTGATTCGCAACCCAGCCAATGACTTCCAGACCATCAGCGCTGATAGCTTGATAGGTCAGTAATGCATGATTTAAACACCCTAACTTCATCCCTACCACCAGCACCACTGGTATTTTATGTTGAATGACAAAATCAGATAAAAATGCACATTCGGACAAGGGTAATCGCCAACCTCCAGCCCCTTCCGTTAGCAGCAAATCTGCATTTTGATTCACTAAATACTGGTACGCAGAACTAATTTTCTGAGTCTCTACGGTAACGCCCATTCGCTTGGCAGCTAAATGGGGGGCAACAGGATCAGCGAAAGCAATAGGGTTAATGCGTTCATAGGCCATCCCTTTAGTGCTGGCAGCTAACAAGGCAAGGGCATCATCATTACGTAGTCCTTCTGCAGTTTCACTGCAACCCGCCGACACAGGTTTAAACCCAATTGTGCTGAGTCCTCTATCTGCTGCGAGTTGCAGAATTGCTGTCGCGATAACGGTTTTTCCCGCATCCGTATCCGTTCCTGTTATAAAAATTGAATGACTCATATGTTTTTACTCAAGACTAAAAAACTCACTTCATAAGACAAGGGTAATTGCCCATTAATCGCAAAATCTTGATTATATATGCGGGCAAACTCTGCTAATGATTGACGACTCAATCTGCGGTGATTACCCGTTTCTGGCACTACGTTTGCGCCAATATGACGAATACTATTTAATAAATGAATCGCTGTTTGGTGCCAGGTAGTATAGGTTTTTTGATGTTCTTCTACGCTGAATCCACTTTTTATCGCAGCGCTGACTAATTCACGGTGAGACAAGAACTGATTGACTCTTGGCACGGCATCAACCTTTGCCCAGGTTTTGTGTAATTCAACCATTGAACCTGCGCTCAACAAGGCTAAGACCCCTTTGCCTTGGTCGGTTAAAACACGATTTATCTCATCTAAGCTAGTCTGAATGGGCGTACACCACTGCAATGCCATGCACGAAAATACGTTATCAAAGGATTTATCGGCAAATGGTAAAGCTTCTGCATCTGCAACATGGAAGTCAATATGCCCTTTAGTATTTTTAGCTGGGTTACACTTTTTCGCCTGCTCTATCATACCCGTTGCTAAATCGACACCAGTAACACCTTGAAACTTATCTGCTAACCTTTGGGTTAATCGTCCAGTGCCACAGCCAATATCTAATAAACTGCCGGACTTATTCCCGGTGACCAATTGAATGGCATCAAATCCAATATCCAATTGTACTTGTGCAATATCATCATAGCGGTGAGCAGATTGACTAAATTGATAAGCAATTCTGCGCTTCTTTTCAGCAAGAAGACTATTCATTTAGCAACACCTGATAGCGCCTGAGCACTATCTCTAAACCATCCACAAACGCCTCTATATCAGTATTTTTATGACTTGCAGATAAGGTTATACGCAGTCTATCTGTGCCTTTAGGCACTGTTGGATAACGAATAGCCGTTACCCATAATCCTAGCTGTTTTAAATCTTCGCTAATTCTCAAACAGGTAACTGGATCGCCTATTATTATGGGTTGAATAGCCGTGCTTGAATCCGTTAACGGGATGCCCTTTTGTTGACATAGCAATCTAAATTGGGCTATTCGCTGGGTCAATGCTTGTTGTTTACTGCCATCTGCCAAAGATTGAAAACTTGCATGGGTAGCCAGCGCCATAGCGGGTGGCATTGCGGTGCTATAGACATAGTGTTTAGCAAAGTTAACTAAATAGTCGATAAGAATTTGTGAGCCCGCCACAAAGGCACCAGATGTCCCTATACCTTTACCAAAGGTTCCCATTAGAATTGGCACCTGTTGTTGGCTTAAATTAAACTGCTCTACACTGCCTAAGCCTGTTTTTCCCAACACGCCCATGCCATGGGCGTCATCCACCATTAACCAGGCATCATGCTGCTGAGCGACGTTTTGTAGCTCATTTAAACGTCCCAAATCACCGTCCATGCTAAATATTCCTTCGCTGACAATCAGCTTATCTGTAGCAGAAGACGACAAATCTGATGATGGATTAGTCTTCAGTAAATTGGTCAGATGATTAACATCGTTATGTCGAAAACGTTTAAACTTAGCGTCGCAGAGTTTACCCGCTTCCATGAAAGAGGCGTGCATTAACTTATCGGCCAAAATACATAAATTAGGGTGAGACAATGCTTGGCAGACTGCTTGGTTTGCAGCAAAACCAGAGTTGAATAATAATGCAGCTTCTCGGTTTAAACCCGTTGCTAAAAAGTCTTCTAGCTGTTGATGTGCGTCAGTATGACCAGTAACCAAAGGAGACGCACCGCTGCCTACACCGTAGCTAGAAATTCCCTCAACCCAAGCCTGCATGACGGCGAGATCTTGGCGTTGGCCAAGGTAGTCATTACCGGAAAAACTTAAATAGTGCCGACCATCAATTTCGATCATAGCGCCAACGGAAGAACCAATTATCTTACGTTGACGCAATAAGCCTTCACGTTTACGAGCATTGAGTGCATCTTGTAAATAAGCAAAAGCCACTGGCTAATTAGTCGTCTCAGACAAAACCGTCACAGGTTTAGTGGCATCATAAAACAACTCACTTTCTGCTTGTCCAGCTTCTTTGTCTTGAATCTCTTCCATTAATGCAGCTTCGTGGGCTTCGTCTGAATACTCGCGAGTTTGTTTTGAGTTAATTCCCAACTTTTTAAATAACATCACATCTTCGTGGGTATCTGGATTAGAAGTGGTTAATAATTTACATCCATAAAAAATCGAATTTGCCCCCGCCATAAAACACATTGCTTGCATTTGTTCATTCATGGCCTCACGCCCGGCAGACAGACGTACAAAAGACTTAGGCATTAAAATACGCGCTACTGCAATGGTACGTACAAATTCAAAAGGGTCCAAATCTTCTACATCATCCAATGGTGTGCCTTTAACTTTCACTAACATGTTAATGGGTACACTTTCCGGATGCTGTTCTAAATTCGCCAACTGCATTAATAACCCAGAACGGTCATCAGACTCCTCGCCCATCCCAACAATACCGCCAGAGCATACATGCATACCCGCATCACGGACATTCTGTAAGGTATCTAAGCGGTCTTGGTATGTGCGAGTGGTAATTATATCGCCGTAATATTCTGGTGAGGTATCCAGGTTATGGTTGTAATAATCTAAACCCGCTTGCTTTAATGCGATTGCCTGATCCCGTGTTAACATACCCAACGTCATGCAGGTTTCAAGGCCAAGCTTTTTCACCTCTTTGATCATCTCCAACACATAAGGCATATCGCGATCTTTTGGATTACGCCAAGCGGCTCCCATACAAAAACGCGTTGAACCTGTGGCCACTGCCTCCTTGGCGCGCTGAATGACTTTTTCAATTTCGAGAAGGCGCTCTTTTTCTAAGCCGGTATCGTAGCGGACACTCTGCGGACAATATTTACAATCTTCCGGACAGGCCCCAGTTTTAATCGACAATAGTGTGCTGACCTGCACATAATTAGGATCGAAATGTTGGCGATGAATACATTGAGCCTGAAAAAGCAAATCATTAAACGGTAAAGCGAACAATGCATTCACTTCATCCAATGTCCAGTCGTGTCTAATCTCTGCGGTACCTGAAAAATCTGCTGGAATCGCCATATTTGGTCCTTTACTATCGAATTATGTTCGCATAGTCTAAGCGCCGCTTAAACATTGTCAACTCTTATCAGCTATCCAGATTTACAAGTGAGTAAAATTTGAACAATCAAAATCTTTCTGACCTCGAATTCGATCAAAAGCATATTTGGCATCCTTACACTTCTGCCATTAACCCCCTTCCCTGTTATGAAGTTGAATCTGCTGAAGGGGTATGGTTGACGCTTAAAGATGGAGAACGCTTAGTTGATGGCATGTCCTCTTGGTGGGCAACCATTCATGGATATAACCACCCAAAATTAAATCAAGCCGCCACAACACAGCTAGCAAAAATGTCTCATGTCATGTTTGGTGGAATTACCCATAAACCCGCTATCGATTTATGTAGAACCTTAGTCGATATCACCCCGGAAGGCTTGGAACGGGTATTTCTAGCGGATTCGGGCTCTGTCTCGGTTGAAGTCGCTATGAAAATGGCGTTGCAATATTGGGCATGTCAGGGTGCGCCTGAGAAGTTTAGATTTATCACCCCTCGAAATGGTTACCATGGCGACACCTTCGCGGCTATGTCAGTGTGCGATCCAGTCAACGGTATGCACAGTTTGTTCAATCAAGCATTAAGCACTCAAATATTTGCTCCTGCCCCACAAACTCGCTTCGAACAAACCTGGAATGAAGATGATATTGGGCCTCTAGAGGACTTAATTCTCGCCCATAAAAACGAAGTGGCAGCGTTAATAATCGAGCCCATAGTGCAAGGTGCCGGTGGCATGCGAATATATCACCCCGAATATCTCCATCGCTGTCGTCAACTGTGCGATCAGCACAATATCTTACTAATTTGTGATGAAATCGCCACAGGCTTCGGGCGCACTGGAAAACTGTTTGCATGCGAACATGCTAACATTAGTCCAGATATCATGTGCGTAGGTAAAGCGCTAACTGGGGGCTATATGACATTGGCTGCAACTCTGTGCACAGAAGACGTGGCGTTAGGAGTGTGTGCGGGCGAACCAGGTGTGTTCATGCATGGTCCTACCTACATGGGAAACCCGCTAGCTTGTGCCGTTGCCAATGCGAGTTTAGCATTGCTAGGGGATAACAAATGGCAATCACAAGTGGCCAATATTGAAAAGCAACTGCAACACCAGTTGTTGCCATTAAAAGATCATGTTGCCGTTGAAGATGTCCGAGTGTTAGGGGCAATTGGCGTTATTGAGTGTAAAAAAGCGGTTAATGTTGCTGAATTACAAAGAGTGTTTGTGGACAATGGGGTTTGGATACGCCCATTTGGAAAACTCATTTACATTATGCCGCCGTTTATTATTAATCAGCAACAACTTAGTCAACTTACTGCAGCCATTGCAATTAGCTTGCAAACACTCAACTAAGACGGACTTATAAATCAGATAATATCCACACTAAAACAACCACACTAATCGCCAATAGGATAATAACATTTATCCCAAAATAATCGTTTCGGCGGCGGGTGCGATAGCGCCGCATAAATAACACAAACAGGCTCATAAAAGTACATAAACCCAGCAGCAAAATTAAGTATATGCTAAGTGACATAGACCAGTCTTCTCGCCCGGTTACTCCCCAATATTCTTGCACACCAGATATCAATTCAGGTCGGGCATAATGGAAAACAATCAAGGAAGCGACAAATATCACCCAAGCAACGATATTCAATCCCAATACAATTTGGTAAAATTTATCGTGGCTTCGTGGCGTTTTTCGGCGATTTTCACCCTGCCAAGGGAATGGATCAGACATATTCTCTGTTTAGCGCCTATTTTTACTTGAGTCTGTCATTTAGCTAAGTAAGATTACACACCTTATTTAAATGATAGAATCTAGTGACATTTTAATTATCTAGCATATTAACTGTAGAGCATTAACTAAGTTTCATCTAGGTGATTGTTTATCCTAGTCGTTTATCATATTTTAGTTTGTAATCAAAAAATTGCAGGTTACCCCTGCTGTAGTGGAGAATATCAATGGCGCATGCCCCAGTGGTTGACGTGTTAACTGGCAAGTACCCTATCGGGGAACAGGTAGTTTTGAAAGGTTGGGTAAGAACCCGAAGAGATTCTAAAGCAGGGTTGTCTTTTATCAACTTACATGATGGAAGTTGTTTCGACGCGATTCAGGTGATTGCCCTGAATACTATGGAGAATTACAGCGATATCCAACGTCTTACTACGGGTTGCTCAATTGCGGTAACTGGCGAAGTAAAAGAGTCCCAAGGAAAAGGTCAAGCGCTGGAAATTGAAGCCAAGCAAGTTGACATTCTTGGTTGGGTAGAAAACCCTGATACCTACCCAATGTCGGCAAAACGTCACAGTATTGAATATCTTCGTGAACACGCACATTTGCGTGCCAGAACCAATGTCATTGGCGCCGTTACCCGTGTTCGTAACTGTTTATCTCAAGCGATACATCGTTTTTTCCACGAACAAGGCTATTTTTGGATCAGCACACCAATATTAACCGCCAGCGATACTGAAGGCGCCGGTGAAATGTTTAGAGTGTCCACTTTGGATATGATGAACATCCCTAAGACCGAACAGGGTGAAGTTGATTACTCCCAAGATTTTTTCGGAAAAGAAACCTATTTAACGGTTTCTGGCCAATTGAACGTTGAAACGTACTGTACTGCAATGTCTAAGGTATACACTTTTGGCCCTACCTTTAGAGCCGAAAACTCGAATACAAGTCGCCATTTAGCAGAATTCTGGATGATCGAACCCGAAGTCGCCTTTGCGGAACTTTCTGATGTTGCCCAACTTGCCGAAGACATGTTGAAGTATGTGTTCAAAGCAGTGCTCGATGAGCGTGCTGACGACATGGCGTTCTTTGCACAACATATTAATAAAGATGTTAAAGACAGAATGGAAAAAGTGATTTCCCAAGATTTCGTCAGAATGGATTACACCGATGCCATTGAAATACTGAAAAACTGTGGCAAAAAGTTCGAATTCCCCGTGGATTGGGGCGTCGATTTGTCGTCAGAGCATGAGCGCTATTTGGCCGAAGAACATGTAGGTGCGCCAATTATCATGCAAAATTACCCCAAAGATATTAAAGCGTTTTATATGCGCATTAACGACGATGGAAAAACCGTTGCAGCAATGGATGTATTAGCGCCGGGTATCGGTGAAATCATCGGTGGTTCACAACGTGAAGAACGTTTAGATGTGTTTGATCAAAGACTAGAAGAAATGGGTCTGGATAAAGAAGATTACGCCTGGTATCGCGACCTGCGCCGTTACGGTACGGTTCCACATTCAGGCTTTGGTTTAGGATTTGAGCGCTTAGTGGCCTATGTGACAGGTATGCAAAATATCCGTGATGTCATTCCCTTCCCACGTTCTCCAGGCAATGCAAATTACTAACACTGCGAATTTAAAATATACCAACCAGTCAAAAGCCATCTGAAAAGATGGCTTTTTTTAGTTATTTTTCTCAAAAAGTACAATTAGTGATAACGTAAAGACACATTTAAAACGAGAAATTCACTCATGTCTAAATTACAAAATATAATGTTCGAACAAGTACAGACTTCAACGTTATTAAAGCAGGCTTGTGATAGTGCTATTTCTTATCAAAAAAACAGTCATCAAAGAGCCGTTTATCCCAGTCAACAAAGTTTAGAACTATTAAAGGAATTTGACACACAATTACCAGAGCATATGGGTGATGGAGAGGCTATTTTAGACTTACTGGCAAAACAGGGCGAACTCAATACGGTGCGCTACTCAAATGGTCGTTATTATGGGTTTGTTAACGGCTCCGCCCTGCCAATAGGGTTAGCCGCAAAATGGTTAGCCGATGTCTGGGATCAAAATGCTGCGTTATTTGTCACCTCTCCTATCGCAGCTAAGTTGGAAAGTATCTGTCAGCAGTGGTTACAACAACTGTTTGGCTTGCCCACCAATACGGTAGCAGGCTTTGTTGGCGGCACATCCATCGCTAGCTTATGCGGAATAGCAGCGGCCCGTTATCGCCAGTTGAGTCATTTAGGTTGGGATATCACACAACAAGGTCTGTTTGCTGCACCAGCCCTACGCATCATTTTAGGCAGGCAAACCCATAGCAGTGTGGTGAAAGGATTAAATATACTTGGATTTGGCCAACAGCAAATTGAGTGGGTTGACTGTGACCAACAAGGTCGAATAAAGGTTGAATCTGTTCCTCCTTTGGATAAAAGCTGTATTATCGTTTTACAGGCTGGAAATGTTTGTAGTGGTGCGTTCGATGACTTTCACACTATTATCCCCAAAGCCAAAGCAGCGAAAGCTTGGGTGCATGTTGACGGTGCCTTCGGACTATGGGCCGGCGCTTCGCAAAGATTTGCCACATTAACCAAAAGCATGCACTTAGCTGACTCTTGGTCGGTTGACGGTCATAAAACCTTAAATACGCCCTATGATTGTGGTGTTATATTATGCGCAGACGCAAGCGCCCTAACCCAAGCAATGCAACAACAAGGCTCTTATATTCAAACCAGTGAAAGTCGCGATAATATGATGTTCACACCTGATATGTCGAGACGGGCTCGGGGCATTGAATTATGGGCGTGTTTAGCTTACTTAGGTAAAAGTGGTATTGCCGAGCTTGTAGACTTACTGCATCAACATGCCGTTTATTTCGCCAAACAAGCTGAAATTGCAGGATTTAAGGTGTTGAACGAGGTAGTTTTTAATCAAGTTATCCTAAGTGCAGGTTCAGATGAATCTACCCAAAACATTCTAAAGTCCATTCAAAACTCAGGGGTTACCTGGTGTGGAGGCGCGACATGGATGGGCCAACAAGTTATTAGAATTAGTATTTGTTCCTGGGCGACGACCCAAAGTGAGATAGATAAAAGCATCTCGATATTTTCTAACTGTTTAGCTGAATACAATCAACCTATGTGAAGGTTTGTCGATATGAGTAATGGTTTATAATAATGGGTAAAGGATTATCTGACCCAATTCATAGTGGAAAAACGATCTGTCAGCAGTGTGATACAAATGTGCTTGTCCCTCGTTTAGGCCATAGACAAAAAGCCAAATGCCCCTGTTGCGGCCATGTGTTAACGCAACACCTCCATTATGCAAACCAACGTATAATTATGTTTGCCGTTAGTGCGTTGATTTTTTTATTTCTGTCGATGCCGTTTAATTTCCTAGGGTTTAGCACCAACGGGCAATATCATGCTATCGGGATCATCTCCGGTTTAGACGTGCTAATTTTGAACGACTATATGTTCTTAGCGGTCGTCCAATTACTCTCTATTATCATAGTTCCAGCCATCGTCTTAATTGGTTTGCTACTTGTGCTTGTGCCTTTTCCCCCGAACAAAAATGTGCACACGTCAAAAACCATACTAAACATCGTTTATGCACTTATACCATGGAGTATGGCAGAGATATTTTTAATTGGCGTGTTAGTTAGTTTAATCAAAATCCGTTCTTTTGCCGATATTAGTATTGGCCCTTCATTTTATGCCTACATAGGTTTCACTGTGTGTATGGTCGCCACGATGTTATCCATGGATAAACATCAACTCTACATCACTGCGACCCGAACTCAGCACAGCAAAAAGAGGCTACCAAAATCGGAGAGTATACAACGCACCTGGGCCTTACTACTCACTTCAGTTTTACTGTATATTCCAGCCAATACCTTGCCTATCATGCATACGGTATTTTTGGGAACAGATGAGCCCAGTACCATTCTAGGTGGTGTTATTTCTATGTGGCAAAGTAAGTCTTACCCCATTGCTTTAGTTATTTTTATTGCCAGTATAGTAGTGCCTATTGGTAAATTAGTTATCTTAATTTGGCTTAATTATTGTGTACAAACAGGTACATTTAAAAAGCAAAATAATCGAATATTCTGGTATCGATTAACCGAGTTTATTGGCCGGTGGTCAATGGTTGATATATTTGCCGTTGCAATTTTAGTTAGTTTAATTCAACTTGGAAATACCATGAGTGTATTTCCAGGCCCAGCTGCATTAGCATTTTGTGGAGTGGTAATACTTACGATGTTAGCGGCAATGACATTCGATCCTAGATTAATTTGGAGCAATACGGACGCACAAAATGACAGACAATAATAATCAACAAGCAGACTCACAAGCAGCAGAAATAGAGTCCAGTCGGATAATCTCCAAGTTCTGGCTAATTCCGTTAGTTGCTCTGTCCATTGGCATGTGGATGGTTTATCACCAATGGGCAAATCAAGGCCCGTTAATTACCATCGAATTTGTGTCTGCTTCTGGTATTGAAGCTGATCAAACTAAAATAAAAACCAAAGATGTAGAAATTGGAGTGGTCAAAAAAGTCGAGTTAAAACCCGATTTAAGTGGCGTTATTGTTACCGCAAGAATGAATCCAAGCGCAGAAGTATTATTGGGTGAAAATAGCAAGTTCTGGTTGGTGCGTCCTCGCGTTTCCCTTAACGGCGTTTCGGGGTTAACGACCTTACTTTCCGGCCCCTATATAACCTTAGAACCCAACACAGAGGGCGAACAATCCAACGAATTTGTTGCCTTAGAAACCCCGCCTACAACTGCAGCTGGAACCCCAGGCCTACAGATTTCCTTAACTAGCGACCAGGAGTTATCTTTCAAAGCTGGCGACCCCATCATTTATAAAGGATTAAAAGTGGGGGAATTTGAAGACATGCATTTCGATGTAGATAAACGTGTGGTGTCCTATAACGCCTTCATTCAAGCGCCCTATCATAAACTGGTAACCGAAAATACCAAATTCTGGAATGCCAGTGGTATCAGTCTCGACTTAGCCGCAAATGGCATTGAAGTCAAAACCGGTAGCATCGAAACCATTCTCACCAATGGCGTCACTTTTGGTATTCCAGACGGCATGCCTACGGGGGATTTGGTGACAACTCAAGCATCATTTGACATTTATAAAGACTATGAAAGCGCATCTAATAAACGCTACAAACTCGGGGTCAATTTTGTCTTAATGATCAAAGATAGCATTCGCGGACTAACCGTTGGTGCACCGGTAGAATATCGCGGTCTGCAAATCGGTAAAGTGGTTAAAATTAATCTACCCGGTTTGGCGCAAAGTAAATTGCTAGACGAAGAGTTTGCGATCCCTGTTCTGATCACTATCCAACCTAGCAGAATGCAGCAGCCAGATGACCAAACCGGTGTCGACATTGTGCAAAAACAAACTTTGCGTGGCATTGAACAAGGTCTACGCGCTTCTCTTAAAATTGGAAATATAGTGACTGGCGGGCTGTACGTAGATTTACAACATTACACTGATGCCGAACCCGAACCTTTAAGCAGTTTTCTTGGTTATAATGTCATTCCTACCACCTCGGGAGAATTTGCTCAAATCACCCAAAAAGTGAGTGGCGTATTAGACAATATAAACGCTATTCCATTTGCTGAAATATCTCAAGATGCTAGTCAACTTATGCGCACTTTCAGCTCGACTGCACAGGCATTTCAACAAACCATCGATACCCTTGATGGCCTGCTTGTAGATGTGAAAGATCAGCATACCAGTGAAAATATCAACCATGCAGCCGAATCCTTAACGCAATTGCTTAAAGACTATTCTGCAGGCTCCAAAACCAATCAGGAACTGATATCCACGATGCAGCGCTTCCAAACAACTTTGGAGCAACTCACCCCGTTACTGCAGCAACTCAATCAAAAGCCAAATAGTTTAATCTTCAGTGATGGTAGCTCCCCCATAATTGAACCTAAAGCACAATCTTTAAACGAGGAAATTCAGCATGATTAGGCCTGTATTTTATATGTTGGCAATAATGCTACTGTTGGTTGGTTGTGCAACAGAAACGAATACTAATGTACAATATTACCTACTCGACAACGCCACTTCCATGCCTGTCCATGAGGATCTTGCACAGCGCTCCACAACCGTTGTTGTTGAAACCATTGAGTTAGCAGATTATCTGAAGCACGCTGGCTTAAGCATGCAGTTAGATGAACATCAAGTTTACTATTCTAAGCAACATTTCTGGGCGCAACCTTTGCAGGCAAGTATTCAGAATGCACTGATAAAAGACCTCAATAAAAATTCGAACACGACCTCTTTCTATACTCCAAAGCAAGTTAATTCGAGTCAAACCGACCTCACCCTAAGTGTAAAAATAAACCACTTTCTGCCTACCAATAAATCGAAAGTGGTTTTAGTCGGCCAATATTGGTTATATAATGATCATCATCAGAAAGATTTGACTCCATCAATGTATCACTTTAAGTTTGAGTTACCACTGGCAAAAAATGGTTATGGACATGCCGTAGGAAAATTGCGAAACCTAGTGGAAGACTTGAGTAAAGACATAATAAATAACATGGAAAACGTTAAAAATTAATGATGAAAAAAATAACAGATAGGATGTTATCCTATCTATATTTGGGTACCGTAGGTGATAGAAATAGCGAAGTAAACCAACAACTTTTTGTTTCCAATCTATTTTCTATTATTGGTTATTCACTCACCTTTGTTTTGGGAGTTTCTGCGGCCATTGGCGGAGAAGTGATTCTTTCGATATCACTTTTTGTTGCGTGTTTTTTGTTTTTCATTAGTCATCAAATTCATCGACTCAACAAAATCAAAACGACCTACAAAATATCAACCCGCATTATTTTTGTTTGCCTACTGTTTCTCATGCTGTACTTAGTTTTTAGCGGTGGTCACGGAAATACCGGTCCCTTATGGATTTACATATTACCCCCAGTTGCCTTCTTTTTTGGCGGTTTACGCAAAGGATTGGTGAACATTGGCTTGTTCGTTATTCTAGTTAGTGTAATGCTATTTTACCCTGGCGAAATATTCTTAAATACCTCCTATACCCATGAATTTAAATCTCGGCTAATTTATTCGTTTTTAACGGTTACCTTATTGTTTGGTTTTTATGAATTTTCAAGACAAAAATTCATTTCATTTATGCAAAAATTAAGTAACCAGTTCGAACAACAAGCCATGCAAGATCCGCTAACCTTGTTGCCAAATAGAAGAGCCATGCAAGACTATTTAGAACACGAGTATAATCGTGCACAGCGCAGTAAAATTAGCATGTCGTTACTACTGTGTGATATTGATCACTTTAAAGGTGTAAATGATGTTTATGGTCACAATGGAGGTGATTATGTGCTTAAAAACTTATCCCAGTTATTCACTTCTACCTTGCGGAAACAAGATAAAATTTCTCGCTGGGGTGGAGAAGAGTTTTTATTCCTTTTACCGGAAACCAGCGCTTCTGACGCGCACTTTTTAGCTGAAAAAATACGCCTTAACGTGGCAGATCATATCTTTAAATTTGCTGGAGAAGAGTTCAATATAACATTGAGTATCGGTGTTAAAGAAGTCACAAAGGATATCAGCGTAGATAAAGCCATTAGTGCTGCAGATAAATTCTTGTATAAAGCCAAAGAAAATGGCCGAAATTGTACAATGCCGCAACGCAATACCCTAGATCACAAGCAAAGTAGCAACGACGAAGTTCAGCCTGAGCAGAACTAGCGATTTCAACCTAACGTTAACTAATCCAATAGCAACAAACCCAGTAACAAGACTCACTCTACCTAGCAAAAATTCAGCTACTCCTAAAACTTTCACTCAACTTATGACGTTAGATCACATTCAATATTAACTTTTAGGTAAGTGCAGCCTACATACTTCAGATCAATGGCACTCATATTGCAAATCACTTAATCAAATTAACATGAATGATGGGAAACAACCGGGTTTTATGAAAAATATAGCCAACAATTTAGTCCATTTATGTACCCACAAACCGAAATTAGTGTATGGGATTTTATTGCTATTTGTGGTGCTATTAGCATCTCAAATCCCTCGTATTCAAATTGATACCGATCCAGAGAATATGCTGGATGCAGAGCACCCAGCCCGAGTGTTTCACAATCAAGTAAAACAAACCTTTAGTATGTATGACGCAATCGTCGTTGGGGTGGTCAATACGTCCGATGAATATGGTGTATTCAAACCTCAGGTGCTTACTGACATATTTGACATAACGAAGACAATTATGTCAATAGAAGGGGTTGTTTCTGCCGATGTCATGTCGATTTCAACAGTAGATAATATTAGTCAGGAAGGAACAGGAGCAATTCGGTTTGAATGGATGATGCCCTCGCCTCCAAAAACGATTTCAGTAAGCCAGCAGATACAACACAACTTGTCCCGTCTCCCCTTGCTGCAAGACACCTTGGCATCAAACAATGGTAAAGCGGCCGCTATTTACGTGCCGATTTTAGATAAAAACCAGAGTTTTAATATTGCACAACAAATACGCGCCGCCATCGAATCTCAGGATAGCAGCGCCCAGTGGTACATCACCGGGCTACCCGTTGCCGAAGACCAATTTGGTTTTGAGATGTTTGTACAAATGGGAATTTCGGCACCTCTTGCAGGCTTAACCATTTTTATTCTATTGTTTATTTTCTTCCGTAACTTGCCCTTAATTATCGCGCCTATGATTGTCGCTATGGCAACGGTTATTATAACCATGGGGGCATTAATTGGGATGGGATTCACTGTTCATATCATGTCATCCATGATTGCAATTTTTCTGATGCCGATTGCGGTGGTTGATTCTGTTCATATTTTGTCGGAGTTTAGTGATCGGCATAAACCAGGAGAAGATCTTCAAGAGACCATAGAAGAAGTGGTTGGCCATTTATTTACGCCCATGCTGTATACATCAATTACCTCCTCAGTGGGATTTTATTCATTGATGTTAACCCCTATTCCCCCTGTGCAAATATTTGGTGCCTTTGTGGGCACAGGCATTTTACTGGCATTTTTAATCACGATTACCTTTATGCCAGCTTATCTATCACGAATGGGTGAAAAGTCCCTACTAAGTTTACAGGATGTGATGCATAGCCAGCACAGCGACGGTACCAGAATCGCCAAGATTGCAGGCGCATTGGGTAAGATTGCCATGAATTTTAAAGGTGCTTTAATCTTGAGTTTTACAGTGATTTTTGCAGTCTCCGTATGGGGAATTACCCAAATTCAAATTAACGACAACCCTGTGCGATGGTTCAAACCCGATCATGAGATCCGCGTCGCCGACAAAGTACTGAATGAAAACTTTGCTGGAACCTACGATGCATACATAGTACTTAGTCAACAATCAAACTTAGTGCCTTTGAAGAATATCATGTCACAGAACCTGCCTTCGTCCTTAAGTGACTGGCAAAAGAGTACAATGGAAAAACTCGAAAATGAGCCGTTAAATGAACAATATCAGCAACTTATTATTGAGATAGAAGATAAGATGTTTTCTTCAATAAATTCTCAAGAAGAGCAGTATTTAAATGTATTGTTAGCTCAAACGGAAACAGCATTGAGTCAGTCGAAAGCCTTCCAGTCGCCAACACTACTGGCCTATATAGAATCTCTACAGACGGAGTTGCAAGCATCAGGGCTAGTGGGCAAATCGAATTCTCTTGCTGATGTCACTAAAGTCGTGAATCGAGAACTCAGATCAGGTGAAGCACAAGATTATCAAATTCCAAGGTCACCACAAGCTGTGGCGCAAACGTTAATGCAATATCAGTCATCCCATCGACCCAATGATTTATGGCATTTTGTCACACCGGATTACCAGCAAAGTCTAATTTGGTTGCAGTTGAGTAGTGGCGATAATCAAGATATGACAAAGGTCATTCAATTGGTAGATGATTATGTTGCCAGTCACCCACTCCCTGCGGGTGTTGAATTAGGCTGGGCAGGCAAAGCTTATATTAACGTCATTTGGCAGGAAAATATGGTGGCAGGCATGCTTGATAGCTTAATCAGTGCCTTTGTGATTGTGTTTATCATGATGGTTATTTTATTCCGATCCTTGGTATTTGGGTTATTAGCGATGCTACCGCTGACCATTACCATTACCTTCATTTATGGATTAATTGGCATTGTTGGTAAAGACTACGATATGCCCATTGCTGTTTTGTCAGCCTTAACCCTAGGCCTTTCAGTAGACTTCGCCATCCACTTTTTGGAAAGAGCCCGTGCCCTGTTTAAACAAACACAGGATGTGAAACAAACATTTTCGCTGATGTTTCAAGAACCGGCCACCGCTATTACACGAAATGCTTTAGTCATCGCCTTAGGGTTTACGCCATTGCTTTTTGCGCCACTTGTTCCTTACATCACTGTGGGCGTATTTTTAGCCAGTATTATGGCTATTTCGGCCTTGGTGACCTTACTTATTTTGCCCGCGGTGATGTCGTTGGCAAAACCCTTAGTTTTTAAGAACTAGTTAATTTGGAGGTTTAGAATGTCTCGATTTACATTATTTATTTTTGCATTAGTCCTATCACTACCCAGTTTTGCAGAGGTTGATGTTGAAGCATTAATTATCAGTTCTGAAAAAGTCGCATATTACAGCGGACAAGACGGTCGCTCAGATGCACGCATGATGATAGTCGATGCCCAGGGGCGTAAACAAATGCGTCAATTCACGATTTTAAGACGTGATATTAAAGACAATGGTGATCAACAAATGATGGTATTTTTCAGCCGACCAACAGATGTGAAAGACACTGTATTTAGAGTAGAAAAACATGCCGATATTACAGTAGACGATGACCGTTGGTTGTACCTCCCTGCTTTAGATCTAGTAAAACGTATCTCAGCTGGCGACAAACGTACCTCTTTTGTAGGATCACACTTTTTCTACGAGGATGTTTCTGGCCGAGCAATCTCAGAGGATGACTTCGAACTGGTTGATGAGACGTCGGAAAATTACATTCTTAAAGCCACGCCTAAATCCGCAGATAGCGTGGAATTTAGCTACTACCATGTCAGTATTAGTAAGCAGTCAAAACTCCCCGTCAAAATTGACTTTTTTAATCAAGAAGGGGTGAATTATCGCCGTGTTGAAGCGGTGAAAATTGATAATATTCAAGGTTTCCCTACCGTGCTGCGCTCTAAAGTAAGCGATTTGGTCAATGGTGGCTATACCTTAATGGAATTCAGAAATATCAGTTATGACCTGGGTCTGCCAGACGATGTATTTTCGGAACGCAGTTTACGTACCCCTCCTCGTCAATGGTTAAACTAATGAAAAAAAGCTTATCGCCCATTTCTGTTTTAGCAATGATTTTACTTTTAGTCTCCCTCAATACTAGGGCGCAAACCACAGAGGATGAGTGGGATATGGGGGATTGGTCGGAAGAAGAAGAGGCTTCCCCTCTATTTGCAGGCTTTGTTGATATCAGTGTAGGTAACAGATTCACCTCAGATCCTGCAATTGATGGGGCAAAAACCCTCAGAGATATTCGCTTGCAAGTCCAATGGGAAAAGCTACTCAGCGAATCCAGTTTAACCGTGACTAGTGACCTGTATTATGATGGCGTTCTAGATCAAGTTAAATTAAATGTTCGAGAGTTTGCATGGCAAGGAAGATTAGATTCAATTGCTCAATGGGGAAAGAACTTTGATTTAAAGTTAGGCCAACAAGTGCTGACTTGGGGGACGGGTGACTATTTATTTCTAAACGATCTATTCCCAAAAGACTACCAATCATTTTTTGCTGGGCGTAATGATGATTACCTTAAGGCCCCTTCCTTATCTGCGAAATTATCTGGCTTTTTTGATTGGGGTAATATGGATTTCGTTATTACTCCAGAATTTGCTGCAGACAATTATATTAACGGTGATTATTTTTCATTTTTCTCTGCTTCATTTGGCACTAACATTGCGCCAGGTTTCGACGTAAAATCACCTTATTTACCGGAGTCACCAGAATACGCATTACGATATTATAAAAGCATAGGTTCGTCAGAGATCGCCATTTATGGTTATGATGGATTTCATAAATCTCCCAGCAGTCTAACCAGTGAAGGCCAAGCATACTTTTCTAAACTCAATGTATATGGTGCCAGCGTCGTAAGCCCTGCTTTTGCGGGCCTTATCAAAGCAGAGTTCGCTTATTATGCCTCCAAAGATGATAGCCAAGGCTCAGAGCCGTTAATTCCTAATGATCAAAGTCGATATCTCGTTGGTTATGAGCAAGAAGTGATAAAAGACTTAACGGCAAGTATACAATGGTATTTAGAGCATACTCATGACTATTCAGAACTAAAACTAAACTCCCTAACACCAGAGTATGATCCTAATCGCAGTCGTATCGTCGTTACCCAGCAATTTATTTATCGGTTAATGCAACAAACCTTAACGATTAATGCTTTTAACTTTTACTCCACCAGCGATCATGATGGCTTTTTAAAATTACGCGCCGATTACAGCCCAGTTGATCAATGGCAGGTGGCAGGTGGAATAAACCTATTTTACGGTGATGATAATCACACATTTTACAATCAGTTTGAAGATGCCAGTAACCTTTATGCAAGCTTCAAATATTTTTACTAACCTCCACAACCGATGATAAAAGAGGCTGAATATGTCTGCTGAAAGAGTGTTAACTGCATTTGCGGGTTTTATGGTGCTAGTCTCCGTTGCCTTAACTGTTTGGGTTCACCCAAACTTTGTATGGTTTACGGTGTTTATTGGAGCCAATTTGTTCCAACAAAGTTTTACAGGCCTTTGCCCTGCGACCTTTATTATACGCAAAGTATTTGGATTCAAAACCGAAAAAGAAATGGCTAACGAGTAGTAAATCACGGTAGCTATTTGTATTAAATAGCAAGTAAATTATAAGACAGGATGAATTATAGATGACTCAGTTTTATCATCCTCCGTCGTATTTTAAGCCGTATTTTTGTAGTTTCCGATAAAGCGTTCGCGGGCTCACACCCAATTGTTGGGCAAGTTCATCCACAGGTAAAGTGCTGGTAAAACACAATTGCGATAAATATTTTTTCTCCATCTCATCTAAGGAAATAATCTGTTTAAACTCTTGCACTTCAAACCCTTCGGTATTGCTGACGAGGTCTGGCAAATCTTCAACCTCAATAATATCTTCATTTGCTAGTAACGCAGAGTGTTCAACAATACTTCTGAGTTCACGAATATTACCTGGAAAGTCATACTGACTAAGCTTAAGCATTGCTTGTTCACTGAACTTTTTGCGATGCATTTCAGATTGTTTTAAAAAATGTTCGACTAAAATGGGTATGTCGGAGCGGCGCTGCGCCAATGACGGCAACATTATAGGAAAACCGGCAATGCGATAATACAAGTCTTTCCTAAATTCACCTGATGCCACTAAATCAAGTAAGTTTTTGTGACTTGCACAAATCAACCTGAAATCAGCCTTTTTCTGCTTAATTCCACCTACCGTCCGATAACAATGGGTTTCAAGGAGTCTTAATAATTTGACTTGCATCGCTAATGGTACGTCAGCAATCTCATCAAAAAAGACAGTGCCACCATTAGCCATTTCTATCAAACCTTTTTTAGCATGGGTCGCGCCAGTAAATGCACCTTTCTCGTGGCCAAATAACTCCGATTCAAATAGATTTTCATTTAAGCCGGTACACTCAATAATAACAAACGGCTTTTCCGCCCTAGTACTTGACTCGTGTACAGCTTTAGCCACCAACTCTTTACCTGTCCCCGTTTCACCATGCAACAACACCGCAATATCGGCCTTAGCTGAACGATTAATTTTGTTGAGCATCGCTCTAAAAGGCTCTGAATCTCCTATCATTAACTGTGTACTTGACTCATTAGATGCAAATTTTATCCGCTCTAACACTTCTAAAAATCCGGTGGTGATGCCATTTTCATCTTTAATGGGTTTCATCAAAATATCGCAATAGGTTTTACCGTAGGGCGTATCGTGAATGTGAATCACGCTGCTGGTTTTTCCCGTTTTTTTACATAGCTCCATAGGACAATCTTCACCGTGCTTGTCACAGGGAGATGAATTGCGGTGAGAAATTTCAAAACAACGACTTTTCGCTACAATAACTTCATTTTCGTAAGTATCTCGATAAGCTGAATTCACAGCTAGAATACGATAGTCAAGATCTATAAAAATTGCCGGCTTTTCCATTGCATCTATCATAGATTGGATAACACCAATGTTCACGTTCAGATACCCTATTATCAAGTCAGTATTGACTCATTCTGTGTCAAAAATGACAATTGGATCAAGTCATATTAAAAATAAGTCAACAATTTAAAATAAACCTAATAATATTCAATGGGTTATGGTTTTTTGCAGTTATAGCACGCGTCTTGCTTAGATAGTATCTATATGTCGTACCAATTAACGATATTACGAAAGGTGAGGAACTAATATGGCTAAAATAGTGATTTTAGGTGCAGGAACCGGAGGCATGCCAGCGGCTTATGAAACAAAGGAGATGCTGGGCAAGGAACATCAAGTTATTGTTATCAACGAGCGACCAGATTTCCGCTTTGTACCATCTAACCCATGGGTAGCCGTTGGATGGAGAGAACCTGATGCGATTACAATGCCGATTGAAAAATATCTGAACAAAAAAGACATTGAATTCGTGTGTGCAAGAGTGGATAAAATAGATGCTCAAAACAATACTATTTTAACCCATGAGAACGACACCATAAGCTACGATTATCTGATTATCGCAACAGGGCCAAAGCTCGCTTTCAGTAATATTAAAGGAGCAGGTCCAGAGTATTATACCCAATCAATATGTACCTTAGAGCATGCCCAAAGGTGTTATCAAGATTTTGAAAAGCTATTGAAAAAACCCGGCCCAGTGGTGGTTGGTGCGTTTCAAGGTGCAAGTTGTTTTGGGCCTGCTTACGAATATGCGTTTATCTTGGACAAAGCACTGCGAGATGCCAAGATCCGCCACAAAGTACCCATTCATTTTGTGACTTGTGAACCTTACATAGGACATATGGGTTTAGGCGGTGTTGGGGATTCCAAAAGCATGCTGGAATCAGAACTTAGATCCCGTGATATTAAATGGACATGCAATACCAGTGTAGATGAAGTCTGTGAGGATATAATGCATGTATCCGAATTCAACCGTAAAGGTGAGGTAGAATTCGAGCACCAACTTCCCTTCACTCATGCCATGCTTATACCGCCTTTTAGTGGTGTTGATGCGGTGGCCAGTGTAGACGGGTTATGCAATCCAAAAGGGTTTGTGATTACCGATGAATACCATCGTAATCCAACCTATCCCAATATATTCTCTGGCGGTGTCTGTGTTGCCATTCCGCCGGTTGAGACAACTCCTGTGCCTACGGGTACACCCAAAACGGGTTACATGATTGAAACCATGATGACCGCAATCGCGCATAATTTAAAAGCACTCATTATTGATGATCAACCGCCACAGACTAAAGGCACGATGCATGCAATTTGTTTAGCCGACATGGGAAATACCGGCGCAGCCTTCGTTGCTATGCCGCAAATTCCGCCTCGAAATGTGGCCTGGTTTAAAAAAGGAAAATGGGTACATTTAGCCAAAATCGCATTTGAAAAGTATTTCATGCGGAAAATGCGCACGGGTACCAGTGAACCTGTTTACGAAAAATATGTGTTGAAAGCACTAGGAATAGAACGTCTAGAATAGGAATGATTATGAAAAAGAGTTTAGCAAAATTTGTATCTACCGTTAAATTGTCGATGATGGTTAGCGTCAGCTTGTTTGTGACGCTAGCAAGTGCAAATCCAATTGAAACCGAAAATAAGCTGCCGCCCACTAATTCCTTTGAAAGTCAGCAAGATAAGTTACAATTACAACAGATTGCTAAACAAAAAATGGCGCAGTTTGGTAATCAACTTAAAACGGCTTTGCTGGATGCAATCGCTTCTGGAGGTTTCGAAAATGCAGTGGATGTCTGTCAGCAACAGGCACCACAGATAGCATCAGAGTTATCCACAAAGGGTTGGAAATTAAGCCGCACCAGTTTAAAAACTCGCAATCCACTTAATTTACCAAATGAATGGCAAAAACCGGTATTGCTTAACTTTGAACAACAAGCAAAGAACGGCCAACCCATCGATAAGTTAGTCTACAGTGAAATTGTGAATGGGCAATTTAGGATGATGAAAGCGATTCCCACAGGTCAGTTGTGTATAGCTTGCCATGGCTCAAATGTTTCACCTAAATTACAAGACAAAATTGATCAACATTACCCACAAGACGCAGCAATAAACTTTTCTCTAAACGATATTCGCGGTGCGTTTAGTGTCACTGCCAGTGCGTCCAATTAATTTGCTTACCAGCAAAACCACCATTTGTCACTTATGACACACTTATTGTCATAAGTGACATTTACGCTTCTCAAAATAGTCCACCAAGAAATAAAAAAACATAATTTTCAGACACTTAAAGTTTTTTCAAAATTTGGCACGTTGAATGCAATTCCCTTGATTAAGATCAACTCCGAGCCTGAAATCTTCGGAATATAATAAAATTCGACAACACTTTTTAAATCACTAGGAGAAACAGTATGAACGAGACTCTAATCGAGTTATCTCGTTGGCAATTTGCCTCTACCGTCATGTTTCATTTCATATTTGTTCCATTAACCTTAGGGCTGAGTTTTATGCTTGCCATAATGGAATCTGTGTATGTTATGACAGGCAAAGATATCTACAAACAAATGACCAAGTTTTGGGGTAAGTTGTTTGGGATCAACTTTGCCATTGGCGTTGCCACAGGTCTAACCATGGAATTTCAGTTCGGCATGAACTGGTCTTATTATTCCCATTATGTTGGTGATATCTTCGGAGCACCTTTGGCCATAGAAGGGCTTATGGCCTTCTTCTTAGAGTCTACCTTTGTTGGTTTGTTTTTCTTTGGTTGGGACAAAATGAGCAAAGTAAAACACCTAATGACAACTTGGTTAGTTGCCCTAGGTTCTAACTTCTCAGCTCTGTGGATCTTAATAGCCAATGGCTGGATGCAATTTCCTGTAGGTGCCGAGTTTAACTTTGAATCCATGCGTATGGAAATGACCAGTTTTGCAGAGGTAATTTTCAACCCTGTTGCTCAGGTTAAGTTCGTGCATACCGTTTCTGCCGGATACGTCACAGGCGCTATCTTTGTGTTAGCCATCTCATCATATTACCTACTCAAAAACAAAGATGTGGCTTTTGCTCGACGCTCGTTCGCCATCGCTGCAAGTTTTGGATTAGCCTCGGTCATTTCGGTAATTATATTAGGGGATGAAAGTGGTTATGAGTTAGGTGATGTGCAAAAAGTGAAACTAGCTGCAGTTGAGGCTGAATATGAGACGCAACCCGCCCCTGCCGCATTTACCCTGTTTGGACTGCCTAATGATGAAACCCAAAGCGTTGACTATGCCATTCAAATTCCTTATGCAATGGGGATCATTGCTACCCGCTCTCTTGACGAAGAAGTGGTAGGGTTAAAAGAGCATAAAGAACGCCATAGGGAGCGTATTCTGTCTGGTATTATTGCCTACGACTTACTAGACAAAGTAAGAAGCGGAGAAGCCACGTCAAACCAACGCGCAGAATTTGAACAGCACAAAGACAATTTAGGCTTCGCCATGTTGTTACAACCATTCACTGATAATGTGACTAACCCATCAGAAGAGGCCATTCAGCAAGCGGTAGACTACAGTATTCCAAAAGTTGCTCCGTTATTTTGGAGTTTCAGACTGATGGTAGCATCAGGATTTGCGATGTTAATATTGTTTGCTCTTGCCTTTTACTACTCCACTAAGCATCAAATCACTAAGCCTCGCTGGTTGCTGAAATTTGCACTTTGGAGCCTACCACTTCCTTGGATTGCCTCTGAAGCGGGTTGGTTTGTAGCAGAATATGGTCGCCAACCTTGGTCAATTGCGGAAATTCTGCCTGTCCACGCATCGGTATCAAATTTGAGTGTGACTGACGTAGTAATTACGATAATTGCCTACACTTTTTTCTATGCAATTATGTTTATTGCAGCTTTCTACTTAATGCAAAAGTACGCGAAAAAAGGCCCCAGTGAGACCTTTGCAGACGCTGAGCGTGAATTAGAAGAAGCGGCACAGTTATTAAATAATGAACAACCTCAAGGAGCAAACTCATGATTGATTATGAAACGCTGCGCGTTATCTGGTGGGTGTTAATTGGTGTATTACTCATAGGCTTCGCGGTAACTGACGGTTTCGATTTAGGCGTAGGCGCATTGTTAACGCTGATAGGTAAAACGGATCAAGAACGACGAGTCATGATCAATACCATTGGTCCCCATTGGGATGGTAACCAGGTGTGGTTTATTACTGCCGGTGGTGCCATTTTTGCAGCATGGCCAATGATATATGCCACCGCTTTTTCTGGTCTTTACTTAGCATTAGCGCTGACCTTAATTGCACTTTGGATGCGTCCGCTGGGCTTTGATTATCGCAGTAAGCTGACCAATAAAAAGTGGCGAATGATGTGGGATTGGGCGCTATTTGCAGGCGGTTTCATTCCAGCCTTAATCTTTGGTGTGGCTTTCGGTAACTTGCTGCTAGGCATTCCGTTTGAGTTAGATGAAACATTGAAATCGACTTATACCGGATCGTTCTTTGGATTACTCACGCCATTTGCATTGCTCACTGGCCTAGTTTCGGTTGCTATGTTGCTAAACCATGGGGCCACTTGGCTGCAGCTTAAATCTGACGGTGACTTATATCAACGGGCACGTTCTGTGTCAGTGATATTAGCGTCAGCAACAGCCGCGCTATTTTCCCTAGCCGGCGTGTATTTAGCCATCGGTGTTGACGGTTACCAAATTACTTCAACTATTGATGTAGCAGCAACAAGCAACCCATTACTTAAAAGCGTATCTGTGGTCAGTGGTGGATGGTTGCATAACTACAGCGCCTACCCTTGGATGGTCGCGGCACCTGTTTTGGGTATTGTTGCGGCACTAGCTTCTGCTTTGTTTTCTAGCAAAGGTAAAAGTGGCAAAGCCTTCACGGCGAGTGGTTTAAGTATTGCCGGTATCATTTTAACCGCTGGTTTTTCCATGTTTCCCTTTCTATTGCCAAGCAGTGTCATGCCTGACGCGAGTTTAACAGTTTGGGATGCAACCTCATCATATTTAACGCTGCAAACCATGTTTATCGTGGCCTGTGTATTTGTACCTATTGTGCTGTGTTACACAGCTTACGGTTTCTGGGTCATGCGGGGACGAGTAAAACAAGCTGACTTGAACAAGTCTCACGCAATTTATTAACAGTTACAGGAGAAAAATTATGTGGTATTTCACATGGATCTTAGGCGTTTTATTAGCATGTTCATTTGGCATTATTAACGCCATGTGGCTTGAGTCAACAGAAGATATGGATCGCTCGGACGAATCATAATGGCGACTGAAATAACACCTCAGGCAACACTATGGCTAAGGGGGCAAAGCAAGGAATTTCGCGTGCCCCAAAGCAAGGTGTTTTTGCTGCGCCTAATACAGTTCGGTGCGCAAATTGTCACCTTTTGGTTTTTTGCTGCAATGATGATGTCGATTGTTGTCGAGCAACAAACGATCGAAGGGCGAGAGGTGTTATACCTTGGTATTGCGTCAAGTATTTGGTTGGCCAGTGTGTATTTTGCAGATAGCTTGTCGGCTATCTGCAAAACTCAAGTTGAAAGCCAGCTTGAGGACAATATTCAACACATTTGGCAGCAACAACAAACGGCTTTAATTCGCCGCTATTCACCGGCTTATTGGCAGCAATTGATGTTCGATCACATAACTGATGTGGGTAATTACGTCAGTCAATACTGTGTTCAAAAATGGCTAGCGGCAACTACGCCGCTGGTGATATTGCTGCTCATTGCTCCCATTAACTACGTAGTGGCAGTATCGCTACTGCTTTGTATGCCTGTGGTTCCTTTGTTTATGATTATTGTAGGCAAGGGAGCGGCGGCACTTCATCGTAAACACTTTATCGCTTTAGAACGATTAGGGGCGATGTTTTCAGATAGATTAAAAGCCTTGCCTTTGATAACCACCACTAACCGACATCAAGAGCAACAAATGCGATTGAGTCAGGCCAGTAATATTGTCAACGCTAAAACCATGAAAGTCGTTTCTGTGGCGTTTCTTTCGTCTACTGTCCTGGATTTCTTTTCCACCTTATCAATTGCATTAGTGGCAGTCTTCATTGGTTTTAGCTTAATAGGCGAATTCGAATTTGGTCCGGCAATGGATTTGCAAACAGGTCTTTTCATGTTACTGGTGGCACCTTTATTATTTGCAGAACTAAAAACCTTAGGAAAATACTATCATCAAAAATCTAAAGCAGAAGCGAGTGCTGAACGTTTTGCAGAAATATTTCAAGAGGTTAGTTCACCAATAAGACAACAAAAATTTAATGGCATAGATTGGCTTAACTTTCAGGTCAAAAATCCCAATATTTGTGCCAAAAAAATCTCAATTAGTCCCGGAGATTGGGTATTTCTAGAAGGCAAATCCGGCGCCGGTAAAACGGTATTGCTAGAGGCTTTAATGGGCTTTAGAGAAGCTTCACATCAGTTCCCTGCCACTTGCTACTTGCTCACCCAAGATACCGTCGTATTGGATAATACCCTAAGGTATAACCTCACATTAGGGAAAACTATCCCCGATCATTTGCTTTGGGAGGTGTTGGTCGACGTTGAGCTAAATGACTGGGCATTTAAACTGAGACAACAACTCGATACACCATTAGGTGACTATCCACCTTTATCGGGAGGTGAAGCTCAGCGTTTAGCCTTAGCTCGTATATTATTAATTAACGCTGATGTGGTATTTCTTGATGAGCCCACAGCCCACCTGACTCAAGAACAGCATAAAGCACTGAGCATTTTGTTGCATCAGCGATTGCAACAAAAGACTGTCATTTGGGCATCACATAAGTCCATACCTTCACACTGGTTTACACAACAATGGCAACTTGATGATGGCAATTTAAGGTTCCCTAATGAAACATAAAAAACTGTTAGGGATTAGCCTAATACTCGCCATTGTGCATGTTCTGGTGGGGTTCACCATTTTGTTGGTGTCCTCCTGGTTTATTGCCGCATCAGCCATTGCTGGAATGGGTTTTAACTACATGTTGCCCGCAGTGGTCATTCGAGGCCTCGCTATTTTGCGTATAGCTTCTGGTTATTTCAATATGCTGTTTGGCCACCATCACTTACTCAACTCCTTGGCCGACATTCGTCTATCTATATTCCAATCTTTAGCTGACAAGCATGTCATTAAAAGAGACGTTTCATTGAACGCCCTCGCCTATCAAAGTGAAGAAGTCGCTTCAATCTGGATTGCTTGGGTGGGCCAAAATGCAGGCGTGTTTTTGTCCATCAGTATCCTCATGTGTTGTGCTGTCGTGTTTACCCCTTTATTGACCTGGCCATTAATCGTGTTTCTATTGGTCTTTAGTGCTATTTACGTTGCATTGGTGTTGAGCACCTTATCCTACGCAGCAAAACTGGCTAAATACCAAAAAGCGGCTCAGTTGAGCTTAATTCAACATATCGAAAGTGCACCTATTTGGCACATGCAGAATCAATTGCAGCCTCCTAAATTAACCCAAATTCGTAGCTTACAGAATCGTATGCAATCGAATACTCGATTAGCGGCCCTATTCACCTCTATCACCAGTATTTCAACCTTGTGTTTTATTTTAGTCAATCATGCCGGAGCACACCTTGGGAACAGTTTGTTTGTGATTATTCCCATGGCACTGCTGAGCGTAAATGATTGGCTGGGCCGCTCCATTGAGTCACAAAATAAGTTAGCCACTTACCATATCGCCAATAAAAGTTTGACGACTTTGCAACAGGACGCTGTATCTATTTATCGCCATGACACTGAAGTACAGATCCTGACAGTCTCTCATTTTGAAGCCCAAAATACCCATATGCCTGAGGTATCGGCTACTTTCAGCCCTGCTAGTTTGAGTTTAATTGTAGGTAGTTCCGGGGCAGGAAAAAGTCGATTTCTACAAGCAATTGCAGGCTTAATCCCTAGTCAAGGAAGTCGTCAGGTCAATCAAATAGAGGTGCCAAGTGGTTTACTCAACGACAGCCTGTATATAGAACAATTTCCCTACTGTCTTTCAGACACCCTAAAGAGTAACTTGCTTATTGCCAATCCCAATGCGTCGGATACACACTTAATGGACGTACTTAAACAAGTTGGTTTGGGCTACATGACAGACATTAACCAATGGATTGGAGAGAACGGTCGACGTTTTTCAGGTGGTGAAAGAAAACGTTTAGGTTTGGCTCGCGCACTGTTAAGTCAAGCTAATTTAATTTTAATCGATGAACCATTTGAAGCACTGGATGAAACAAATATTGAAATTGCTTGTAAACATATAAACCAACTCTCCCAGCATAAAATTGTTTTGGTAGCCTCCCACATTATTCCTCGCCAACTCAAAATAGATCAACAAATATCACTTGATCCAAAGGTGCAGCCTGAATTAAGCAAAGAAGGAATCATTCATCATGAATAAACTCATTATTCAACCATTTCTGGATGAAAAGACCAATACGATGACCTATGTTATAACCGACAAAACCTGCAACCTGTCGGCAGTAATTGATCCTGTTTTAGATTTTGATGCTAATTCAGGCACCCTTTCATCTGCCAGTGCAGATAAGGTGATCAAATATTTGGATGATAATAATTTCTCTTTAGAGTGGATACTTGAAACCCATGCCCACGCAGATCATATAACTGCCTCCCAATATATTAAAGAAAAACGCGGGGGCGAAATTGGCATTGGCGAACATATTCGCATCGTCCAATCCACCTTCAAAAAAATCTTTAACTTAGCGGCATCTTTTCCATGTGACGGCAGTCAATTTGATCATTTATTTAGCGACGGGGAAATAATTAAATTAGGCCATCTAGACATTCAAGTCATGAATACCCCTGGTCATACGCCTGCCTGTGTGAGTTATTTGATTGAAGACGCCGTATTTGTTGGTGACACTCTATTTATGCCCGATTATGGTACTGCTAGAGCTGACTTTCCAAACGGCAGCGCAAAAGCGTTATACCAATCTATTCAGAAAATACTTGCCTTGCCTGGGGACACCCGAATCTTTGTCGCCCATGATTATAAAGCTGAAGGTCGTAATGAATATGCCTGGGAAACCACCGTTTTTCAGCAATTACGCAATAACATTCACGTAAAACACGGGGTTAGCGAAAACGATTTCGTAAAGCTGCGTAATGAACGTGATAAAACGCTCCCTGCGCCAAAACTACTTTTACCCTCTATTCAACTGAATATTCGCGCAGGACTGATGCCCGACAGCGAAGATAATGGTATTTGTTATTTAAAAATACCGCTAACCGTAAAGCTAGGTTAACCCATGACTGATCCGATAATTTGGTTGGGTGCTATAACCATGGGGTTAAGTCTTGGTTTACTGGGATCTGGCGGCAGCATTTTAACCCTACCTTTGTTAATTTTCATTGCCAAAGAGCCTGAAAAAATCGCCATAGCGGAATCCTTACTAATAGTTGGATTAGTGGCGTTAGTGGGCACCCTAACCCACCATTTCAAAGGCAATATAATTTATAAATTGGTCATCTATTTTGGCATACCGAGCATGTTTGCAGCGTACGGGGGAGCCTACCTAGCTCAATTTGTCAGCGCCCAACTACAATTGCTTATATTTGCAGGGATTATGCTATTGGCGAGTGTTTTCATGCTGAAGCCAGTTTCCCCTCTAACGAATAATCCAACACCTCCTCATTCAGGATTCTGGTTGATCCCCGCAAGTTTATTGGTGGGATGTTTAGCGGGTTTAATCGGCGTTGGTGGCGGTTTTCTGATTGTGCCTGCACTGATGTTTATTGCAAAAATTCCGATTAAACAGGCTGTGGGTACCAGTTTAGTCATTATAGTCATGCAGAGTATTAGTGGATTCTCCCAATATTTACAGATATTTCAAGATGCAGACATCCGCTTAAATTGGCCACTAGTGACACTAATAAGCGGCTGTGCGATAGGGGGTATTTTAGTGGGATTACAGGTAGCAGATAAACTTCCACAAACAGTGATTAAGCGACTATTTGCGGCGGGTTTAATAGGTTTGTCGGCCTACACCTTTATCGCAAACTTTTAATCGAGGATGTGCTATGTCGATTGTTAATTTAAACGACCACTTTTCAGTATCTGGTGAACTAAACAAACAACAGCTATCTGAGTTAATTGAAAATGGTTTAACCATGCTAATTAACGTTCGGCCTGACAATGAAACCGACCAACAAAAGACGAGCAGAGAGTGGAAGTTGCTTTGTGATTCACTAGCTGTTAGCTATCAACATATCCCAGTTAATTCAGGTTGTTATGCAAAACAGCAAATTGCATTATTCAAACAGGTACTTGAGCAACAAAATGGCTTAGTCCATTGTTTTTGCCGAAGTGGTACCCGGGCTGCCCATCTTTGGGCTTTAAGTCAAAAAGAGCAGTCTTCTTTCCAACAACTACAAAGAATATGCAGTTCCAAGGGATACGATTTGTCGGCAATTAAAGACTATTTTGCGTGATTAAAGTTTGAATCCACAAAAATAGACTAGACTAAAAGAAAAAGAATAACGCGACACAATAGCGTCGCACAATACGTTTGCGGCAATAGTAGAGGAATTAGCAATGATTTTTTTACGTAGGTTTTCATTGATCTACCGATTAAGTTTGATCGTCATTCTAATGGTACTCGTTCTCGTACTGCTTAGTTTCAGTGTGTTGAATCATCATTATGAATCATTGGAACAACAAGCGTATAAAGAAAACAAAAGCGTTGTAGATGTAGCATACAGCGTTATCGAACATTTCCATCAATTAGCAAGCACCCAACAACTCAGTGAAGACGATGCAAAAGCAATGGCGATTGCGACTGTGAGTGAGCTTAGATACGACAACAATAATTATTTTTGGCTGCAGGATGCTGCACCGAATATGATAATGCATCCCTTTAAACCAGCCCTAAATGGCCAATCTTTATACGATAGTACCGATGCTAATGGAAAAACGTTTTTCCGAGAGATGGCATTGTTAGTCAAAAATCAAGGCAGCGGCTTTGTCACTTATGTTTGGCCACTTCCAGGTGAAGAAGAGCCCACCGGTAAGATATCCTATGTTAAAGAATTTAGTCCTTGGGGATGGACTATAGGCTCGGGAATTTACTTAGATAAACTGGATGCCTTCTATGCCAAACTGCGCAATTCTTATATTCTCGAAGCCTTTATTGGATTGGTTTTTATTTTAGGCGCGACTTGGTTAATTAGTAAGAGCATTACCGGTCCTATTCAAGAAGCCAGTGAACGCATGCGCGACATAGCACAGGGCGAAGGAGATTTAACCCGGCAATTACCAGTACAAGGAAATGACGAAATAACACAACTAAACCAATTTTTTAATCAATTTACCTCCAAAATACGAGAATCTCTTGTTCAGGTACGCACCATCATCGAAGAATTAATTGCGCAATCTAACTCTGTTGCTAGTGTTAGCCAAAGCAGTAATACCTTTGCCCAACAGCAAAGTGAGGCTACTTTGCAAGTAGCCGATGCTATCGACAAAATGACTAAACAAATAGGTGAAGTTAGTAATAGTGCTTTGAATGCTGAAAACACGACTAGTGACGCAAAAAACAATACGCAAGCGGGTGCTGTAGCGGTTAATCGCACTGTAGAAGATATTCAATCTTTAACCAGTAATATTGATCAAGTTAATTCCGTTGTTTCTCAATTAGCCAAACAGAGCGAAAATATTGGTAGCGTCCTCGATGTGATACGAGCGATTGCAGAACAAACCAACTTACTAGCATTAAACGCTGCCATTGAAGCAGCTCGCGCTGGCGAACAAGGTCGAGGCTTTGCAGTCGTTGCAGATGAAGTCCGCACATTAGCTAGCCGCACTGGACATAGTACTGATGAAATTCAAAGCATGATTGAAAAATTACAAAGTGATGCTAAAGCTGCAGTAGAAGCCGTGAAAACGAGCCAAGATACATCCCAAAAAACGGTCGGTAACATAAACGAAGCTAATCAGACACTGCAAGAAGTAGCCCGACTAATGGGCCAAATGTCACAAATGAATACCCAGATAGCCCAAGCCACAGAACAGCAAACTCAAGCGGCTCAAGCCATCAATTTACGACTGGATGATTTAAACGCTGCCTCAGAGCAATCAGTTACCACGGCGACCACGTTAAACCAAGCTAGCCAGGCTCTCAAAGCCCTCAGTGATAAAGTTCATACTGTGGTAAATCGCTTTAAACTATAAATTGGTATACAGTTGTTTGGTAATTAACCAAGCCTAAATGCTTAAATATGTATTGCTGCGCAATCACGTTGAATCAGTATGGTTAAACCCCAACGATATGTTCTTGGTAACAGAAAAATAGTAGTATTATTCTCCCTTGAGCGAAAATTCGAACCTTATCTAATGTTACTATCTCTTCAAGACATACTACGGAAATAAATCATGCGCGTGATTTTCTCGCACGGAAAAGAAAGTGGTCCTTGGGGCTCAAAAATACGTAAATTAGCTGAAGTCGCTAAACATCACGGATATACAGTTGATAGCATTGATTACTCTGGCATCATGAATGCCGATGTGCGAGTCGACAAGCTAATAAAGGTGCTATCTGATATCAAAGAACCCGTGCTTTTAGTGGGCTCTTCTATGGGCGGCTATGTGTCTATGGTAGCGGCACAAAATCAACTTTGTAGCGGCCTGTTCTTGCTCGCTCCTGCCCTCTTTATGCCCGGTTACATAAATCAAACCTATGCGCCCAATACTGAGCATATTTGCATTGTCCATGGCCTAAATGATGAGGTTATTCCTTATCAACATTCACAAAAGTATGCTGAAATATCAGGCTGTGAATTACATCTCATTGAAGGGGATCACAGACTTAACACATCAATGCCTGAGGTTACCGATATATTTCAGACATTCCTCAAGCAATATCAATAAATTAAATCGACAATTGATAGACGCAAATATTCACTGCACTGGCTAAATTAAGTGAATCAATTTTACCACTTCCAACAATGGTATAGGCATCAGCATCACAGGCCGACAAGGCATCATTAGGTACGCCTCTGGCTTCGTTGCCAAATAAGTAGCACTGGTAATTGGCAAAATCTGAACTTTGTATTTGTTTACCTTGCATGTCTAAGTAGGCAAAACCTTTAAAGCGCGTACGTAAATGCTCTAATTCAACATCTAACTCAATAGGCACATGAAATATCGCGCCCATACTGGCTCGAACCACTTTGGAATTAAACGGATCAACACTGTTGGGACTAAGCAATAATCGAAAACCACCAAACCAAGCGAGAGTGCGCAAAATAGTACCTAGGTTACCGGGATCTTGTACTTCATGGAGATAGATACAACGCTCGTTCTGTGAACTGGGTTGGATTAACTCCGCGGTTTTTGTTTGTACCTCAACCGCTTTAGCTTGTGCCTCAACCGCTTTAGCTTTCAACTCGACCGCTTTAGCTTTCAACTCGACCGCTCTAGCTTGTGCCTCAACCGCTTTAGGCAATGGCACACAGGCAATGATGCCCTGGGGAGTTTTAGTATCACTCAATTGTGCCATTTGTTTTTTGTTGAGGTTTGCAATAGTGCAATCCATACTCAACTGACTGGCCCAACCTTGATATTCTTCCGTAACATACAAAGTAATATCGCCTGCGTCAGTGTTCGTTTTTAGCGCTTTTTGAAGCTCTAAAACTAAATGTTCACCTTCGACTAAATAATAACCAAATTGAGAACGATACTTTTTTTGATGGAGTTTTTTTACATCATCAAATTTCATATCAACTTGCCTTTACATTTTAGTTTTGCATGGCACAAGTTAAATACTGCAAGATTGGTCATGTAATTTCCTAGTCGGTAGATTTGATAAATGAAACAATAAATACTCATGGTTGAGAATTGTAACCCTTTGATGAAATCAAGTCAGGCGAAACTGGTTAAACCCAATAAATTACGGTAAAAAGCAGCAATTTCCCTTTGGTAATTTGCAAATTTGCTGTGCCAGCTTACAATAAGCGCCGTTTAAACCTTCTAAAATAGCAGACTCACTTTATGGCACGCTCTAAAACCAGTAAAAAATGGCTGGACGAACACGTTAACGATCCCTACGTTAAAAAAGCACAGATTGACGGATATCGTTCCCGTGCAAGTTATAAGCTGATTGAAATTAATGAAAAAGATAAATTAATTCGCCCTGGCAATATTGTTATGGATCTAGGTTCAGCTCCTGGTGGGTGGTCACAAATTGTCGCGCCTTTAGTCGGTAAGAAAGGCCGTGTAATTGCCTCTGATATTTTACCAATGGATTCAATCCTGGATGTCACTTTTATCCAAGGAGACTTCACCGAAGAAGCGGTTTACGAGCAAATTGTTGCTGAGCTAGACAATCAACAAGTCGACGTTGTAGTTTCTGACATGGCGCCCAATATCAGTGGCGTGAATGCTACCGACCAATACAGCTCTATGTACCTAGTAGAATTGGCATTAGACATGGCGCGCAATGTTCTTAAACCTGGTGGTAGCTTTTGTGCAAAGGTGTTTCAAGGTGTGGGCTATGAAGAATACCTAAAAGACGTGCGCAGCTCTTTTAACAAAGTCGTTATCCGTAAACCCGATGCCTCTCGCCCTCGCTCACGTGAAGTGTACATAGTGGCAAAAGGGTTTAAAGCATAGCGGTGGTTTTGGCTAACCATTAACGCTCTAGCAAAGGCAACTTGTCGACAACACCGTTCCACTTGTCCGCATCTTCTGGGGGAGCTTTTAATTCAGTGATATTTGGCCATTCTTGGCTCAACTGCTCATTCAATTCTAAATATTGAAGTTGATCGGTTGGTAGTTCGGTATCTTGAAAAATCGCATCTGCCGGGCATTCAGGTACACAGAGCGCACAATCAATGCAAATTACCGGATCAATCGCTAAAAAGTTAGGCCCTTCAAAAAACGCATCAACAGGGCATACAGCAACACAGTCGGTGTATTTACATTTGATGCAATTGTCGGTCACTACAAAGGTCATTGAAAGTTATTTTGGTTAGGCTGAAAATATGCCGACAAGTTTAAAGAAGCACCATAAAAACACAAGTTTCTTTGAAAAATTGTTCTGGCAATCTTTGTCTACCTGTTTTCAACGCAAATAGAATTTAACAGGGCTATCTATCATAGACTAGCTGATTTAAAATATCGCGCCCTGACAGAAAGGCTGTCCGGCGTTTAAAGAGTGTGTATTATGTTACGTTTAACGGATATTAAATTACCCCTAAATCATCAAGAAGAGGCGATTGAGCAAGCAATTCTCAGCAAACTCAAGATCACCCCAAGCCAGTTAATATCCTTTAATATGTTTAAACGAGGCTATGATGCGCGCAATAACAGAGACATTCAGCTCATCTATACCCTTGATGTGGAAGTCAAAAACCAATCTGAACTGCTTGAACAGTTTGAGCAAGATCCACAAGTGCGTATCACTCCCGACATGCAATATAAGTTTGTCACTCAGGCACCTGATAATTTAGCTGAGCGCCCAGTCGTTGTTGGACTAGGACCTTGTGGTTTATTTGCAGCATTAATTTTAGCCCAGATGGGGTTTAAGCCGATAATTCTGGAACGGGGGAAAGAAGTGCGAGAGCGGACCAAAGATACCTTTGGTTTCTGGCGTAAAAAACCACTTAATCCAGAATCAAATGTGCAATTTGGAGAAGGTGGAGCGGGTACTTTTTCCGATGGCAAACTCTACAGTCAAGTAAAAGACCGCAAACATTACGGTCGAAAAGTGCTACATGAATTTGTCGCCGCGGGCGCACCTGAAGAAATCATGTATGTCAGTAAACCCCATATTGGCACCTTTAAATTGGTCAATATGGTTGAAAAAATGCGTGAAAAAATAATTTCTTTAGGCGGTGAATTTCGCTTTAGTACAAGAGTAGAAAAACTCGATTTAGCCCCACAAAGTGAAGGTTATAAATTGAAAGGTTTACACTTAGCTGGAGGGGATTATCTTAGCTGTAAACACGTAGTATTAGCCGTTGGCCATAGTGCAAGAGACACCTTCACCGCACTGTATGAACAGGGTGTGCATATTGAAGCCAAGCCATTTTCAGTAGGTTTTCGAATCGAACACGAACAAAGCATGATCGACAAATGTCGATTCGGTGATAATGCCGGCAACCCTATTTTAGGTGCGGCAGACTACAAATTAGTACATCACTGTAAAAATGGTCGTACTGTGTATAGTTTTTGTATGTGTCCAGGTGGCACTGTTGTGGCTGCTGCGTCTGAGCCAGGAAGAGTCGTCACTAATGGAATGAGTCAATACTCCCGACATGAACGCAACGCCAACAGCGCCATAGTAGTTGGCATTACCCCTGAACAGGATTATCCCGACCACCCATTGGCAGGTATTGAATTACAACGTAGTTTAGAGGATATGGCTTTTGCAGTAGGCGGTGAAAATTATCATGCGCCGGCACAATTAATTGGTGACTTTTTGGCAGGAAATGCCAGTGCAGAATTAGGCGATGTTAAACCTTCATATACGCCAGGCATTACGTTGACGGATTTATCCAAAGTGGTACCAGACTTTGTTACCGAATCCATTCGCGAAGCAATTCCAGCGTTTAATCGTCAAATCAAAGGATTTGCTAAAGCGGATGGTTTACTCACTGGCGTCGAAACTCGCACCTCATCACCTATTTGTATTAAACGCGACAAAGATTATCAAAGCGTTAACGTAGCAGGTTTATACCCTGCAGGCGAAGGTGCAGGTTACGCTGGAGGCATTTGGTCTGCTGGCATAGATGGTATCCGTGTAGCCGAAGCTCTGGCATTAGCCATGGTTACCGGTGATGCGAAACCAGAATAAGCACAATTAACAGGCCATTACCCTTTTATGCAGCAAAGTATTAAAAAAGATCGGTTCATCCCGTTAAGAAAAGCGGATCTTATCAACGCCTGTTTGCAACAAGGCCAACTCAATGAACAAGATAAAAATGCATTCATAGATTTGTGCCACATACTGGTGAGCACTTTGCATTTTGAATATCATCAAACCCTTGAAATATTAAAAGATAGCTACGCGCCCTTTGATCCTAACTCTGACACCCTGCCCGTCCATTCAACCACTAAACAATCCTTAGATAACAAACAACAGGTTTTTGCGCAAACGTTTGCACAGGTATTAAATGCGGCGAACTTTGAAAAAGTGACCGAACAAGATTTGCAAGAGGCTTTACATGAAGCGTCTTTATTTAAAGTTAGACTGGAAGTGGAATTTGAAGACTTCGCAGAAGTGGTGTTCTATCGTCGAGGGGAATACCAAAAAACGGAAACCTTGAGCAAATTTTGGGGCTTGAAGAAACAACAAGTCAGCTTCACCAATTATGACAAAGTGGCCGTTTATATAAAGTTTAAAAATGCTGACTACTTTGTCTCAAAGAAAATGAAATCCCTGAATTTTGAACCGAATTCTACCATCATAAAGTTATTCCAAAATGTCCCAAAAGCCGATTTAGAAATGCTCTTCCCAAACAGCGAAGTGCGAATGCGCACCTTAGATAAAGCCATTATTGGCGGCTCTGCATTAGTCGGTGGAACCGTGGTATTGGTAACAAAATTAGGGGCGTCATTGTTACTAATGGCAGGATTGATCAGTTATTGGATTGGTTTATCAGATAAAGCCGTCACCATTGGCACACAAGAACTTGTCGCCCTTTGCGCGGGTGCAGGCGTGATTGGAGGCTTTATCTTTAAAGAATGGAGTAAATTCAAGAATCGCAAATTAAAATTTATGAAAGCACTGGCAGATAACCTGTATTTTAAAAACCTCGACAACAACGCCGGAGTATTTCATCACTTAATTGATGCAGCTGAAGAGGAAGAATGTAAAGAAGCCATACTCGCCTACTACTTTTTACTGATAAATACACAAGCGATCAGCAGCGAGCAATTAGATCAGCAAATTGAACATTGGTTTGCTCAGCAATTCGACTTTGAAATTGATTTCGAGATAGAGGATGCGCTAAATAAGTTGCATCGCTTTGGTCTTATTGAAAAATATAACAACCTATATAGGGCCGTTTCTCTCAATCAAGCCCACAGCCAACTCGATAAACAGTGGGATAGTATCTTCAACTAGCCAGTAAAGTAAGGCTATTCTGAATTAGCCTTACCGTCCCCTATTTGAACCAGTTTAACCTGTTCAAAATACAATAATAATTCTATTTATCAATAAATTAAACCTCAAAAAATATAGAGTCATGGCTCGTTATACAGCTTATCAAGACTTGCTTTTATTGCCACTAAAACCTCACAAAGTTAATATCAAGTAAATAAATTTAAACTTATTTAACATAGTTACTTGCTTTAATAGACTCATCAAATTAACATTACTTGCATTAAAGAACTTAGTGGTTATTGTGGCCATCTGTTGTTCCGATATGTTTTTCGAATAGAAAGTAAGCCAGCTTCAACTTGTTTAAGGTTAAGCCTGATATAAATTAAAAATTCTGGAGTAATCTCAATGCCATCTTATAAAGCTCCTCTTCGTGATATCCAGTTCGTTACAAACGACCTACTTAAGTTCACTGAGCATTATCAAAATTTGAATAAAGATGTGGGGTTAGATCAGTCTATGCAGTGGGCTATCATTGAAGAAGCTGCAAAGTTTTCTGAACAGGTCATATCGCCATTGAATGCCGTTGCGGATCAGCACGGTTGTCAGTGGAGTGCCGATGGGGTCACTACCCCACCAGGTTTCAAAGCAGCTTATCAACAATATTGTGAAGGGGGATGGCCATCGTTAGCAATGCCTGAAGAATATGGTGGTCAAGGTTTACCAGAATCTATGAATGTCATTGTCAGTGAACTTGTGTGTAGCGCTAGTGTTGCTTGGTCGGGTTACCCTGGTTTACGTGAAGGAGCAATAAAAACGCTAGTCAGTTATGGCACCGAAGAACTTAAAAACACTTTTCTCCCCAACTTAGTTAGCGGCAAGTGGACTGGCACCATGTGTTTAACGGAATCCCATTGCGGTACTGATTTAGGTCAATTAAAAACCAAAGCCACACCCGTAGCTAATGATGAATATATCCTCAGCGGAACAAAAATCTTCATTTCCTGTGGGGAGCACGACATGGCAGAAAACATTGTGCATATTGTGCTGGCCCGATTACCCGGTGCCCCTGAAGGTACGTCGGGGATCTCACTGTTTGTGGTACCAAAGTTTTTAGTCACTGAAGAAGGTAAAATAGGCGCGAGAAACAAGGTTGGCTGTGGTTCCATCGAACATAAAATGGGAGTACATGGGTTTGTTACCTGTGTAATGAACTTTGATGGCGCTAAAGGTTATTTAATTGGCCAGCCCAACAAAGGCCTTGAAGCCATGTTTACCTTTATGAATTCAGCTCGGTTAACAACAGCCTTACAAGGATTAGTCCATTCTGAAGTGGCCTATCAAGGTGCTGTTCCCTACGCTAAAGAACGATTAGCTATGCGCTCTTTAAGTGGTGTAAAGAATCCTGAGGGGCCTGCGGATCCTATTATTGTGCATCCAGATGTTCGTCGCATGTTACTCACCATCAAGTCTTTGGCTGAAGGCTTTAGAGCCTTTGCATATTATGTTGCTCAGCAACTCGATATCGCTGAGCTAGGGCAATCAGAACAACAACGACATCATGCCAAACAACTATTAGCGCTGCTCACGCCAATCTGCAAAGGATTTATGACAGAGTTAGGCTGTGAGGCAGCCCATCACGGCGTGCAAGTATTTGGTGGCCATGGCTACATTAGAGAATGGGGCATGGAGCAAAATCAGCGTGATAGTCGCATATCTACCTTATATGAGGGTACCACTGGTATTCAGGCCCTTGATTTGATTGGCAGAAAAGTGATGGGCTCTAAAGGCAGCTTATTAACCAACTTTACCGATATCGTATTAGAGTTTTGTGAATCCCACCAATCAACTGAAAATATGCTGGAGTTTATCGGGCCACTTAAGCAATCAACCCATGATTGGTTAGAATTAGCCAATACAATAGGCAAATCTGCTGGTGCAGATGCTGATGAATTGGGTGCCGCATCAGTGGATTTTCTAATGTTTTCTGGGTACACCGTTTTAGCCTATTTCTGGGCAAGAATGGCCTTAGTGGCATTCGACAAACAAAAACAGGCAGCTCAGACACATGATCGCGATTTTTATAACAGTAAAATCAACACTGCACGTTTTTATTTTCAACGAATACTTCCCCGCACTGCCACTTTAAAATTAACCATACAATCTGGTGCGCAAAATCTAATGGCAATGGATACTGAGCAGTTTTAATCACCCGCTAACATATACAAGTATCCATTGATGCTAGCAGGCTGATGGATCACTTCCAGTGTTATTGAAAACCAATTTTAAGATAAGCTTTTTGAGATAAACATGAATTTAAACAATCAAGTAACAACTGAATTAGAAAACGTCACGTTACAATCTGTGTTTAATCAAGGTTGCAAGCAATTTAGTCAACATACTGCCTTTCGTTGTGGCACACAAAGCCTGAGTTATTTAGCCCTTGACCAAGATTCAAGAAATTTTGCAGCTTACATACAAAACTATACGGATTTGCAACCTGGCGATAGAATTGCTTTGCAATTACCGAATTGTCTAGCCTACCCCATAGTTGCTTGGGGAGCACTGCGGGCGGGCTTAATTCTGGTTAATATTAATCCTTTATACACTGCAAACGAACTTCGCCACATCTATCAGGACTCGGGAGCAAAAGCGCTATTCGTTTTAAGCTCTTCAATAGAATTGGTCACTAACTTGGTGAATGAATCTGACATATCAGCACTTTTTTTCTTGCAAAATCAGCCTACAACCTTAGAAAATTTACATGTCGATTGTTGTGAATACGCGGAACTATTATCCCTTGGTAGTCAATCTCAATTCCATCCGGTACCAGCTAAAACTGATGACACCGCACTATTGCAATACACCGGAGGAACTACAGGGCTATCTAAAGCGGCTGTTTTAACCCATGAAAACTTAGTCAGCGCCGCCCACAGCTTTTGGCATACTACAGCGGTGTTTGAAGCGGGTAATGAGGTATTTGCCGCACCTTTACCTCTTTACCATGTGTACGCATTTGTAGGCCACATTATGGTTGGAGTTATTTATGGTGTTACCAGTATCTTAATTACTAACCCACGAGATCTGCCCGCCCTATACAACGCCTTAAAAGACACAAAGTTCAGTCTTTTTGTAGGTATCAATACCCTATTTAATATGTTGTGCCACGATCCACAATTTAGGACCCTTGACTTCTCAGGCTTAAAATTCACTTTATCAGGGGGAATGGCTCTGGATCAAAGTGTTGCCTTGTGCTGGGAAGCGCTCACCCAATGCCAAATTAACGAAGGTTACGGATTAACAGAATCCTCTGCAGGGGTGATTATTAATCGCGGACAACAGGACTATCGTTTAGGCTCAGTGGGTAAGCCAATGCAAGGGGTTAAGATAAAAATTGTTGGTGATAACAATCAAGTTGTCGGCCCTGGAGGCAAAGGCGAACTCTTTGTTAAAGGGAAGCAAATTATGAAGGAGTATTGGCACAACCCAGAAGCAACCAAGGCCAGTTTACAAGATGGTTGGCTAGCCACTGGTGATATAGCGACTATGGATGAAGACGGCTTTGTATATATTGTGGATCGAATCAAGGACATGATCCTTGTTTCGGGTTTTAACGTTTACCCTGCGGAGATCGAACAAGTTGTAAACCGCTTAGACGACGTTCAAGAATCTGCGGCTATTGCCATCACATCCAAAGACACGGGTGAGGCAGTGCAATTATTTGTAGTTCGTAAACAAAATAGCCTGACTGAAAGAGACATAATAGAACATTGTCGCAGTAATTTAGCCGCCTATAAAATTCCCAAAATAATTAAATTTATTGATGAGCTACCTAAATCCCCTGTAGGCAAAATTTTAAAACGGGAATTAACCTCGCAAAATAAAATATGAACTGTCGTTCAACCTTATTCCTGAGTACTAAAGCCTACCTGTTCAGGCAAGGGCGGAGTTAAACAAGTGGCGCAAATAACGTCAACATCTAGATCATAACCACAGGCATTGTGTATGAGTTTAAATGGGCGTTCCATCGCTGGAAAATAATCTAACATCCACTGACGTAGCGCTAAAATTAAACCATATAGCGAAGTCCCCTTTTCGGTTAGTGTATATTCATATCGAGGGGGGGTTTGTTGGTATAGATTTCGCGACAATACTTCTAAGTCCACCATGAGTTTCAATCGATCCGCTAAAATATTGGTGGCAATACCTAAATTTTGCTGGATATCATCATAACGACTCAGTCCTAAGAAGACACAAGCAACCACTAGGCTACTCCAACGATCGCCAATGATTTCAATAATATGGCCTAACCGGTGATCGGCATCAGAGACAGTGCTTCCTCTGGAACGCCGCTGTGTATTCATGTTATCAGCAACATTTCCTGTATAAACAATATCGATGGATTTGTCTTGTACTCGCTTCACATCTTGAAAATGCACTTCTACACGACAATGTCGGCACACACATATTGGTTTGAGTTCATGTTGAGCCTGGATATTATGCTGTAAAACAGAAGGTAATTTCGTTCCCGAGTGGTTCACCCAGTGCGTCTCCCATTCCCAAACCATTAATGCCCAAGGGTAAAGACCAAGTCCTCGGGGCGTGAGTTTGTATTCAAAACGAGGAGGAGTTTGAGTATAAGGTACTTTATATAAAATCTCATTCTCAATCAAAAACTCCAAACGATTGGTTAAAGTCCCACGGGCTATTTTACTAAATTCTCTAAACTCACTGAATCTATGGCGGCCTAAAAAAGCATCCCGCAAGATCAAGATAGTCCAGCGATCACCGACAATTTTAAGTGCCCGAGCAACTGGGTTTGTTATTATTTGACTTTCAATATTCATCTACAAACCTTATCTCATCCTATGCCTAAAACCTAGTAAATTAACCTAAATAATGTTCAATTCCACCTCAATACAAGCACTGATTAGTACGTAACTTTCATTATAAGTCTTATATATTAAACAATCAGTTAAAATAAAATACCAACAATAATTACATTATAGAAACCTATTTAAACATTTTTTTAACAAAAAGACTTGCATTAATGAACCTACGAGTATATTGTCATATCACTTGCGTTATTAGACTAACGTTTTATTGAGTTTAAACGCATATTTTGGTTCGAAGCATTTAGGAGCAGACGATGCAGATTAATTATAAAAAGACGCGTGTAGCCATTTATATTTCAGCTTTAATGATGGGATACAGTGTTAACGCAATAGCGCAAGAAACCAATGGGAAAGATGCAGAGTTATCCCTTGAAGTTATCGAGGTCACCGCTCAAAAACGTTCGCAAGGATTACAAGATGTACCTATTTCAATTAGTGCCATTTCTGGGGATTTGTTGAAAAGCAATAACATTAACAGTCTAACGGATATGTCGAGCTCTGTTCCTAATCTCAATATCACAAAATCCGGTATTACTAACCAAATCGGTATTCGTGGTATTTCATCAGGCGGAAATAAAGGGTTTGAACAATCTGTAGCTATGTACGTTGATGAAGTCTATTACGGCCGAGATCAGTTGATTCAATTACCTCTAGTGGATTTGGAGCGCGTTGAAATACTCCGTGGACCTCAACCCATTCTCTTTGGTAAAAACGCTATTGCTGGCGCAATTAGTCTTTCTTCGGCTCGACCAACTGATGATTTTGAAGCGTCTATTTCAACCTTATATGAATTCGAACAAGAAGAATTTAAAACCGTAGGTATTATTTCTGGCCCCCTAACAGACAATCTGAAAGGGCGTTTTGTTGCGTCATACCGAGAGATGGATGGCTGGATTGAAAATGTAACCTTAGATCGCACCGAACCCAATACAGAACAATTGTATTTAAGAGGCATGCTTGAGTGGGATTACGATGACTTAACGATTTTACTTAAGGCAGAAACATCTAACTTCGACACGGCCGGCAGAGCAATTGAAAACCATTCGGCCATTGGTTCATATTCTACCATTTTCAGTGGCGCGCTTTATGTAGAAACCGATGAAGATTACAAATCCCAAAACAACGGGCAAGAAAGTAATAATACGGTTGATACTCTGATGTTAAACGTCGCCTACGATATCAATGATTTTACAATTACCTCAACCACTGCATATCTAAAGTATGACACTGATGAACTCATTGATGTGGACTATACCGGACTAGATTTATTTAATGGTTCCACTCAAGGAGAGCGCTTTAAACAATGGAGCCAGGAGTTAAGAGTTGCCTCCCCCACCGATGGAAACCTCGATTATATAGCCGGTATTTATATTCAAGATAATGAGCTAATTACCTATGACAATGTGCTATTTGGTAGCACCTTTGCTGCAAATCCAGCTTATGTGCCTATTGTTGGTGGTAGTTGGGATAGAGACTTCTCCCAAGACTCTCAAGTCTTTTCCGCTTTTGCACAGCTTAACTGGCGGATCACAGAGCAACTCTCAGTCACTGCAGGAGCACGTTACAGCAAAGAAGAAAAAGACGCTCATCGCGTGCTGAATTTACCAGGCGAAAATACTAGTGGGATTCCTGCAGACGCATTATTTCCGGGCTCTCCCGCTTTTGGTCCCCAAGCGGGTTTCGAAGTCATGATGGGAGCCATAAAAATATATGCTCACGATCTTGAAGGTACACGCAATGAATCACAACTTGATCCATTACTTAATATTCAATACGAAGTTGATGATGATACGCTATTTTATGCCTCATATACCCAAGGTAGTAAAGGCGGTGGTTTTGATATTCGTTCCAATAGCTATCCTGACAATCCGGTCAATCCAGGTTCGTTTGAGTTTGAAGACGAACAGGCAACAAGTTATGAACTAGGTGGAAAATTTGGATTTGGTTATATAGAAATCAATGGCGCCGCTTTCTTCACCCATTATGAAGATCTGCAAGTGACCCAGTTTGATGGCACCGTCGGATTTAACGTGCAAAATGCCGCTGAAGCAGAAATTAAAGGCATCGAAATAGATGGTCGTTGGTTGCTATCAGAATCTTTGGTATTAACAGGTTCCTTGGCTTACCTAGATTTTGAATATCTGGATTTCGACGTTGCCCAATGTGCCCCGGATTTGGTGTTGCCAGATCAAGTGTTGAGCTCCTCCGTTGATGGCTTGTGTAACCTTACTGGTGAACGGGCTATCTACACCCCAGAGTTTTCAGGTAATTTAAGACTGCAATACCAACAAGACATCAGCGATTGGGCTTACATGACCTACAGCTTAAATATGGAGTACAGCGACGAATACAATGCCGGTGTCACTATCGATCCAAATACGATGCAAGACAGCTATACCCGTTGGGGACTTCGCATAGCATTGGCCGACTATGACGACAAATGGCAACTCGCGTTAATTGGCAGCAATATTACTGATGAACGCGTCATGACCCTGTCTAATTCATTGCCCTTTTCAACCACACTCACGGGTGGAACAGGGGTTGCCTATTATGGCATTTACGAGCGGCCTAGAAGTGTAGCGGTAGAGTTTACTTATAACTTCTAAGCACAGATTAATTACTCGAATACCGTCTTGTTAAGGCGGTATTCTAGTTGTTTTACTACAGTAAAAAAGACGTGCAAAAGATAGCGAATTCTGAAGGTAAATTAGAATGATTACTTCAACATTAGACAGAATAAAGCAGTACCACGACTCAGGAGAATGGGGAGAGGTGAAGCTCCATGAATTGTTTGACAAAACAGCCTCTGAGTATCCGCAACGCACAGCGTTAGTTGATCCCATTGATAAACCAAGCTTGACTGGCAATCAACCCCAACGCCTAAGTTACCAGGAGTTGTCACATAAAGTAGAACAGCTCACTGGCGCTTTTTTGCAATTGGGGTTAATCAAAGATGACATTGTGTTGGTACAAATGCCAAACGTGGTTGAGCTCATATATTGCTACTTAGCTGCTTCCAAGTTAGGGGTTATCCTCAGCCCAGTCCCCGTGCAGTATCAAGAAAGTGAACTGCGCACTATTTTGCAAATGTTACAACCCAAAGCCGTTATCACTACAGCAAGTTTTAAACAAACAGAATTGTTGGAAAAAATACATCGCAGCGTGGCGTTATCTGAGTTGAACAGCCCTCCCAAAATATTGAGTTGGGGAGAAGGCAAATCCGACGCTAACTTATATACGATAATGGACAAAGGGATAACCCCTGAGGAATACCAAGCTTATACCCGCCAATACCCAATCAGGGCCGATGATTTGATTACAATTTGTTGGACGTCTGGCACTGAAGGCGACCCCAAAGGCGTTCCCCGTAGTCATAACCAATGGTTAGCCATAGGTAAAGCCACCTATTTAGGCAATCAAATTGAAGATAACGAAACCTTGCTCAATCCCTTCCCGCTTATCAATATGGCCTCCATTGGCGGCATGTTTTTAAGCTGGTTATACAGTGGTGGCAAACTCGTTCTTCATCACCCGTTAAATTTACCCGTGTTCTTACAACAGATTGTCGATGAAAAGGTGAATTACACCTTGGCCCCTCCCACATTGCTCAACACTTTGTTGAAAGATGAAAAACTAAGAAGTGCCATCGACTTTTCGACAATTCGTGCTATTGGTTCCGGCTCTGCGCCTCTTGATGCGTGGATGGTAGACGGATACAAACAATTGTTTAACATAGAAATTGTCAACCATTTTGGTTCAAACGAAGGCATGAGCCTACTATGTGGTCCGAATGAAACTACGTCCCCTGAAAAGCGCGCCCGCCTGTTCCCGCGTAAAAGTGATTTACTTGAAACACGATTAGTGGATGTAAAAACAAACACTGAAATCACTCAAAATGACACCTCTGGAGAGCTACAAATAAGAGGCGCTGGCGTATTTGATGGTTATTTTAAAGCCCCACAAAAAACCGCGCAAAGTTTTACCTCAGACGGATTTTTTAAAACCGGTGATCTTTTTCAAATTTCAGCACAAGACCCTGACTTCTTTAAGTTTATAGGTCGTTGCAAAGATCTGATTATACGTGGCGGAATGAACATAGCACCGGCTGAACTGGATAACCTATTAAGTAGTCATGAGCACATATTAGATGTCGCTGTGGCTCCCTACCCTTGCGAAATGATGGGTGAACGAATCGCCGTATTTGTGGCGTTAAAACCACAGAAAAGTCTGACATTAGATGACTTAATTGGCTATTTAAAAGGGCAAAACATAGCCTCGTTTAAGCTTCCAGAAAAAATGCATTTGGTAGCTGAAATTCCTCGCAATGCCTTAGGCAAGGTGATGCGCCATAAGCTAACGGCATCACTGTGATAACAGAATGTATTCAATTCGCACCAGAAAACACATAAAAAGGATCTCCCATGAACTCAAAAATGATTAAAGAGTATGAGCAACAAGATACTCCTGAGTGGACCAAAGAAGAACAACATCTTCATAATGTGAACCCATATTTGCACGGTGCACTAGGTCCAACCTTATTTGAACATACAGTCGATAGTTTAGAGGTTTTAGAAGGTAAAGTGCCAGAGGATTTAACCGGCGTTTACGTCCGTAACGGAGCGAACCCTCGGTTTGCCAGCAAAGGCCCCCACCACTGGTTTGATGGTGATGGCATGTTGCATACCCTTTCCTTTAAAAATGGCAAAGCCAGTTATAAAAACCGTTGGATTAGAACCAAACACTTTAATATGGAAAGCGAAGCACAAAATGCATTATGGCCTGGCTACGCAATGCCAAGACCGGATCCAAACTCGCCACCAGGAAGTGGCAGTGACTTCTCAATCAAAGATGCGTCCAATACAGATGTGGTTTGGCACAATGGTGCCTTGTTAACCACGTTCTATCAAACAGGGATCCCATACAGAGTAAACCCTGTCACCTTGGAAACTGAAGGCCAAGAAACCTTTAACAGTAAATTGCCCAGGCAGATGTCTGCCCACTGCAAAGTAGATGACTCTACCGGTGAATTAATGTTCTTCGATTACAACATGGAAGAACCCTACATGACATACGGCGTAGTAGACAAGACAGGACAGCTAACCAATTACATAGAGATCCCTCTACCTGGCGCCCGGCTGCCCCACGACATGGCAATTACTGAAAACTACTCAATATTGATGGACTTACCTCTGCATTGGAACAAAGGTAGCCACGGATTACACTTTTTCAAAGACCGTCCAAGCCGGTTTGCGGTAGTACCCAGACATGGTACTACCGACGATATACAATGGTTTGATGCCAGTGCATGTTATATGTATCACACCGTTAATGCCTATGAAGAGAGCGGTAAAATCATTATGGATGGTTGTCGTCAACCGGATCCTATTACACCACGCAAACCTGGAGATGGCGTCATTGAAAGAATGGAATCCGCCGGCACCTGGAAAGACGTAAAACTGTACCGTTGGACGTTTGATTTAGCCACAGGTGAAACCACCGAAGAACAACTTGACGATACCAATGTTGAGTTTCCAATGATCAATGCAGATTGGAAGACTGGTAAAAAATATCGATATAGTTATTCCACCCTCATGCCTAGCGATTCGCTAATTAATTTTAGTGGTGTGTTTAAATTTGATCACCAAACTCGTGAAAAGCAAGTGTATGCCTTCCCCAACGGTACTTGTGGCTCTGAGACTCCATTTGCACCTGCCGATAATGCCATCAACGAAGATGATGGTTACCTCATCAGCTTTTTGACCTATGGGGATTCAGGTGAAAGTGAAGCTATTATTCTCGATGCTAGAAAAGTAGACGCTGGTCCGGTATGTCGCCTCAAAATACCCAGTCGCGTCCCTGTCGGATTCCACGCTTGTTGGGTTAACAGTGAAAAAGCTGTTGGTTTATAAAAATTATTAATCCCTGAAGAGAACAATATGAATGGACAAAACATTTACATTTTAGGCGGTAATCAGACTGATTTCAGTCGTAATTGGGCTAGGGAAAATAAGAGCATATACGATTTATTCGAGAGTTGTTTACAGCAAGGCTTGAAGGATTCTAAAGTACCTGCCGAGGATGTAGAGGTTGCCCACGTTGGCAACTTTGTATCTGACCTGTTTACCGGACAAGCCCAACTTAATGGTTTCTTCGCCCACGCAGTTCCTGAATTTGCGGACATTCCCACATCAAGACATGAAGCGGCCTGTGCCTCAGGCTCTATTGCCTTATTAAGTGCCATGCGTGATTTAGAAGCCGGGCACTATCAGCTTGCCTGTGTTTTAGGTATTGAACTGATGCGCAATGTTAACTCAGCAAAAGGCGCTGAGTATTTGGGCTCTGCTGCCTGGGTAGGTAAAGAAACTGAAGGTTGCAACTATGTTTGGCCGAAAATGTTTGCAGACTTACTCGAACACTATCAACATAGGTACGGCATTGATACGCGACATCTATCTAAAATTGCAGATATAAACTTTACCAATGCTAAACGCAACCCAAATTCACAAACCCGAAATTGGCAATTCTATGAACAAAGTTTTATGGACAACAATGAGTTTAATCCTGTTGTAGAAGGCCGCTTACGGAAACAGGATTGTGGCCAAATAACTGATGGTGCTGCAGTGGTATTTTTAGCCACTGAAAGTTACGCTGCTGAATATGCGAGAAAAAACCATATTCCCCTATCTTCAATACCCAAAATAAAAGGTTGGGGACATCGCAGTGCCCCTCTATTAATGAACCGCAAATTGGAATTGAGCGAACATGATGGATTAATATTCCCCCACGTTAAGCGCACCTTTGCAGATGCATTGTTGCGGGCTAACTTAGAAAGTGTGCATAACTTAGATTTACTGGAAGTTCACGACTGCTTCTCTATGACGGAATACATGCTAATTGATCATCTAGGTTTAACCGCCCCAGGTGAATCATGGAAGGCCGTTGAAAATGACATAATTACCTTTGATGGTGACTTACCAATTAATCCAAGTGGCGGACTCATTGGGCTTGGACACCCCGTGGGCGCAACAGGAGTCAGAATGATGCTGGATGCCTATAAGCAAACCACAGGGCAATGCGCAGATTACCAAATAGAAAACGCCAATAACGTGGGTATTTTTAACCTTGGCGGAAGTGCCACTACCTGTGCCGCGTTCATTGTCGGAACCGATGAGCACTAATGGGTTAAGCTAAACGGCAAGTTGATTAGCTCTCCCTCAGTTTGTAAAAATAATTTTATTTTTGATTTAGCGCAAACTATTCTTTTTTAACTTTTGTTATAAAACCATATGGAACTAACCTAATTTTAATCTATAGCAATGATAAATTTGAGCCATAATTGCACTGGCAAATGCTGTGTTTAAATTGCAATTTAAGCGCCAAATTAGGAGCTATTATTTATTCCTAGTAACTTTCATAATCACACCTATATAATTGGAGATATGATTTAGATTAGGGATCCGTCAGAAGTGACAATAGATAAGGAACCGACTCATTTGAATAGCCCATCTACCGACGTAAAACTCATTCAAACTTGCTCAATTTGGCGAGCACTTGAAATTATAGGTGATAGCCCGGTTTTGTTGATCATGGAAAGTTATTGGCTTGGCGCTAGACGATTCGACGAGTTCTGCCAACAAACTAAGCTGTTAAAACCCGTGGTGAGTAATCGACTCAAACGTCTAATCGACAAAGGTTGCATGGTCAAAGTCGCATACAGTGAAAGACCAAAACGTTACGAATATAAAGCCACTGAAAAATTCATCGACTTGTATCCCGTTGCCTTGGCAATGTTGCATTGGGAGCGTCAATGGGGGCAAAAATCCGGAAAACTGGAAATCGTCCTCACCCATAAATCCTGTGGCAATATAACCGAACCCTTCCCAGCCTGTGAGTCTTGCGGTACTGAAATTAGTCCTTTAGATGTGAGCTGGGAAACCGGCCCCGGTGCCGGAGAAATGGAAGCGAAATACAGTGCGAGGCGACGTAAAACCTCGAAGTCTGCAAGCAGCACAACCTTACTCGATGATAGTATTCAAATCATAGGTGATCGTTGGGGCATGTTGATATTTCGTTCACTATTTAGTGGCGTCAACCAGTTTCAAGGTATTCTGAAAGCCACCTATATTGCCACCAATATTCTGTCTAACCGTCTTTCAGAACTCTGTGAAGACGGGTTCCTAACCACCACTGAAGTTGCTGGTGATTCACGACGAATTCAATATAAATTGACTAAAAAAGGTATCAGTATCTATCCAATAATACTGACATTGATGCAGTGGGGAGACAAATGGTTACCCTCCCCTGAAGGGCCGCCACTGTTGCTTACCCACACAATATGCGGAGATCCTTTGAAACTCGAAATGATCTGTTCCTGCTGTAAAAAAGAGGTCTTTCCAACCGACACATCCTACGCACTGCAAATCAGTAACAGTCGGGGCAAACTCAGTAAATAGCTGAGAATTCCCCTCAAATGATCCCCTTTGTTTTCAATTCGTTAATCTGTTGAGAAGTGTAGCCAACCTGACTAAGCACTTCAGTGGTATGCTCTCCTAATGTAGGAGCCCGTGTAAATTTAGCAACTTTGGTTTTTGAATAACGAATAGGATGATCTGCAATAGGCGCTGGGATTTCTACTCCTGGATATTCGCAATACTGAAACATATTGGCTGCGACAATATGTTCGTTTTCTAGCACCTCACGGGGCGTTAGCATCTCGCCACAAGGTATACCAGCTTGGGCTAATTCAGTTAGCACTTCTTGGTTAGTACGCTGCTCACACCAATGTGACATTCGCTGACCGATAATTTCACCGTGATCACCTCGGGATTGGTCTGAATCAAATCTAGGATCATCTAACCATGCTTCCTCTCCCATTAACCTCGCCCAACGCTTGTAAATTCCTGCACCAACGACTTGTACGGTAATATGGCCATCTTTAGTACGATAGGTATCAGTTGGCGCATTATATTGGCCTCTGGTTCCACTGCCTTGTCGGCCTATGCCACCAATGGCTTCTTCCATTAATGGAGCATTGTTAAAGGTTAAAGCGGTTCCTAACAAAGTGCCTTCAACCATTTGACCTTCTCCCGTTTGCTGACGATGCATCAGCGCAGCTAATGTACCAAAAGCACTCAAAGATGCAGTGCCAAAATCATTGTAAGGAGCAAACGACTTGGCTGGTTCATCTTTACTGCCACTTAAATACATAGCCCCCGACATGGCTTGAGCTACGGTATCGAACCCCCCTCTGGAGGCATAAGGTCCAGTCGCCCCAAATGCAGAGCCCGTGGTCAAAATAATATCCTGTTTAATCTCTTTGAGTGTCTCGTAATCAAGACCCAGTTTCTTCAGTGCGGGATACGGCAAATTTGCTACCACGACATCAGCTGTTGCCACTAAACGACGCACTACTTCACGGCCTTCTACTGATGTGAGGTTTAAGGTAATTGCCCTTTTGTTGCGCCCAATCTGAGTATGATATGCGCCTTCACCTTGGTCACTAATTGGCACTGTATACCTGTCTTCACCACCGCTGGGTTTTTCTATACGGATCACATCGGCCCCTAAGTCGGCAAGCAAGGTGGCGCAAAAGGGGCCAGCAATATATCGACCAAAATCCAATACTCGGATCCCATTTAAAATCTTGCTCATAGGGCTATCCCCTTGTTTTATATAATTAAGAAATACTCACGGAAGAACTATCTGTACTTGATATAAGGAGCGTTAAAGGGTCTTGCATTTAAACCGCTCGATAGCTGCACTATATTCAGCGTCTAAATCAGCGACGATATCGGCTACAGATTCAATGGCACGACTGCGTCCTACACCTTGTCCTGCCGCCCAAATATCTTTCCAGCGTTTATTATCTCCTCCCCCTGAATAATCTCTTTTTACGCTATCTGCGAGGGTATCAGGGTCGAGTCCGGCTTTCTGCAAACTTGGTTTCAACCAGGATGCTTTTGTTCCCGTGATAGCTGCCGACACCATAAGATCATCTGCATTTGCTGCTACTACCATCTCTTTATACTCTGCCTGAGCCATACTTTCTTTAGCAGGTAGAAATCGCGTCCCCATATAAACAAAATCGGCACCTGCAGCGATAGCGCCAGCCACGCCGCTGCCGTCAGAAATACCGCCGCCCACAGCAATATAGCCATCAAAAAACTCACGCACCGCTGAAATAAAAGCAAAGGGCGAGAGTTGACCTGTATGACCACCCGCTCCGGCGCTAATACAGGCTAGTCCATCAACCCCGGCCTGGGCCGCTTTTTTGGCCAGCTTTAAATCCACCACATCGGCAAACACCATCCCACCATAAGACTTTACAGTCTCCATTACAGGTTTAGGTGAGCCCAGAGCTGTGATCACAATGGCCGGTTTATACTTAGCCACAAGTTTTAGCTCTTCTTCCAAACGGGTATAAGTTGAATGGGTAATTAAGTTCATTATCCAAGGTGCATCCTCATCGGTTAAAGCGCTGGATATTTTGCTCATCCACTTATCTAATTCTTCAATGGTGCGGGTGTTGGTAGACGGAAACCCGCCACTGATCCCAGCTTTACATGCTGCAATAACCAATTCTGGACCTGAAACGAGAAACATAGGTGCGCAAAATACCGGTAATTTTAAATTTAACGTTTGAACTTCTTTCATTTATAGCATTCTCTTATTTGTATTTTTAGCCAGTTCACTTATTGCTTCGTTCCGCCTTTGAAATAAGCTTTTTCCTTAAATCTTGGAGGTAGAATGCAGATGGATATCAAAAGTGTATTTACACTTTCTCCAACACAGTTACGGTCGTGACTCCTTCTTCAACACCGAGGAACCCTCCGCCATTTTCTGCCACCCCAATACGCGCTCCTTCCACTTGTCTTGGGCCAGCCTCTGCTCGCAATTGGCTGGTTAACTCGTACAGTTGGGCGATACCCGTTGCACCAACAGGATGCCCTTTAGCAAGCAGTCCTCCAGATGGGTTTACGGGTACTCTGCCACCAATCTTGAAGTCTCCTTTTCGTAAAGCCGCCCCCACCTCACCTTGCTCACACAAGCCTAAATTTTCAATTTGTACCAACGTCGAAAACGCCGTGGCATCATGAACCTCAATAACATCAATATCTTTAGGGTCAATTCCGGCTTGCTGGTAAGCAAGTTGTGCCCCCCTGCGACTAATGTGATGGGCATAATCAAATTTGTCTCGTGTAATCGTGCTCAAAAGCGCCAATGAACGAATTCTAACCGCCCGTGACAAACCAATTTGTTTTAGAACCCTTTCGCTACATAGAACCATTGCAGAAGAACCATCACTAACAGGTGCGCACATAGCACGGGTAAAGGGTTGAACGATACTTTTATCCGCTAGCACCTGGGCAACGCTAAAGGGAGTGCGGTACTGTGCATTGGGGTTATGTTGTCCATGGCAGTGGGTATTGGCTGCAATACGAGCAAAATCTTCCTGAGTTGAGCCAAAACTATCCATGTGCACCCGCGCTTGAGCGGCATACAAGTCCATAAACAAACTGCGGTCGGGTCCGGGCTTTTCCCCGCCGATGGATACAATATAATCGAGTACACTTTGTTGGTCATGGATATCAGTACCACCAGCAAATGCAGCGGCCACTTTCTCGGGTCGATCTTTGTAAACCATTTTTTCAGTACCAACCACCAAGGCGATATCGAGCATGCCAGCTTTTATTGCTGTCATCGCCTGGTGCACCGCAGTGGAACCAGATGCACACGCATTTTCTACATTGATAGTGGGGATCCCTTCAATCCCTGCAGCACGCAACGCAATTTGCCCTCGAATGGTATTCTGCCCTTCCAACATTTGCTGCCGGGTATTCGAAAACCATGCGCCTTGCACTGCTTGTTTGTCGATACCTGCATCCTTCAGGGCGGCCTCCACTGATTGAGTGGTTAATGACTTAACACTCTGTTCAATGTGTTTACCAAAAGGCGTCATTGAGGCCCCAACAATGTACACACTTGGGCTCATGCTGCCCCCTCAGAAATCGGTCGACGTCGTTGGGCAATGCGAAATCGAGAAGCCACAAAAGACAGATCTGCTAAACACGCATTTCCTGCAGGATTCAATCCTGTTACGTGATAATCACTGTACGCTGCGGCAAAATTGATCCACATAGCACCGGTGAGATTGATTGTTAAGTTTGCGCCAACTTGTGCATACTCATCGACCCAGCGATGAATAAAATCTTCATCGGTTGAATACAAATAACATGAAATGGTGCCCCGGGTGCGTGCCAGTTCAGTGGCTTCGTGGGCGGCATCATCGCCGCTTTGTGCCGCAACAATAAATAATACGGGACCAAAGCGTTCTTCTGAGTACATTTGTTTGTGAGCAGATGTAGCGGAGATCACAAGTGGCGTGAGCGTTCGTGCATTAGGAAAATCAGGATGAGGATATGCTTCCCCGTGCCGTAAGATTGGTAAACCATGTTTGTTTGCCATTGCTTCAGCTTCTTCGACAACATCAAGACTAACTTGCCCTTGAATGGCTCCCATTATACCCGCGGCGAGTTTAGGGTCGTGGCCAATGGCATCAATTTCATTCACAAGGGTTTGTGCCACCTGCTCAAAACTGGCATGGCCATCTGCTGTTTTAATGCCATCTTTAGGCACATATACGACTTGCGGACTGGTGCACATTTGCGCCGAAAATAAACTCGTCGCTCGGGCTATGGCACGCATGGATTCAGCTAAGTTGTCTACCGACTCCACAACCACGCTGTTTACTCCCGCCGTTTCGGTATAGAGCAGCTTGCGAGTCACAGTGCTTTCCAAATAATGACCGAAACGAGGACTGCCAGTAAAATCGATGATCTGCACATCAGGGTGTTTAATATAGTGTTGTGCAACAGGCTCAGCCAACGTATCGGCCGCCAGAGTGACTAAATTTGGGTCAAACCCAAATTCCGCTAAAGTAGCGCGGCAGGTTTCAACCACAATTGCCATGGGTAAAATAGCGATAGGATGCGGTTTAACCACGACCGGATTGCCGGTGGCTAAGCTGGCGAACATAGCTGGATATGCGTTCCAGGTGGGAAATGATGCACAACAAATCACTAATCCAATCCCCCTGGGCACGAGTGTATAAGTTTTGTCTAGATTCACTTCTTCGCGACCGAAGGTTCTATGGTATTGGGCGCTCGGCGTAACATTATCCATTGCAATAGCGGCGTAAGCTAAGGCTTCAATACCGCGATCCAAGGCATTAGGACCTGAACCACTAAAAGCTTGGGTATAACTTTGCCCAGCCACATGCATGACCGAGTGTGCCATTTCGAAATTTCTGTCGTACATGCGCTGCGCAATTTCCAGGCATAATGCCACCCGTAAATCAGGGCTTGCTTTTGCCCAACTCGTCATGGCCGTTTTTGCTGATCCAATGATGATTTCTGGTTCACAAAGTGGGTATGTGATCCCCAGCTTCTGTTGAGTAAAAGGTGAAACTTCCTCACCTGCCCAACCTTTAATTCCGGGCAGATCCAGTGTAAAAGGTTGATTCAGATGCGCCGTAAATGCGGCTTTTCCTAAATTCGGCTTTTCCGGACCATGTATTTTGGTCGAAGGTGAGTCTTTGAATGGACTCCAGCTTTTCCGAGTTTTGACAGCCTCTATGGCCTGCTCTAGGGTAGTTTGATGCTTTGCGATAATATCAATTGATGTTTGCTGTTCATTCATTACTTATTCCCCTAATCGTTCTACAATCATCGCACTGCCAATACCCGAAGCACCCGCTGCAACCACAAGACCATATCGTCCCTTTGCAACATCTAAGGTATCTAATAGGGTAGAAAGTAATATTGCTCCTGATGCCCCCAGAGGATGGCCTTTTGCTAAATGCCCACCTGAAACATTTACCTTGTCTGCTGACACATCAAAATCACGGATAAACTTGACGATGCTTACAGCGAACGCTTCCATGTATTCAATTCGATCCATGTCATTCAATGACAAACCTGAACGGGATAAAGCTTTTTCCATAGCAGCAATGCCAGCCGTTAACGACTCTGCGGGATCACCACCAACTTCTGCACAAGCAACGATTCGTGCCCGAGGTGGCGCATCTATGGCATCTTTAGTTCCCACCAAAGCTAAGCCCGCGCCGTCTGAAATCGGCGGTGCATGGGCAATAGTGTGGCGATGGTCGATATCCCTACCAAGTATGTCTTTATAGTATTTAGCGGCACCTGCAAAAGCAGGCGCTAGTGATGCTAATGACGCTTGAGTTCCAAGATGCAGACACTCTTCATGGTTTAAACCATTTACTGCAACTCGTGATGCCACTAGCGCGCTATCTTCTGCAGCTTTTGTGCGTTGTTGAGATCTCAGTGCGGCTTGATCAAGTTCTTCTCTGCTTATCCCTTGATCCTCTGCTAATCGATCTGCAGCAAGTGCAACCAATAAATAGCGACTGCGTAGAGGTAAACTTCGGTCAGTGTAAAAATCTGCTTTATCCGCCATAAATGGAACACTAGACATCATCTCTACGCCACCGGCCAAGACGGTTTGTGCTTGCCCAGAGTCAATCATTGCTGCGGCTTGAGAAACTGCAGTAAGTCCAGAGACACAAAAATTGTTGACTGAAAACGCTGTGGTGGAATCTGCTAAATTAGCTCGAAACTTCGATACCAATGCAATGTTTCCCCCTTGGGCACCCACCTGCCCCACGGCTCCTAAAATCAACGCCTCTGGATTGATTTCAGTGGCGGTTCGTTGCTGAATCGCCGTCACTAGCTGAGACACAAGTTCGTCAGGCTTCATTGCTGCCAGCGCCCCGCCCTCTTTCCCTTTCGCTCTTGGGGTTCTTACTGCATCAAAAATATAAGCCATATAGTGTTACCTCCTGCTTTCTAACCCATTGAAACATCACCACAATCAATGTTTGTTTTAAATATCCAAGTAGTTGAATCATCATCACACAACTAAGTATATTTACGCAAGCTAAAATGTTAATAATTTGTATATTTTAAATTTTCAGTTAATAAAAAACACATGAATATGGAATAGTAAGGAAGTTAAAAACCAAATTAGAAAAACGATTCAATATATAACTAAGGATAGTGCTAGAAGAGTCCAAAAGTAGAATTTTTTATAATTAAAACAGTTAACTATTATTTTAGTGATGTTTTATTTTGCTATCATGTAAGCTGTTTATGTGCCAATCTAATAACCACTATTGAGCAAGTTAACCGAGTTATTTTTGTCAGAACAAGCGAGTTGGTGAATTGGAAAGATGGCATCCTTTGATAAGGTAAATGACTTATCATAATTTTCAAAAGAAAAATGAAATTGGTTTTAACTTGCAAGTTAAATACAATAAAACGCTACTTTTTGTGCAATAAATAATTTCACTCCCCCTTGAAACGCCCCCAACAGATTGTAGTTTGCATCATCTGCAAGTAGGGTATAACCTCAATTCTCGGCAGTGTTTGAGTAACACATACTAACTTTGGGACACGATAAACTTATGATACTGCGTATCGAGCACTTAACTCGTCATACATACTCAGGCCCAGTTAGTTTTTCAGGGCACAGTTTGTATCTTCACCCCGTTGAAGGCCATCAGAGGCGGGTTCATAGCTTTTCAATAGCAACAATACCGCCTGCACAACAAAGTTTTATCAGCGATGTTGAAGGCAATTCAGTGGTAAAATGCAACTTTGGTCTTACGGAGTCGGACATCTTAGAATTTAAGACGGTTATTCATGTAGAGATTAATGATGATAACCCTTACGATTTCTTACTTGAGCCATATGCCATTGAATACCCTTTTGATTATCGAGGCGACGATCTGAGATCCTTAACTCCATATCGCTTAGGTGAAGACCAAGTTGATGAAAATGAATCTCAGGTGCTTAGCTGGTTTCAACAAGCAGTTCCCTCCCCGGCAAAACACCCAGATATTGTGCAGTTTTTAACGGATATTAACCAAGCCATTGGTCGCGACATAAGTTACGTGCGCAGAGATGAAGAAGGTATCCAAAGTCCAAATCTCACACTAGCGTCACGTTCAGGCTCGTGTCGAGATATGGCGATGCTATTTATTTCAGCCGTTCGTCAATTGGGGTTAGCCGCCAGGTTTGTGAGCGGGTATTTGTTTGATCCCCCATCTTCCGAGGAAGGCAACCATAGTTTCAATCGCGCAGTGGGTTCAATGCATGCTTGGGCCGAAGTTTATTTACCCGGTGCGGGCTGGAAAGGTTTTGATCCGACTAATGGCATTTTGGCAAACAGCTTTTTTATACCTACTGCCGTTAGCCATAACCCAGATGTTATCGCACCTATCCAAGGTCATTATTTTTCTAAGCACAGCACTGAAGCCGTTTTAGATATTCAATTGCATATTGAAGAAGTAAATATTGCCGACATAAAGCCAGTTTAATCCTCAAAAAAATCAGCTAATAACCTTAGCCGGCTATTAGCTGATAAACAACAACAGATTTATTCGATGGAAAACTCATCAAATAACTGAACATCAGAATTCAGATTAGTTGGGTCAAACACATAACTTTGCACAGTTCCCGTGCCGGTATCCAAAATAGAGAAGACCGATAAGGTATTGCTCGTTACAAATGGTAAATTTGGATAGTCTTCATTTTCCAAACTCATAGGACTAAACACGGTGGGGAAACTCATAACGCGATCTTGTGGGTCGCCATTCGGTGGATAATCTTCAATAGCCCAGCGAGGATTTGCTGAATTCACATCAGCCCAAAAATCCGCATAACTGGAACGTACATCTCTGGTATACACACCGCTACTATCCACATAATAAGCACCGTAGGAATTACCCACGTTCGAGCTTTCTAAATAGTGTAAATCTTCAACCTGAGCACGATTCCATAAGTGTGAGTGCCCGATGTGAACTAAATCAACACCATTTTCCAACAATAAAGGTTCAATATCATTTAACCAGACATCTTGATCAAGTGGGTATTGATAACGCACCTCACTGACATTTGCTAGCATGGGTTCAACGTCATTGGTCCAGGTATCCGCACTCAAAGGAAAGGTGAATTCAGTAATAGATTCATTCCCTTGGGTATCGGTTTCCACTAGTTGCATAACCGGTTGAGATAATACTGGAACGGTATTGTCACCTAAACCAAATACCCCTTGGTGGGCCATAACCACTTTGTATTTTGCATTTTTAAACGCATCCTTTTCCATAACTGATTCTAACCATGCATATTGGTCAGAATCTTTATCAAAGCGTTCAAATAAAAACTCACCAAAGCCCCATTGAGAAGGGTCTTCTAAGGTACTCAAACCCTCTACAAATTTCGATTTACTGGCACCAGACACACTCCAAGAGCGCCATATTCTTGATACATTCATGGAAATAATAAATACGTCACCAAATGCTGTAGCGTAGTATTCTTCACCGCCCTGGCCATCGTCAGGAAAAGAGAAAATATCTAAGAAGCTCGTTTGGTTGTGTGATTGATCAGCAATCCATTGGGCTTTAATGTCTGCATCATCCGTTGGGTTAACGTCGGCTTTAACTTGCTCGTAGGCCGCTTCTGCATACCATGCAGGTTGCGGATCATTGAAGCTACCATTGAGAGAATAATCATCTTCAGTAGGATTATATCGGCCCATAACTTCATGGTTACCTATGGTGCCAAACAACGGTGAATGTTGCAGAATTTCACCTCCATTGTATGGGAAGCCAGGTAGGTATTTTTGATAGTGGCCTTGCAGCGCAGGGAAGAAACCAGGCGCGTTATCTTTTGCTTGGTCAAACCATTCTGAAGCGCGGTCTGGTACATTTACAAAATCCCCGGCGAACAAAACCGCATCAGGTGTACCTACAGTTTCAACCACCTTTTGGTAGTTAGCTACAACGTTCTTTTTTGACTGCAAATCAGACGTTAATAGGATTTTTAACGGTGCATCTTTTGCTGGCGCTGGCGCTAATGTAAAAGTATCACTAGCAAATACAAAACCATCCTCATCTGTACTCGATACTGAATAGTCTAGTCGTACACCTTGGGTCAACCCTTCTGCAGTCGCTTCGTGGCGATAAACCGAACGATAGCTCACGGCATCATAGGTTTTACCAAACTGTTGAGAGGAAGCATCTTCCATCATGCGGCTTAACTGGGTAGTGGTCACATCAGAGGTAGTAGCGTCACCATAAGTCAAAGTGTGTGCAGAACCTTCAAAATTAGTGAACCACACTACATTGACTGAACTATCAGTTGGAACTTGTAGGAATGGGTCAGTTAACATGGTGTGCTCTGCATTCACCATTACAGGGACTTCTACAGGCACTTCAACTGGTACTTCAACCTCAATAATTTTGTCGTCATCACAGGCACTAAGACCCGCTACAAGACAAAGTAACCCTAGCGAACGTGAGTTCGAAAACGTTGTTTTCATTGTAATTATCCCTTCAGATATGAGTTATTTTTTATTTTACGCAAGGTAACCTCAGCCTAAACTGGATTTGGTATACTTGTTGAACATCATGACAAAACACGAAAAATCAGCACAAAACCCACAACGAAGAGTGCGTTTTTAATTCACTATTTTTAATAGAAAGTTTGATTTAGCGTGTGACGTTTAGAATGTGCTTAAACAGCGCGGGGGAAAAACTAGCAGCGAAAAACGACAAATATATTACAAATACAAAGTGTGATAAAAACTTCATAAAACCGAAACATTGTATCCTGTTATTCACCTCATTCCTTATCAAAAAAGACTATACATCTAATTTAATTGAGTATTTTTAGCCTGTAGTGAGAAAATTGAAGATTGCTGAATACGTTACGAAAGACGGGTTAACTGGCCTAAAAAGTAGGAAAAAAGTTCCGAACTGGAACGCAATTTTAGTTTGGCGTATAGCTTGGCCCGATGCACACGCTCGGTACCAGGTGAAATATGTAAATTATCAGCGGCAGATTGTGACGAATGACCAGTTATCACTAATTTAGCAATTTGCCGTTCTCGAGCTGTCAACAGTTCAGGCTCAAAGTTGTTTAGTAAGTAGTTCACGCGAGTAGACACAACAGAAGACAAAGTCTGTCCACCATGGGCGTGTTTAAGCTGAACTATCTCCCAATGTTTGCGAATAAATGCAATGATAACCCTATTGATCTGATTCAAACAATTAAACTCGTCCACCGAAAACTTGGGATTGGGTGAGTGGCGTCCAATACTGAACTGAATAAAACCACTATCGCCGCAGTTTACAAAAAAATACAATAAATCTTCGATACTACTGGGTTGGTAATATGACATGTACATTTGCGAGCTTTTGAACCCCTTTGGCATCAATTCAGACCACAAATACGCACCATCAGAGGCATTATTCATAAATCCCTGATATGCCGGACTGGCCACATAAGCGCCGTCCAAAAAGCGGGCATAAAAGATCTCTTGTTCATGTTCCAGTAAATCTGAAAATAGCAACTCTGGTGGTTTGTCTTTGTTGTAACAAATAGCCGAGCTACTATCGAACTCTGTGGTCGTTTTAAGGAGGTTTACCAAAGAGGCAAAAAACGCCTTTGACCCCAAAGCGTCAATAAGGTTGATTTGGTCTGAAGAACTAAACACATTGTTAGGAGTGCTGTGCATATGGGGGTCCGAAGATTTACATGTCATCTTTGTGGGTTAATAACCATTTTCTAAATTGACGAATGGCGTAATCTTCCTGCCTTTCTTCATCATAAAGTATATGAAACCGTTGTTTGGGGGTGTAAGTTTCCTCACATGCAATGATCAGGTCACCATTTAAAATATCATCTTTGACTAGATATTCAGGCAATATAGAAACCCCAATATTATTTTTTACTGCTTGTAATAAATAGATGAAATAATCAAAATGCTGTCCGCCTATCATTGATATTTCTTTTTCTGTCATACCCGCTTCAAGGAACCATTCATCGGTGGTTGAAATTGCACTACTTTGATGAATAAAATCAAAGTTAGCCACTTCTCCCATGGTCTTGACCGGTTTGCGTCCGCGCAGATATTTAGGGGTACACACGGCCAAATAAGTGTCGTGACGCAGCGGTTCTGCATAATAATGAGGCCAATCACCACTTCCCCAAAGTATGGCAAAATCACAGCGGCGAGTATTGCGGGTCACCGATTCATAATCAGTGCCTAAATCAATTTCGATCTCAGGATAATTAATGTAAAACTCGTTTAACTTGGGCATTAACCAAGCAATAGCAAACGTGGGCTCTGTAACCACTTTCAATTTAACTGTCTTGGTGTAGTCCGTATTGGAACATATTTTCTGAGTAATAGAGTCTAGGCTGTTTAATATCTTATGGACCTCTTCAGCATATTGTTCACCCACAGGGGTTAGTGCTAGCTGGTTATCTTGTCGATAAAATAATTGCCTGCCAATTAAGCTCTCGAGATTCTTAACTTGCCGGCTAACTGCACTTTGGGTCAAGTGCAATGCTTCCCCTGCGTAGGTCATATTTAGATGGTAAGCAACTGCATCAAAACACTGCAAGGAAATAATGCTGGGAAGTTTTCCTCTCACTTAAAATACCTTTACTTTAACGATTGATTACCGCGTGAATGAAAGTATCACGCCCGAAGCGTTGCATTTCACCATACAAGCCGTTGCTTGTGAAATACCTTTTGACCTAAATAAATCGCCAAAGACGCTATATTTTCAGTTAACTTATTGTTTTATAAACCATTCCAAAATGGAATACCGCCAGTCGTTTTCATTGTTTGCGGGCAAAAATGCCACGCTATAGTATTTCTAGCAGCTAAGCGAACTGTATAAAGTGTACTTAATAATTATAAGACTTAATTCTAGGGAGAATTGTGATGTTTAATCCAAATAAGTTGAGAGTTGCGATTTGTTGCGCCTGCCTTGGCTCATCAACATTTAGTTATGCGCAAACAGAGGCTACTACCCAAGATAAAAAGCCGAAAGCAAATGCTATTGAAAAAATATCAGTAACAGCAACACGCCGTGAAACCACAATTCAAGAAGTGCCATACAGCATTTCAGCTTACGGTGGTGAAGCGCTAGAAAATGCCGGAGTGACTGACTTTTCTGCCATAGCTCGCTCTATACCGGGTCTAACTCTTACCGACGTAGGTCGAGGCAAAAATGGTATTTCCTCTGGAATCGTCATGCGCGGGTTAAACCTAACCGGTGGTGCTCAAGAAGATTTCGCGATGACCACAGACCCTGTGGTTTCAGTTTATTTAGGAGAAACGCCGCTTTTCGCTAACCTAGAATTGCGGGATATGAATCGTGTAGAAGTGCTTAAAGGTCCACAGTCAACCTTGTATGGTTCAGGATCATTGGGCGGCACAATGCGCTATATTCCCAACAAACCTGAATTCGATAAAGTTTCAGGTAAAGTTCAGGCAAAAGTATCTAGTACCGATGGCGCTGGTGATTTGAACCACGACCTAGAATTTACGTTAAACGTGCCACTTAGCGACACTTTTGCAGTTCGTGGTGTAGTAACCACCCTTAAAAATGGTGGTTACATCGACAGTGATTACATTGCTGGGTTAGATGAAAATAAACAACCAACCGGTGAATATCAAACAGCTGAAGATATTAATGACGAAGATGTCTCCATGGCCCGTATTTCTGCTCGTTGGTTACCCACCGATGAAACCGAAATATTGCTAACCCATAATTACCAAAAAGATGAAGTACAAGGTTCTTCTGCAACATCTGAAGGTTTAGGCGGTTATAAAACGGCGGCTAAGATATTAGAGCAATTTGAGCGTGAAACCAGCATCACATCACTTGTGATAGAGCATGAGCTAGGCTTCGCCGACTTAACCTCTGCCACCTCATTCACCAGTAATGAAGCAGAAAACATGTATGACCAAAGTTACAACTATGGTCATTCAACTTGGTGGGGCCCCTACTACGTTTCTTACTACGGCTACACTGGCGGAACAGCGCCAGCGTCAGAAATTATCGTTGGTGAAAAAACCTACAAAACCGATACCATCACCCAAGAGTTTCGTTTAACTGGCTCAACCGATGCAAACACTGATTGGCTTTTAGGAGTTTACTACAACTCTGTGGATTTTGAAGCTGAAGCCTACGACTATGTTTATGGTTTAGATGAAGCCTTCAATATCACCAATCCCGTTGGAACAGATGTAGGTTATGGCAATCTTCAAGAAACCGAATTTGAAGACTACGCTATATTTGGTGAAGTAACATATTACCCTACAGATCAAATCAGTGTCACAGCAGGTTTGCGTTATTTTGAACAAAGCTTTTATGCCAAACAAGAAGTATTGCTGCCAGCCTGCGAAGAGTTCTGGAATACGACTTTAGGTTTCTTTACCTGTGGTGATGTTGAAAACTCAGGCATTGATCCGCGCGGCTACGCTGCCGGTGAAGATGAAAAAGATTTCAGCGATTTGCTCTATCGATTTAATGTCGCTTATGACGTCAACTTTGATACTAAGGTTTATTTAAACATCTCCCAAGGCTTCCGCCATGGTGGTGCTAATGGTTTACCCACTACCGGTATTTTTGCCGAAGGTGAAGAATATTTATTCTTTGAGCCAGATAAATCAACTAACTATGAAGTTGGTGTAAAAGGCAGCTTATTAGACGGCGACCTTTACTATAGCGCAACCGCTTACTACATTGATTGGGAAGATCCGATCATGCTTGTGCAATCACCAAATGGTGGTTTCCCAGCAATGATTAACGCCCAAAGTGCAGAGTCCAAAGGCGTTGAGATTGAGCTAAATGCAAACTTATCCGATAACCTAAAACTGAACTTCGGGTATACCTATACCAAAGCTGAGTTAACCGAAGAGTTCACTACACCAGATGGTAATTTTGGCGCAGCTGACGGCGAGACATTGCCCGGTATTCCTGAGTCAACTATTGTCAGTTCACTACTTTACACACAAGAAGTTGGTGAAGGTGTTATGACAGCCCAAATTGGTGTTTCATACAAAGACGAATTTGTTACTGGTTACGCTCAGCCTTCGATTTTTTACGAAACATCTTATGACGAAATTCCTGCATCCACACTATGGAATGCCAGTGTCAGATACGATGTAGAGCAATGGTCGTTCTCTGTGTTTGCTGACAACTTATTCAATGCCGATGATCCAACTGCGTCTGACGGCGACGGTAAATACATCATTGATGCCGCTGCAGGTGAAGTTAAAGCCGGTGAACAATATGATATTAGTCAACTAGGCGACCAATTATATCGTGTTCGTCCACGCACTGTCGGCGCAACTGTTAGTTATAAGTTCTGATAAAATATGCTTTTGTTTCATAAGCTTCGTCTTATAAGAGAGTAAATATTTTGAATCAGTTTAACGCCAACTACCATTCGCTGATTCAGGCAAGCTTGGCCGCTAACGATCTCGATAAAGCGGCCAAACTTTGCACTGAAGGATTGAGCAAAGCACCCAATAATGCACAGTTATGGGTGGACTTGTCAGAGATAAGTATGCGTCTCGGGCAAGCCAAAATGACCATCAATAGCGCCTTAAAAGCGATTAATTGTGAGCCCAACAATATATGGAACATTTTCCATCTTGCGGGCTGTTATTTGCACTTTCAGGCTTTTCCTCCCGCCGTCAAAGCGCTGGATAAAGCCGCGTTGTTGTTAAACGATGATTGCACTGCACAACAGTGGGATAAATTGGGTGAATTGCGTTATATGGCTAATCAACTTGATTTAGCCATCATTGCCCATTCTAGGGCGTTAAAAATTGAACCCGACAGCAAACGCAGTCGCAACCAATTGGCCGCGTTGCTGCGTTTCAAGGGGGATCTGAATGAGTCCGAAGCGCTCTATCGGGAAGTGATTGCACTGCAGCCGGATAATTACCAAGCCTGTTACAACCTATCGCAACTGCGTCGCTTTAAGTCATCAGATAACATATCGGCCCTGCTAGAGGACTGTAAGCAACGTTTAGCCCCTGAGCATAAAGGTCATATTATGCTTGAGTATGCAGCCGGAAAAGTGTTTGAAGACGTTGGAGATTACCAACAAGCTTTCATTCACTACAATCAAGGTGCTGAGATAAAACGCAAGCAAAGACCTTACGATATTGCCCAAGATCAAGCTCTCATGAAAACCGTGGTTGCACTGTCGAAAACGTTACTAGCCCGTGATGCCAATCCAACGCAAAATGCAGCACAAACGCCTATTTTTGTGGTTGGCCTGCCAAGAACCGGCACCACGTTGGTTGAACGTATTATTGCCAGTCACTCCAAAGTGGTCAGTGGTGGCGAACTAAACGCCTTCCCAATGGCCTTGCTTGAAGCAGGCGGTAAACCCATAGCAGCAGGACTGGAAGGACTAGATCAAGATCTTATCCAGAAATTAACTCCTGATGCATTAACCAATATGGCTTCCCGCTATCTGCATTTAGCTAATAACTACGTCAATAATGCGCCGTATTTCGTTGATAAATTACCTTTCAATTTTTTGTACTGTGGACTGATTCTGCAAGCAATTCCCAACGCAAAAATTGTACATGTTAAACGTAATCCTTTTGATGCTGCATTGAGCAACTTCAAAATGTTATTCGACCGTGGTTATGAATACTCTTACAGCCTAACGGATACAGCCGATTTCATTGCTGCTTATAACCACATGATGACGCAATGGAAGTCACAGTTCCCGACACAAATTCATACCATTGAATATGAGTCTCTCGTAAGCTCACAAGAACAAGAAACTGAGAAGTTACTTGCTTTTTGTGGATTGGATTGGGAGTCTGAATGTCTCAATTTCCATCAAAATAATAGCGCTAGCCAAACGGCCAGTGCCAGTCAAGTACGCGAACCTATTTACAGCCGTTCCGTCAATCTATGGCGTCATTTTCAACCGCAACTTACTCCGCTTCTAGACGCCTTCGCGAAACACGGCATTAAGCCAACATCAACCGAGGAACAATAATGGTAAAACTAGATGTTTTCCAATCAATGTGGGCAATGGAATATAAACGCCCTGATGGTTTTGAACTTTCCCTACAGGAAAAAATCCAAAAAATTTCTGACGCTGGCTTCAAAGGCGTAAGTTTTGATATTGGCTATCATCCACTCGACATGATCGAAACAGCCATGCCATTATTGCAAGCCCATGGACTGGAATTGGTGTATAACGCCTTTGTTAAAAGTGTTGAGCATTATGCGGAAATAATCGAATTTGTATCCAAACAACCCATCAAACCACGATTCATTGCCATTGTTGGACAAATTGAACCTTGGGATGTAAAAGAAGTTGCTGACGTAACTAAACAGTGGATTGCAATTGGTGAAAAGGCAGGAATCACCTCACACGTAGAAATACACCGCAACTGCATGACAAACGATTTACACTTTACCCTGCAATTGATGAAACAAGTTCCTGAACTGCTAATGGTCGCTGATTTATCACATACGTTAGTGAATCAAGAGTACTATTTACCCTTACATGATGAAGCCAATCAACGCATCTCTGAGTTTCTCACTCGCGCTGAAGCGTTCCACGGTCGGGTTGCCACACGGGAACAAATTCAGGTGCCTTTTTTGTTTCCACAACATAAACCTTGGTTTGAGTTGTTTCAACAATGGTGGTTAGAAGGGTTTGAAAATTGGATTGCCCGGCACGGCAAACAAAGTGACGATGCTTGCGTATTTTTATGTGAACTCGGACCGCCAGTTTATGCGATTACCGGCGAAGACGGCACCGAGTTAAGTGATCGCTGGCAAGAAGCTCTGGTCATGAAAGAAACAGTTGAACAGTTGTGGCAACAGGCATGCAACAAAATTTAATACTTTAAAGCGTTATACTCCTACTCGTGTCGACTTTGAAAGACCAATTGGGCGTGATAACGAAACCCAAAGAAACATAGGTAAGCTATTTTTATGCAACAACAAACTTGTGGTGAAGCACTTACTCGATTATTACAGGCATATGCTGTCGATACCATTTTCGGCATCCCAGGTGTACATACCATCGAACTTTATCGCGGCTTAAAAGGCGCCACGCTTCAACATATTACCCCTCGACATGAACAAGGTGCAGGCTTTATGGCCGATGGTTATGCCAGAGTCACTGGAAAACCAGGGGTGTGCTTTATTATTACCGGTCCGGGCATGACGAATATTGTTACAGCCATGGGACAAGCATTACAGGATTCTATCCCAATGCTGGTAATATCTTCTGTGAGTCGCACCCAACAATTATCCATGGGTGAAGGTCGGCTGCATGAGTTACCTAATCAGTTAGCCATCACCTCACAAGTATCCCGATATAGTCATACTCTTTTAAGTGTAGATAACTTGCCTAAAGTGTTAGCTCAAGCCTTTGCTGTATTTAACAGTCAACGTCCAGGTCCAGTGCATATCGAGATCCCCATTGATGTACTAGCCCAAGATGCTAGTCACCTCGACATGCAACCTTGGCCAATGCCGCAACCTCCTGCTCCACAGATAAGTAGTATTCAACAAGCAGCAAAACTATTAAACGAAGCAAAGCGTCCGGTGATGATTTTAGGCGGTGGGGCTAAAAATGTAGACTCAGTGGCACAAACCTTAGCTGAAAAACTCAATATGCCAGTTATTAACACCTGTAACGGCAAAGGAATTATCCCCCCAGAACATCCCTTATCTATCGGCTCAACGCCTTCTCACCCAGCAATCCGTGAAGAGTTCGAAAGACAGGCAGATGTGGTTTTAGCGGTAGGGACTGAGCTGGCTGAAACCGATTATGATTTTTTCTTTTTGGGTGATCTGGATATTAAAGGCAAGCTTATTCGGATTGACATCGATAGTGCGCAATTAATGCGTAATCACAAACCTGACTTACCCATTCTCTCTGATGCCCAACAAGCGTTATCTGCCATAAGTGAACAATTAGTGAATAACAGTTCGCAAAATGTGGAGGCGGTTCACACTCGCTGTGACAAATTGCGTACCGATACTCAAGACATGAAAAAATCGATTTATACCGACTTTTTCAAAACCATCACCGACACCTTGGGTGATTGTATTATTGTTGGTGACTCCACTCAGCCAGCTTATTACGCACAAGCATATTATGAGACCAGTCATACCGCGCGCTATTTTCACTCTACCACAGGTTATGGCACCTTAGGTTACGCCTTTCCAGCGGCTATTGGCGCTGCCATTGGAGCTCCAAAAAATCCAGTCATTGGTTTAACCGGTGACGGTGGTGGTCAATTTAGCTTGAACGAAATTATCAGTGCCGTGGATGCCAATATTGCGGTTATCTATATTGTTTGGAATAACCAAGGCCATGGTGAAATTCGTCGTTTTATGGATGACGCTAAAGTTGAGAAAAATGGTGTGGATATCATTCCCCCAAATTACGTAGCGCTGGCGCAAGCCATGGGTTGTCAAGCCGGACACGCTAATGACTTAGTACAGCTAAAAACACTGTTAGAACAGGCGAAATCGATTAACGCGCCATTTTTAATTGAATTAGATGAAGCTGGACTTGACTGCGGCTACGCATTTTAGAGGATTTAGATATGAATGTTTTCCTTACTCGACCCTTGTTTGACACAGCGTTGCTAAAAGTGCGTTTAGCCCAAAACGGCATAAGCTTACAAACCACAGAATCAGACGAGATATGTTCTGAGTCATTGCTGCTTGAGCAAACCAAGCAAGCCGATGCATTGATCACCCATACCGAAGACAATATTGATGCAAACCTAATCGCAAAATTACCTTCGAGTATTAAGTTAATTTCAAACTATGGTATTGGTTTTTCAAATATTGATGTGGAAGCGGCTACCCAAAAAGGCATTCAAGTCACCAATACTCCTACCGAAGAAGCGTTTCATGCAACAGCTGAAGCAACCGTCGCCTTATTGGTATCCATAGCCCGTCAAATTCCAGCTCTAAATGCTGAAAGACGGGCAATGAAAACCGATCCTGAGCCCTCTTTCCAACGCCCTACGGCAGTGTCTATCCGCAACAAAGTTACAGGTGTTGTTGGGTTAGGACGAATTGGCTCTCGTGTTGCCCAAATGATGCACTATGGCTTCAAAAATACCATTATTTATTACGATCTTTATGAAAATAAAGCAATGGAAAAAGACATCGATGCGCGCAAGGTAGCCTTAGAAGAGCTGATGAAAACCGCCGATTTTATTTGCGTAAACATGCCGCTATCAGAGCAAACTTACGATTTGGTTAGCCCTGATATGCTTGCTTTGATGAAACCTGATGCGGTACTGATTAACACCGCTAGAGCGGGACTAGTCAACGAAGATGCTCTAATTGACAGGGTCAATAAAGGGTTGTTACACGGTGCAGGTTTGGATGTATACACCGACAAAGTCAACACTATTACGGCACAAAATGTTGCCTTAACTTCCCACTTTGCAAATTTCGAAAAAGAAGCCTACACCGCAATGACCAATTTGGTCGCAGACAATATCATTGGCTATTTAACCAATGATAAACCGGTAACCCCGGTGAACTCACCGTTAAGAGAATAATAATGATAAAAAATCAAACGACTCTGCAACGAGAAAATAGTTATTCCCCTCTAGTCTGGATAAAGTTATTAGGCTGTTCGCTGTTCGGCGTAGGTTTTTTCCTAGTCCCCTTTGTATATGACGGTTCTTGGACCATAAGCCTGGGAGTGGTCTCAAATCTTTTTTCAGGTTTGATTGGTGAAAACATGAAGTATTTCACCTGTAGTATTTTTATCCTTGGTGCACTTATTTCAATTGTTTACAATTTGCCCCCGCGCTCCTTTGCTGAAAAACTGCCTTTAAGTGAGAAATTTATAGCGTCACACTGGTTTTGGACGTTATTAGCGGTCATCGGTGGGGTTACGTCGGCAATGACATTATTCCAATTTGGGCCCGAATGGGTGTTTGCCAAAGAAACCGGTGTAACTGCTTATATTGATGTTGCAGGCGCTATTTTTCTGTTGATTGGTTTGGGGTGTTTATTTCTTCCTTTTCTCACCGACTATGGCCTGTTGGATTTCATTGGTACATTATTGCAAAAGGGGTTTCAAAAGTTTTTCAACTTACCAGGTAGAGCCACCATTGACACCCTAGCCTCTTGGGTTGGTTCATCCAGTATTGCCGTGGTTATGACGAACTACCAATATATGCAAGGTTATTACAGTGCCAGAGAGTCGGCGGTAATTGCCACCAATTTCTCGGTCGTCTCCATTCCCTTTGTATTGCTAACCGCGCAAGTTGCGGGTATTGAAAGCCACTTTCTACAACTCTATGCCACTATGATTTTCATTTGTGTTTTGTGTGCCATTGTTACCCCTAAACTGCCCCCTCTATCGTCGTTTAAAGATGAGTATTACGGTGGTAACGGTAAACAACTCAATGAAGACGTCAATCATGGTGAAAGTCGTTTCCTTTGGGCATCTCACCGTGCCTTGGCGACGGCCAAGAAAGCGCCCTCACCTGGCAAATCAATTAAGAAAGGTTTCTGGTCAATGCTGGACATTTATTTGATGATGATGCCAGCGGCCATGACCATAGAGTTTTTAACCTTATCGGTTTATTACAATACAGGCATCTTACAAACCCTTAGTTACCCTTTTTATCTACTATTGGAAGCGTTACAAATACCGGAAGCCGAGATGGCCGCACCAGGTATTTTCATTGGGTTACTCGATCAATTTGTACCAACCATTATTGCGGGTGATATCGAGTCGCCTATCACCAAGTTTATATTGGCCGGCTTATCCATTACCCAACTGATATTCTTTGCAGAAACAGCAATACTAATTATGCGTTCAGCCATCCCTTTAACCATTATGCAGCTCATAGCGATATTTATTGTGCGCACGATCATTGCGTTTCCTATATTGGTTTGTGTTGCGCATATGCTGTTTTAGGTTAATTGGGTTCACGTACATAACATTCTTCGTATGTTATGTACGACCAAGCTGTGATTAGATCAGCAATAGAAAAACGAGTTTTAATAATTTGGAGTGAAACATGAGCGACATAACACGAATAACAAGCGAGCATATCAGTGCCCATGGACTTCCGGCTTCCGTATTTAAGGACAGCACTACCTATGATATGGAATGTGATAAATTATTTGCCCAAGGCTGGGCGAGCATAGGTTGTGCTCAACAGATAAGCAAACCAGGTGATATCTTACCTATTCGCATTGCAGGACAGTCATTGATTGCGATGCGCAATAAAAATGGCGAAATAGGCGTATTCCATAACGTTTGTCGTCATAAAGCGGCCCCCTTGGTAGATGAACCATGTAATAAACGCAGTTTAGTTTGCCCCTATCATAAATGGACATTTAAAATTGACGGCAACTTGCTGAGTGCGCCTCGCTACTTCGGAAGTGAAAACAAAGTAATGTCTGAGGAAGATAAAGCTGACAAAAGCCTGATCAGTGTTCGCTTTGCCGTATGGTGGGACATTATTTTTGTCAATATTGATGGCAACGCAGAACCATTTGAAGACTTTATTCGACCTTTAGATGAACAATTGTCTAACTATCCTAAAGACGATATTCATTTAACCAGCAGTACTGATTATTCTGGTGAAGTTAACTGGAAACTTGCTGTAGACAATTTCCTCGACGGCTACCATGTACCATTCGTCCACTCCCAGGCATGTACCTTAGATTCAGTTCTTGATCAACAAGATCTATTTTTATCTGACAATATCGTGGGCTTACATTTAGCCAATGGTGCCAGTGCTAAACCGGCTAAAACAGCAAAACAGTTACCCCACTTCAACGGGCTAGCAGAGGACAAACGCGGTACTCAACAATGGTTTGGCATTTTCCCTAACACCTTGTTTTTTGTAGACCCATGCTGGGTACAGACCATCGTCATTAAACCCATGGGTGCAACTCAAACAGCTGAAACCTTAAATATATATGTGGTAAATGAAGAAGCCGCGAGTGAAGAGTATGCAGCCGAGCGTGAAACCCTCAATGCGGTTTTAAATGAAGTCAATCAGCAAGATATTGAACTGCTCGATAAACTGCAGGTCACCCGTAGCAATGACATTGCCAATCAAGGCCACCTCAACGCTGCTTGGGATCAGGTGAATATGACCTTCCATCAAATGTGGCTGAAAAAAATGACAGCACAAGCAAATGATGAATAGACAACCCGTGATGAATATGAAATCTATACTTTATCCAATTTTGGCTTCAATTGTGGAGTGTCGCACCTTATGAGTTGTATTATTATCGGCGCTAGTCATGCGGGAGTAAATGCCGCAATTAACCTGCGTAATCTGGGATATCAGGGCAAAATCACCTTAATCAGCGCAGATAAGGTGTTGCCTTATCAGCGCCCACCGTTATCAAAAGCCTTTTTGCAAAATACCTTGCCGGAACAACGCTTATGGCTGCGCCCGGAAGCATTTTATCAACAAAAAGAGATTGATTTAATGTTGGGTAAACGGGTGATCTCTATTGACCGTGAGCAGCAAACCGTTGAATTAGATGACGGGCAATGCCTAACGTACGATAAACTCATTTTAGCCACGGGCGCGTCAATACGACGCTTATCAATACCTGGAAGCGATCTCATAGGCGTGCATTATATGCGCGATTGTGAAGATACTATGGGCTTGCGAGATGCATTGCCAGACGCGAAAAATGTGGTAGTCGTGGGCGGTGGCTATATTGGTTTAGAAGTGGCTGCATCACTTCAAAAGCTAGGAAAAAATGTCACCTTACTTCTTAACCAAGAACGTCCGTTAAAGCACCTAACCAGCGCTGTAGTAAGTGATTATCTCAGCGAGTTGCATAAGGCAAATGGTGTCAATATTCAACCCAATGCGGCAGCTCAGGCAATCATCGGAGATGAAAAGGTGACGGCCGTAGAGGCCAGTAATGGTGAATGTTATCCCGCCGATATCGTTGTCGCGGGAATTGGCGTAAACCCAGAACAAGCGTTGGCACAACAATGCGGTTTAGCAATTGATAACGGTATTCAGGTTAATCAATATATGCAAAGCTCAGATGAGAATATCTATGCTATTGGCGATTGCGTTAGCTTCTTTCATCCAATTTATAACCAGCAAATGCGTATTGAATCGGTGCAAAATGCCACAGATCAAGCTAAAACCGCAGCACTGGCTATATGTGATAAATTAACACCTTATACCGCAACCCCGTGGTTTTGGTCTGATCAATATGATGCCAAGCTACAAATTGCTGGTTTGTCTAACGGTTACGATGAATTTGTAGTGCGTAAAGAATCAGAAAATAGTCTCGCTGTGTTTTATTTTTCTAAACAACGATTAATTGCAATTGATGCGATTAATCAACCTAAATCCTTTATGATTACACGAAAGTATCTGCATCAGCTGCCCGCCGTTGATAAGAACAAATTAGCAGATAATGACCAGGATCTTAATACCCTATTTACTGAATTAGTTGGAGTTTGAGCATGCCAAATATTACTTTTATTTTACCCGATGAAAATCAACTTACGGTTGCTGCAAGCGATGGCGAAAGCTTAATGCAAGCCGCTGTAGATAATGGCATTGAAGAAATAACTGCCGACTGTGGGGGCTGTTGTTCTTGTGCAACCTGTCACTGTTACATTGACGATGCCTGGAAAGATAAACTCGAACCGGCCGATGAAATGGAAACGGCACTGTTAGACAGCGCAATTGAAAACAAACAAGCAAATAGTCGTTTGTCATGTCAGATATTTTTAACCTCAGATCTAGATGGTTTAGTGGTGAAAATTCCTGAAAGCGATTGGTAAGCAATCACTAGAATGCTGATAAACGCCGTATAAAGTTAACATCCTAGTTAACTCGTCCAAAACCAAAAAAAGCGGAATCTTTTCAAAGATTCCGCTCTTTTTATGTTCTCTTCAAGATATGTTCAACAGAGATTTAACTGCATTCCGCTAAACTAAACTGCTGCATAAAACTGTCTATCCGGTTACAGGCATCTTCCAGTTGCTTATCGTCTACAACATAAGAAATACGAATAAAATCAGATGCACATTGACCAAACGCTGCGGCTGGCAATACACCAATTTTTTGCTGCTCAAATAATGCTTCGGCAAATTCCTGAGAACTCAGCCCAGTTTGACTCACATTCACCAGTAAAAACATAGAAGCCTGCGGTGTGATACAACTCAATTTAGGATGTTGCTGAAAGCATTTTAATAAGCGATCTCGACGTCGTAAATAACTTAAACGCATACTTTCTGAGTCAGCCAATGCGTCTGTGTCGGTCAATGCTGTGTATGCTGCTTGTTGAATAAAACCGGGTAATCCATACAACATGCACAATGACAGATTACTTAAATGTCCAATCAATTCAGTGGGACCAATCGCCCAACCTACCCGCCAGCCTGTCATAGCATGAGATTTAGATAAACTATTGAGGGTGATAGTGCGCTCTGCCATGTTATCTAAACCAGCAATACTGACGTGTTCACCTTCAAAAATAGTATGGCTATATACCTCATCAGAGACCACCCATAGATCATGTTTGATCGCCAAATCTGCAATCATCTGCAATTCCTGCTTATTCAGCATAACCCCAGTAGGGTTATTCGGTGTTGCAAAAAATATCGCTTTGGTTTTGTCGGTAATTGCCTGCTCTAATGCCTCAACGTCTAGACAAAAATTATTTTCTTTATCCATCGCCACAGGTATCAGTTTCGCGCCCGTTAACTGAATACAAGCTTCGTATGTTACGTACATCGGCTGTAACACAATCGCTTCATCCCCCGGCTCTAAAATGCACATTGAACTGGCAAACAAGGCATTTTGTGCCCCAGCCAGCAAAATGACATTATCCTTAGTCACCTGTTGAGCGCATTTTATCTGATGTTGCTCGGCAATTTTACTGCGTAGATTGTCACGCCCTTCTATTTCAACGTAATGTGTATCTCCGCTACGCAACCCCTCAATGGCAGTGTCTATAACCGTGGTTGGCGTATCGAATTCAGGATCACCAATACTTAAAATAATCACGCTAGGATCGCGTTCTTTCAATGATGTTGCTTTAAAATGAATATCCCAAGCATCCACGGTTTCGCCTTGAATGGCTTGAGTTAATGGCGCATAACGCATGTTCAATATTCCTAAATTTTAGGTAGATGATAAACTTAATTGATGAATAATCTGTACAGCATTAAGCATCACTTTCACGACGCATCTGCATCGATCAACAATGCTTTGGTTTCGGTATACTCTTTTAAGCCTTCAAGGCCCCACTCACGGCCATTACCTGATTGTTTATAACCACCAAATGGACTGTCGGTATTAAAATAAGCACCTTGTAAATAGCATTGACCAGCACGTAATTTACTGGCAACTTTAATCGCCTCAGCGCGATTTTCGGCATAAACCGCAGATGACAAACCAAAGGGCGTATCATTTGCCAACGCAATGGCATGTGCAATGTCTTGGTAAGGGATAATGCACAAAACAGGTCCGAAGATTTCTTCCTGGGCAATGGTCATGTCATTGCTAACATTGGAAAAAATAGTAGGTGCAACATATGCGCCCTTGCTGAATTCTTCGGGCACTTGTGTGCCGCCACAGAGTAGCTTCGCACCTTCTGCTATGCCTGTGTTGATATAGCTTAAAACTCGCTGCTGTTGCAGTTGAGAACTCAGTGGACCTAAATTGGTTTCAGCCAACATAGGGTCACCAATCTGCCATTCTGCAGCAACGGTTTTGGCAATGCTCTCCACTTCGGCTAATTTCTCTGCAGGCACTAACATGCGAGTTAAGGCACAACATGTTTGCCCAGAATTAAGCATCACATCTTCTACACCGTAGCGTACAGCTGCGTCTAAATCGGCATCAGGGGTGATAATATAGGGGGATTTTCCGCCCAACTCCTGGCAGACTCTTTTTACAGTCGGCGCGGCTGCCTGAGCGACTTTAATGCCAGCTAAGGTAGAGCCGGTAAACGACACCATGTCCACCAGCGCATGACTGCATAAGCTCTCACCAATTTCACTGCCGACGCCGGTTAATAAATTAAATACACCAGCAGGTAAACTAGTGCCATCAATAATCTCGGCAAGGATCAAATCTTGTAATGGGGTTTGCTCGGCAGGCTTAACCACTATGCTACATCCAGCAGCTAGCGCTGGACCCAGTTTGCCAACCAATTGTGACAAGGGGTAATTCCAAGGATTAATTAACACACACACGCCGACGGCTTCTGACACCACAATATGATTGGTATGTTCTTGTTGTTTATCCATTTCTGCAGCCATTGGCGCGAAACTGCGCAAGGCATCAATGGCTCCTTGCACTTGTAGGTCGGCAGCAACTGAAATAGGACATCCCATTGAAGCAACAATTGCCTGGGTTAAGTCATCTTTACGTGACTGCATGCCGTCAGCAATTTCATTGATAATAGCAGCTCGAGTTGATGATGGTTTTTCAGACCAAACTGCAAATGCTTTTTTTGCTGCACCAACGGCAAGCTCGACGTCCTGTAAATTTGCAGATGGCACCCTTGCACAGATTTCACCATTGGCAGGATTGACCACATCTAAGTGCCCATTGCCGGCACTGTTAACCCAGCGTCCATCAATATAGAGTTGTTGGTAATTTTTCATTTGCTACCTTTTGCCATACTCGCTAGCTGGCCAATTTTAATACTGCGCCTAGCAAAACCTGACAGCCTGCTGTGATGTCTTCCGGCGTGGCATTTTCAGCTTCATTGTGACTAATACCATCTTCACAGGGTATAAAAATCATCGACGTCGGAGCCACTTTAGAGATGTAAACAGAATCATGGCCCGCCCCTGAAAACATTTCTTCATAGGCAAATCCGGTTTCTTCAACAGACTCACGAACCGCATTAATACAGTCTTGATTAAAAACCACAGCGGGTGAATCCCACTCATCTAAGATGTTGAAATCAACACCACATTCAGCACTGATTGTTGCTGAAATTTGCCTAAATTGCGCATCCATTTCGAGTAAAACAGCTTGATCTGGATGACGTAGATCCACGGTTAGGGTTAGCGTTTCAGGCACTGTATTACGGGAACCCGGGCTTACATTTATGTCACCAAAAGTGGCTCTTGCAAGTGGGCCATTTTGCTCGGCTAAAACATAAAGCTGACTAACAATAGCCGCCATCGCTTTAACAGGATCTTTACGCTGCTCCATGGGTGTAGGGCCTGCATGTACAGGTTGCCCTTGGATAACTAAGTCATACCAGCGCATGCCCTGCACACCTTTCACTACACCGATAGGTTTACCGATCGACTCTAGAATGGGTCCTTGTTCAATATGTAATTCAAAGGCAGCTTTGATGGGAAAAGGTGCACAAGGTGACTCACCTAAGTAACCAATGCGTTGCAACTCTTGCTCAATGGTTAGGCCGTTTTTGTCAGTGCGCTGCAATCCATAATCTAAATCAAACTCACCGCACCACACGCCAGAACCTATCATTGCAGGTGAAAAGCGTGCGCCTTCTTCGTTAGTCCAAACCGCGACTTCAACTGGGTGTAACGTTTCTATTTGGTTGTCTTCTAAGGTGCGCAGTACTTCTAAACCGCCAAGTACGCCATACACACCATCAAATTTTCCACCAGTAGGTTGCGTATCTAAATGACTTCCCATTAACACCGGTGGCAAACTGTTATCTGTGCCTTTTCTGCGCAAAAAAAGATTGCCCATTTGATCAACTCTTAGCTCACAGCCAATTTCTTTGCACCATTTAACAAATAAATCTCGACCGGTTTTGTCATCATCGGTTAACGCCTGACGATTACAGCCTCCTTTATTGGTCGCACCGATTTCAGCCATCGTCATCAGACTTGACCATAATCTTTCGCCATTAATTTTCAAAGTCACTATTGCTCTCCTATGCGTCTTTACGACTTAGCGGCTGACACATGCAGTGTACACCGCCTCCACCAGAGGTAAACATCGACATATCAGGGGCATATACCTCTAGGCCGTGCGCTTTGGCTTTATCTACAAGCTCGGTACTGGCTTCGGGGATCAAGACGCGATCTTTACCCAATGCAACCACGTTTACCCCAAGCTCCAACACTGAACGATAAGAAATGTCGAGGATCTCAATGCCTCTGGCTTTTAACCAGTGCAACAATTCATCTTCAACCGCTTGGGTACAAACCGCGGCTAATTTATCGGTTAGCATTGCAAATTTCACATCTAGATGTAAGAAGTATGGGTCAAATTGGTAAGATTTAAACTCCCAACCTTCCTTTTCTACCCAGCTACGAACCTGATTAATACCTGCTTCACTAGTACGTTCGCCCGTGTAGCCACACAGCACAACACCAGGCTCTAGTACCATGAAGTCGCCGCCTTCAAAAGAACCAGCTGTAACAGCATCATAAATTGGAATATTGTTCTTTTGATAAAACTGCGAAACGCCTACCCATTCGCCTCTTCTCCAAGGGCTATACATTTGGGTAATAATTGGACCCCATGGCGTGAGTACAGAAGAATCACGGGCATAAATTTGATAGGGCAAATTTTCATCAGCTTCAAGTATATGAGTCTTAACACCACAATGTTGATACACATCCAACATTTCTTTGTATTGCTGCTGTGCTACTTGTTTATTAAATTCCCGTCCTAACCGAATGGAACGACGAGCCATAGCATTACCACTTTTCCAGTCGTAATGATCCATGGGGCCAATCAAAACCTCTTGTAACTCCCCATATTCGGAGTCCATACTCCAATGTTCTAGTCGAGAAGTACCGCCTTGCGAATTGCGACGAAAATAATTAGCTGTCATATGTAAAATCACCCTATCAGAATACTTAGATTTAGTTTATGGTTATATTTTAATTACTCAAGCAATGTTTTTTCACCATAACGGTCTAATAATTAGACCAAAATAATGAATTATAATGGTGAGCCAATATACGCTGACACGATGAGATTCGACGCAAATTTGCCAGACAGTCGAAGGTTACGCCATGAAACATGATAAAAGTCCCTATATAGACTTACGCCAAATTCCCCTTAATGCATTACTTGCCTTTGAGGCCGCTGGACGACACTGCCACCTTCGCCGCGCAGCACAGGAAATGTTTGTATCGCACTCAGCCCTAAGTCGGCACATTAAATTGTTAGAAGCTCGACTGAACACGCAACTGTTCGAACGAAAAAATAACAAGTTGCGATTAACCGCCGCCGGTAGTCGACTGCTGTCTTCCATTCAAATCGCATTTACCGAGCTTAATAAGGGATTACATTTACTTGATCCCACCTTAGTGGCAGGAGAAATAGTGATAGGCACAACCGCTACTATTATGTTGAATTGGCTTTTACCTGTTTTGGCAAATGTTCAGCGTCAGTACCCAGAAATTTCATTTAAAGTGCAAACCTTAGAACCCCATCAACAATCATTGCCGTCAAATCTTGATATTGCCTTATGTTTAGGCCGCCCAGAAGATCCTGTCAAAACCATCACAAAGTTGTATGACGAATATTATGTGCCGGTTTGTAATCAGGCATTGTTGAAAGGAAAAAACCTTCAATCAGTTAAGGCGTTACTCAATTATCCCTTATTGCACGACGGATTAGGTCAATGGTTCACCTGGTTTAGCCACCACCAATTAGATGGTAATGACTCACCACAACATACTTACTTTGAGTACGCTTACCAAGCGATAGAAGCCGCGCGGCTGGGTATGGGATTAGCACTGGCTGACATTGTTGAGGTTTCAGAGGATATTCAGCAAGGTAAATTGATGCAAGTGGGTGATTCGGCTCACACCGAAGGACAATCGGTATTTTTAGTCACCCATGACAGGACGCAAATGAACTATCGTACTCAGTTGGTGCTGCGCAGTATTTTGCAAAACCTTGAGCAAAAAGGAGCAAGACTTGAATCGACGGCTCACCTTAATGATTTTTAACCCAATGATTGACTAAAATTTGTACCTGGCAACTAACATACAATTGTAGCTAGCTCGTAACGATGCTACTGCTGACAAATATTATTGCGGCCAGAGCGTTTTGCTTCATACAACGCCTTGTCTGCACGCGCAAACAGGCTTTCGAAATCATCGTCTTGATTCAGTTTGGTTATACCAATACTAATAGAAAGTTGTTCACCTGCAATTAGCTTCATATCATTGATTTGCTCTAACAACCGGTTTCCTACCATCATCGCCATTTGACTGTTGGTATTTGGCAAAAGCACAATAAATTCGTCGCCACCGAAACGCCCTAACAAGTCGTCTGGTCTTAAAAGTTGTTTGACCTTCTCACTTAGCTCTTTTAACGCTTGATCGCCCACGTTATGGCCATGAGAATCATTTATATTTTTAAAATGGTCGATGTCATAAACTAATAAACACAAATCATTTTTTTCCCATTGGGCCTGACGTATTTCAATCATTGCTCGCTGTGTAAGGTATTCTCTGGAAGCGGTTTGGGTTAAATTATCTACAAATACTTTATTTTTAAGTTGATGGTTGTGCGCGGTTAATGCCGGCACAGCGATGGCAAACATCGCATTGGATGCGACTACGTTGATGGCATATTGATAGACCATAACGAAATCCATTAACCCCAATTTATCCACTAAAAAGACAATCAAAAGACTGGTTAATGCCAAACTAAGTACATTTAAAAATGCATTTTCTGTACACGCAATCCACATATGAGGTAACACCAAAAAGAAAATCATAAAAGAGCTATCTATGGATTGGCTGTACTTTGCGACCGTCATGGTCAACACCACTAAGGATAATGCAATCAGAACCTTACACTTATATTGTGGAGTAGGAACAGGTATCTGTCCTTCGATGTGGTGCAGTATATGGAAAGGTTTTTTGGGGTATAAGACATGCAACACACTGAAAAATAATGGGCTAAGCACAATAATGCCCGCCATATCGCCAACCCAGAAGGGTAACCACGCGCTGGTAAACTCTTGAACCGTCATCATATCGGTCCAAATTAAAGACAATAACACTAGCAAAGTGGCAACCAAGGATGAAATAGTTGCAATGATCAGAAAGCTAATAATTGATAAAGGTAAGGTCAACTTTTTGCTTTGGGTAAACCACCGCAAAAAGCGACTACCCACATAGTAAGGAACAATATGAGCAAATCCAAATAGCACACCACTCAATAAAACTTGCTGAATATTTAGCTGAATTTGATAATGGTTACTGGTAAACAACGTCACCAATATCGCCCCAAGCATAATAACAGGAGTTGCCCGAAGCCCAACAACAAACAATACGGCGAAGCTTAATCCCGCGGCAGGAAACCAAACACTAGCATGGTTAGTATACTCAACTAATGCGCCACTAAACCACACTAGCAACCAGCTTAGCAATAACAGACACGCTCTTGCATTAGGTGAGCTTTGCAAAAAAGCTAAGACTTTTTGTACAATAGCCGCTTCCGCTAAATTTGCTGAAAAAACACTTTTCTGCATTTAAATACTTTTCCTTAAGAGTAGACCTTAACCATCACAAACCCTTCCCACAAATCGATTCCATAGTTTACGGACAGAAGATAGAACGTTCTCAGATAGTATTAAGAGACTAACAAGCTCTGTAAGGTTTCATTAAAACAATCTAAAGTTCAGCATAGGGAATATGCAAAAATGAGGAATATAATAACGTTTTTTTGAATATTTGGTATATAACAATTTAATTTGTTAGCTATTATTTTCTTGCAGTGTGCAAGATTTTAAACATGAAAAAAAGTCAGTCTGAGGGGGTTACCCCCTTGTTAGCTCATTGCCCTTTATAGGCGAACGCAACTAGGAAGCAAGAAAGTGAGGGCCGTTATCCAAGGTTTAGCGTGGCATCAACGGCCACGCACCGCCCATTGAGAGCATCAATAAGCGGCCTACTTAGTTTATATAATCAACGGGTTGTTTCACCAAAGGGTTGTTAGGGCGTTGCAGGTCTTAATACCCGTAAAGGTTGACCGGCTAACATAGAAACATCTGGCACTTGTACACTGCGTTTCGGGGCGCCCATAAAGGTTACTTCCACGCTAATAGGTTGTAATTTTGCTAATCCAAAATAGATGGGCCTGGCACTTTGCGCATTGTACCCGCCTCCTGTAGGGACAACCCTTGAACCAAGAACTTTACCTTGCGCGTCATAAAACCTGACGACCGCCCCCTGCTGGGTATAATTGCCATGGCTATCGAGGACTAGCACAGATAATCCCCTTGCTCTGGCATCTTTGTTTAGCTCGTTTCTAAACACAAAATGCCCACCTTCATCGCCAAAGGTATCGGTAATTGATAGGTCTAGATCACCATCGTTATCGTAATCTATCCACTCTACTCCACGAGTTACAAATAACCATTATCGCCCAGTTACTCAAGAAGGTAGTTCTGAGGGATGATAAAGGTAGAACATGCAATTCTGATAACCAACACTAGTATGATTATCATAGCAAATTCGAATAACAAGCTTACTCAAATAATCAGTTTAGGAACCCGTAGAAGCGCATTGTCACGACCTTAGCTAAGACGAAAAGTCGCAAATTTTAAACGCTTTACATGGGTAGGAATAGATTTCGGGTTTCACATCACTCAGCCCTTTCATTTTTTTGGCTGTGAACGCTTTTTCGAATTTAGCGATGCGTTGGTAGTAATCATCTAAAAGTTTTTGTTTAGTTTCATCATCGACAAACGAAAAAGTAAGTGAGTTAGCACCTGTTTTGACTAATTCCGACCACGACATATTAAAGTTCGTCACCGCGGTATAATACTCATCAGTCATGTTTGAATCCCACATCCCCCTATCATCGGTTGACAATGCCACCGGCACGCCTAAACGCAAATATTCAGGAAACGGGTGTTGTGAATAATCGTCAACATACTCTAATAAAAGATTACTGATTAAGTTAATTTCAATCAGGTATTGGTTGTAGCGCATCAATAATAATGTGTCAGCATCGTCTATTAAGTTAAAGCCATGACCTATGCGGGTAGCGCCGAGCAACAGGGTATCGCGAATATGCTGATTAGGCTCATCGGTTTCACCGGCATGAATGGATAAATTAACCCCGTGATATTGATGTCTAAGCTTTCTCATGGTGTCTAAAAAGCGCAACGGATGGCCTTTGTCGTTATCTTCACGTCCAACCATATCAACAGCAACATAAAGTTCTGGATGTTCAGAGACAAATTTATACATCCATTCTAAGGCAGGTAACGCTTGCGAATGAAAGCGCAGCAACGAATATTGCAGACGAACAGTCACCCCACTGTCAATGGCATCTTTTTGCGCAAAGCGTTTAAGGTACATCTGATAAACCTGCTCATCTTCAAACCCGCTACCATCAGGATGAACAAAACCACGAACGCCAGCATCGGTCTCTAAATAAGATAATCCTTCAGCGCCAAATGCTTGCATGTTTTTGACAATTAGATTGGCTTGCATATAAGGGTTGGCAAGCAAGGAATTAAGGCGCGTCCAATGGGTTACAAAAAATTCTTCGCGTCCTTCACTCGGTTTATCGAGGCGAATACTATCCATCCAGGCGTGTTTTTGTTCTGGGCTGAGATCTTGCAAACGTTTATATTCAGACTGCTCACAGCTATCGAGTTTTTGGTATTCAAACTGCTGAATATTAACAAACAACATTAAATAAGGTGAGCCTTTGAATTGATCTGAACCATAAGCTTTGCAATTGTTAATTTTAACTTTTGTATAGTAGATATAACCATTTTCTTGTTGCTTTATGGCTTCATCAAACCACCACTGTGAACGATTCGAACCTGTGGAATGATTATGTAAATCGCCCCCTTTGGGCATCGCATATAAAAAGGTATACAGGTCTTTAGCTGTCGCCGTTTTTTTGAAAGCTTCAAACTCTTTATCAAAGGTTGCAGCAAAGGTGTTGCACACAACACTCATATAAAAGATTGAGACTAAACACACCAATTTCATGTTAATGACTCCAAAAAGGGGATGGTTTATTTAAAAGTTGATTGCTTGTCAGCAGGCTAAATTAACCTGCTAGTTTAACAAAACAAAATGAATCTGATTAGTTAACATCGTAAGGTAAAGCACTCTCATAGCTACTCCAGTTTTTCACAATTTCCTGAATAACTGTATTGCCTACTATATATGCTGCATTTTTAGCAGGATAACCACCATCGGGATACGGAGCCGTAACACTCCAACTGGTTAACTTGTCGGCAGGTGCCATGGTGTAATTACTCACCGTTCTTAACACCATCACTCTTTGTGGATCAACTTTACCAATCCGAGCCAGACGCATAAGTGACGTCAACGTCCCTGAGTCTTCCATATTACTGGTCATAAAGTTTGCAGAATCACCACCGTATAAGGTTAACCAATCGTTGGCCCATTCATTTAAGTGTTTACCATGCCAATATTTACTCGCACTTAATGTATCTCCCATGGTTACAAAAGGTGGTTTTTGCGCGTTTGGCATCGTTTTATATAATTCTCTAAACTCTTTAATCCCCTCACTATCGGCCAATTCAATGTCTTTGGTTTGAGTGTAAGCCCAATCGGCTAATTGACTGTTTAGATCGAAGGAAACCGTATCTAGCGTCCATCCGGTAGAGATGTCTGCCGGTTCTTCAGCAGGTTCAGTGGCGCCTAATGGGATAATTCCATATGGCCAAGAATCCGGTATTTCTCTGGCATCAATTTGATAAATAAGATCGCCATCAACAACATGCTTGGCCCATGCTGCAGAACCCAGCGACAAATCTTCTGGATCACCACCAGCAATACCTGCAACTACCCAATAGGCTTTACTTAGGTCAAAGCGAGGATCTAGCCCCAGTGCCATAATTGACGCCGTTGCATTGGGTATACCACCACCCACACAAATCACCAACACTCCATCTTTATTGAGGTATAAATCGTACTCGCCTAATGGAAAGTCTAATTTTTGAGAAAAGTCTCCACGTTCCAACCAAAGTTGAAGCTCCCCCGCGTCATCTCCCATTGCATCGCCAGACTCATACATAGTCACCACTACGGCTTTAATTGCATGGGTTTGTACTGCGGCTTCTGCCGCACTGACAGGCTTAACTTTGGTCGTGGTTTCGCTATTACCGCAAGCAACAGTGTTAGCCGCTAGTAACACTAACATTGCAGGCCTAGCGTATTTCATAAATGACATATTGATACTTCTCCGGTTAGATCACACTCAAAAACTCGACCACCTGGTCAGCAAATACTATACCGATTGGCTAAAAATGGCGAATAAATATGTTTCTGATAAATAGTGTTGTTAGGTTTACCCATTGATGGGAAAGGGCTAGGGAAAATAATCGACAGTTAAAAACACAGATTGAGAATACGAGCCAGCTTTCCTTTGCACTTACTTACTTGGACAATAAGCGATGATATTGGTGCATGAGCATCTAATCAGTGCAGGGAATAACAATCAATAGATATCTAAAAACCCCAAAAGAATCGGGGTTTAAAAAAGCAGAAGAAGAATAAAATTAAACCATAGAAAAGTTAGCTAGGCAGATTTACCGCCTAGCGCATTTAAATGCGCCAAATTGGCAATTAGCCAATTTAGCAATTTATCAATAAACAAAACCTAAACAACAGCTTATTTAGCACTCACTTCAGTAAACACATAGGAATGCTGCATATCAATGAGTGTAAGGGTGCGTTTGCCTGCATCATTTTGACCAATTACCAATTCCAAACCAAAAATTGCAGGATTCGTCATCACAATAGAGTGTTTTCCATCTGAGCTGGTTTTGGTTGTGACAGTGCTCGTCCAAACGCCGGGATCAAAAATGGTTTGCCCGCCAACTTGTGTAATCGATAATTCACCTAAAATATCACTTTCGTAATGTTTGGCCAGGTTAGCCAAAATGGTCGCGTCACCCGGTAGATCAATTTCATTCAATCGGGCGGCGATGCCTTTTTGCTGTTCAAGTGCAAACACCTCTACTTCCTCAGCAGCCTTGGAAGGAGCGTCATAAAGTAATTCAATTAGTTTACGTTGGAATGCCGAGGCTAAATAATATCCTTCATCGGAGTTGGTCAAAATTACCGCGGCAACATTGGCACTGGGTATCACAATAAATTGGGATTTATAACCCGCCATACTGCCGCCATGTTCAATAATCTCCACCCCTGCGATTTTCTTGGTACTTAGCCCCATTCCATAATATTTATCTTTACCAGATGACACTCCAGGTTGGCGTCTTTCTAACAACGGTTTTTCAGCAAAGAGCCTTTCACCTTCAGGTGTTACCCCTAACGTCAACTCATTGGCAAGATACTTGAGCATATCCGACGAGGAAGAAAAAGCGCCACCAGAAGGGCGATAAGGTATCACCGTCAAATTAAATCCCTGCTCGGGGGTTTGTAAAACCTCTTTAAGCTCATAGTCCAATCCTAGGGCATGAGGTTTAGCAATATTGCCTGCAATCGCCGTGCTGAATGACAATGTAGTGCTCTTCATTTGCAAGGGATCAAAGATAAATTCTTGCATGGCTTTATCGTAAGCGGCTCCTATTTCCATGTCGGGATATAAAATATGGCCTGCAATATAGCCCGCTACCGCTGGCATTTGATTATTGTATTGATACAACTCCCCAAATTCACTAGTAGGCTCTACATTGGCTAAATCTTCTACGGCCATTAAGGTTGGCGCATCCGGGCCACTATTAAATACCCAAGTCATATCTTTACGGGGTAAGCCTGTGCAAGCACAGACTAAGTGACGGATCAGCACTTTATTTGTGGTTTCTTGGCTTCCTAGTTTAAAGTCAGGGTAGTGATCAGTAACTTTGTCATCCCACTGCAACTTGCCCATCTCTACAAGTTTGGCCAATAGTAATGTGGTCATTCCTTTGGTATTGGAAGCCACTTGAAACAGGGTGTTTTTATCCACTGGCTCTTTGGTAAGGATGCTTTTAACCCCTACCCCACCTTCGTACAGGATTTTACCATCTTGATAAATCGCCACACCAGCACCTGGAACATGCAGTTTTTCGGCAGCACCACTGACAAAGCTCAGCAGCGCATCTAATTTGTTTGAATCCAATGTATGAGCGGGATTGCCTGACACATCTTCAGCTTCATAGCCTTGTACCGCATAGCTATCAACTAATAAGTTTAATTGAGAACCCCGCTTACCCAGTACCGCCAAACTAAAATCAACTAATACTACATGCCAGTCACTCTCTTTACGCAACACTAGGGCAAAAAAAGCCCGCTCTTCAGATATGGCACTTTCATACTCAATAAAGGTTTGTTGTTGCCAGCCGTTTTTAGCCACCTCATCATTATTAAAACGCACTGTTCGGGCAAAGTCTGGATAGATTTTATGCCAGGCTTGCAAGGCTGCGCTGGCAGAATCATCGGCACCTTCTACCACAGTCAAAGCGATTAACGCACCACCTTCGGGCGCAGTATATTTAATGACTTCAGCCCCTTTTTCTTCAATCCAATTTTCAGGTGCTTCGTAGGTTGCCCCAAACCAAGTGTTAGACAGCTGGTCAGGCTTTTCCATGTCCGACATGGCGGACTGCACAGGAGGTTCAACAGTAGAGGTTTCGCTTGTACAAGCATTGAGCACTAAGATAAGTGAAAAAATAATCGGGTAGCACTGGCGTATTTGCATAATTTCAGCCCTTTGATTTGGTTAAAAAATAGTCTAAACCAATCAGGATAATTTGCAATGTTAAACAAAACCATCAGGTACATTTAAAAACAAAAGCGGTTAGCAACGCATCAGCCCTTTCATGGCCTTCATTTACAACTTGGAAATTCACTTAGCTTTGTATTTCTAAGCTGCCTGTGCGGCAGCTAACCCAGGCTAAACCACTTGCGGTTGCTGGCTCTTTTTCTAAGCTGCGTGTGCGGCAGCTAACTAGCACCTTTAAGCCACCATTACCTAATATACTTTCTAAGCTGCGTGTGCGGCAGCTAACTCAGGGCTTTCATCTGCGGTTAGAAACATAACTTTCTAAGCTGCGTGTGCGGCAGCTAACTTTCATCAAGATAAGTACACCGGTTGAGTAATTTTCTAAGCTGCGTGTGCGGCAGCTAACCGAGAGGTAATGATGCAACAAATCAAAATAAATTTCTAAGCTGCGTGTGCGGCAGCTAACTTTCACATTAAATCCTTAGCCCGTATTTCTACTTTCTAAGCTGCGTGTGCGGCAGCTAACGTGGAGAAAGTGACAATGGCTAAACGTTTAGTTTTCTAAGCTGCGTGTGCGGCAGCTAACACACTATCATGTGGCCAACTAATCAGTCTGATTTTCTAAGCTGCGTGTGCGGCAGCTAACATAACATGGCGATTGGCGCACAGCCGCAAGTCTTTCTAAGCTGCGTGTGCGGCAGCTAACTAGAGCTTAAAGAAGAAAACAAACGTCTTAGGTTTCTAAGCTGCGTGTGCGGCAGCTAACTCACAGGGGTTTTATATTGAGGATGTTTTAAATTTCTAAGCTGCGTGTGCGGCAGCTAACTAGTAATCGCCTTCCCATATATGGCGATATTCTTTCTAAGCTGCGTGTGCGGCAGCTAACATGGGTCATGCGATGTAACCTTGAATCCTCTATTTCTAAGCTGCGTGTGCGGCAGCTAACTAAAGAACGCTTGTGACGCGATTGTGGCAAAATTTCTAAGCTGCGTGTGCGGCAGCTAACCTCTACTTCTACTGTCCATCCGTCTTGGGGTATTTCTAAGCTGCGTGTGCGGCAGCTAACTGTACTCGTATCCTTCCTTGGTTGAGCAATCATTTCTAAGCTGCGTGTGCGGCAGCTAACCAGCAATTTAAAGATAACTGGCTCGGTGAGTGTTTCTAAGCTGCGTGTGCGGCAGCTAACGGGGTGCCAATCTTATGGGTGCCAATCTTAGGTTTCTAAGCTGCGTGTGCGGCAGCTAACATGCAGCAACAGCAGATGGTAAGGCTGATACATTTCTAAGCTGCGTGTGCGGCAGCTAACGCCAAGTTTAAATCCTTTTTCTCGCTGCTCTATTTCTAAGCTGCGTGTGCGGCAGCTAACAATATTTATTCCTATTAATTCCCAGTTCCTCTTTTCTAAGCTGCGTGTGCGGCAGCTAACCTCTTTTGACTTATCATCTTCAAACACTTTTCTTTCTAAGCTGCGTGTGCGGCAGCTAACATTCTTTCGGCAATTAATTGGTCAATTCGGTTTTTCTAAGCTGCGTGTGCGGCAGCTAACCACGAGGCTCAAAATACGTGTACTGCGGCAGATTTCTAAGCTGCGTGTGCGGCAGCTAACTTTTTAAGTTATTGAGAATTATTCTCGTTTAGTTTCTAAGCTGCGTGTGCGGCAGCTAACTCTATTTTCTTTATTCCTGTGTATTTTAAGAATTTCTAAGCTGCGTGTGCGGCAGCTAACTTAAAGAGTCTTACATAACTAATGGCGGTAAATTTCTAAGCTGCGTGTGCGGCAGCTAACAACAGTCGCATTAGATACGATGAAATCAACACTTTCTAAGCTGCGTGTGCGGCAGCTAACTTTTTAATTTAACCACAACCCCCTTAATTGGGTTTCTAAGCTGCGTGTGCGGCAGCTAACGTTCAATTGATTTGATTGGTGCCAAGCAAGAATTTCTAAGCTGCGTGTGCGGCAGCTAACAAACGGCAGCTAAAAACTCTGACTTCCCACTTTTTCTAAGCTGCGTGTGCGGCAGCTAACACAAGGTTCGTTGATTTTGATGGTGAGTTTGTTTTCTAAGCTGCGTGTGCGGCAGCTAACTATCAACGGCATCATCAATAACTTTTGGCGTTTTTCTAAGCTGCGTGTGCGGCAGCTAACGGAAAGGCGAAGCCAGCAAGCCACAGCGTTAGTTTCTAAGCTGCGTGTGCGGCAGCTAACTGACAGGCAACGAGTTAGATATGCAAATAATTTTTCTAAGCTGCGTGTGCGGCAGCTAACGGTTTCGGAAGTTGAAGGATTTCGACCTTCGATTTCTAAGCTGCGTGTGCGGCAGCTAACAAGTGAAGATAGTGTTTCCGCAGTTTTTGCAATTTCTAAGCTGCGTGTGCGGCAGCTAACATCCAACGCTATGAAGCGTGCAGCTGTTCAATTTTCTAAGCTGCGTGTGCGGCAGCTAACAATGACTACAGAAAAGGCGGTTTACGCGAGTGTTTCTAAGCTGCGTGTGCGGCAGCTAACGTTTTGTAGTAACCGGGGCGGCCAGTTGGGTCTTTCTAAGCTGCGTGTGCGGCAGCTAACTTCTAATGGAGGCCGTTGTATTTGCTGCCATCTTTCTAAGCTGCGTGTGCGGCAGCTAACGCCTCATCTAGATAAGTTGGGTAAAAATAGTTTTTCTAAGCTGCGTGTGCGGCAGCTAACTGGAAATAGTTTCTGAAGCGCTATCATCTAAATTTCTAAGCTGCGTGTGCGGCAGCTAACAATAGAATAATGGCAAAAAAACAAGTTACAACATACAGTTAGGTGAAAATTCTAATTTTTACCTTCTATCTTTCTACATGTTGTAACTCAATGATTTACTTATAGTTTTTTAAAGAGCGAAAATTAAAGGTTAAAACTTAGGTAAACATCCTTGCTTACTTAACCCATAAGTATTGAACATGACTGGAGCATTATTTAGTGCCACCGTTTTTCTAATAATACTCATATTAAAGTCATTATCACTACCAAGACTTTTCATTTTTATGAATGGCAGAGCTTTATCTTCCTCCGACATTTCATAATCAACAAAGTGCTGACTCGCCTGCTCAAATGTTTCATTATGCCGTTTCATTCTTCGCCGAATATGTTTATCTGGACTCCCAGCTTTTTGTCGACGATTAAAGTTTTCAAATGAATCAACATCAGCCGGAACATCCGCAATATTTTTAATATGCAGGTAATCCGTTAAACGGCTTAACCATTTATGAATGTTTAATCGTTCTAAATCTGCTTTGTTTACAGAGAACAAACGCAATTTATTACCTAAAAAGCCCGGTTTGTCGGTGTTCATTCTGTAGTTAGGAAAACTCACGGCAATAGGCACCTGCTTATTACTGTCTTGTATTTCCACTAAAGCTAAATGGACTTGCATCATTAACTTAGACCACAAAAAATGAACACCAATATCGTCACTCGGTAAAATGGTGATATCGATATAGTGTTTCATATTAGTTTATTCCCCAAATACGCCACCACGAATTAACATCGCCATAATATAGTGTTGTTGTTCAACCGCAGGCTCTTTGCCTTTAATCATCCAAGCATCGAGTAGGTTATAAAAGTCTGTTTTTTCTTTTGGTTGACGGTAAGCCGCTCCGCGGTTTGTTACCGAACCATAAGGTTCAACGGCAATTGGGCCCACTTCGTCGACGGCTGGATGCCAAGTATCTATTGTGCGTAATGCATTACCGATTTTTTGAGAGTGCATGGCTGCTTGTCCATCAAGCTGATATAAAAATTTACTTTTATCACCTTTACCACCCCCCATCACTAATTCTTGTGATGGATACACTGCTTGTCCTTCACCTAATTGACTATAAGCTTCTACTTTTATCAATACATGATTATCGGTTAAGCCCTGTTGAATAAATTTTGCAAGTTGAGTGATTTTTGCGTCACTTGAAAATTCACGTAACGAATAGTCTTGACTATTAAATTCAATGGTTTCATTTGCCACGGTTACAACAACTTTTACATTTTCGGCACCTACACGGTTACGCCATAAAAAACGAGCGCTGGCAATGTTGAAAGCGTAACGTTTTGACAATTCCTCAAAACTTACATCTGCTTGGTATTGTTTTATTTTATTAGCCAGTTCAGATTGATAATCAGGATTATTACAGGTTGATGGAGTTGCCAAATCACTTAATACTCGTAAGGTAAAAACAACTTTTAAAGTATTTGTTTTATGCGCTAAGGCGGCAATATCAACTGTTTGTAAATTGGCTTTAGATACTTCTGCATCTAATTTTGTTGGATCATTTGCCGTTGCAGCTTTTAAACGGTTTGAAATTGTGCCACGTACTGCTTTTTCACCCACTTGTATCGGTTGCCATTCTTGCTGCTCCCAGTTGCCTGCAAACATGAGTGCGTCTGATGGTACTAATTTAGCTTCAAATGCTAATACTGATGGTGTTTTTAATTTAATTTCGGCCATTTTTATTACTCCATTGATAAAATATTTTTGTTAATTTTCTTGTTACACATTAATTAATAAGGCATTGCTTCAAAACTATCAGGTTCAATAATTTCGTCTTCGAAAGGGATTGTTTTAGCGACATACCAAGGATATTGATGCTCATAACGCCAAAGGGTTATTTCAATATTTTTGATGTTATGTAGACTTTTCCATTCACCGACGCTATAAGCACTTTCAGCAAAGACAGTAGGGACTGTTGAATCTCTTACATTGCTTACTTCGCCAGCTTCATAAATTGGAGAGATTGCACAATACCCCGTATTAATCGGCACTAAATAGCCACTTTGAGGTTTTGCTACATAATGCCAATTGGCTTTTTGATTTACGCTTTCAAGAGCTTCGGTTTCTTGTTCATCTTCACTTGTTATTTTTTCAGCTTTAAATTTAAGCTGGGCAAAATCACACCATGCATCAAATAAACAAGCATTATCATTTATCGCTTTTTGCTGTTGAAAATGCTCAGCTAAATAATCACTGCGATCAATCAAGGCAAAACCCGGCATTAATTTTCGTAATGTTTTTTGTTCTTCATTTAACGGGGTTAACTCAATACTTTCTATATGCGTAATTTGACCACCTGCTAAACGCAACTCTGGCACGTTTTGTTTTACATACTCAATTAATTGTTCTTTAGTTTCTGTATCGCCCGCAATCAAGCCATTAATTTCAATCAACAAAGATATTTGCATATGCATGCGCCCTTCTTCATTTGTTGATGCGGCTTTTAGCAGTTTTGTTTTAGTATCAAAGACATCTACATCTTTCAAATAATTAGGATTACGTGATAATGCAAAAACATAGTCGCCCCACCCTTTAGGTTGTCTTGCGTGTACTATATTTTTATGACTAATTACAGCGACACCACCTAAATGAACTGCTAACGCTTCAGGTAATTTACGTGACAGACCATGGGCAAAACCTAAGAAGTTAGTAATTGCAGGGAAACCATAAGTTAAGCCGGCAATGGCATTAGCATTTTGTACCGATACTTTTTTAAGTAATAAATATTGGCTCATGATTACGCCTCCGCTAATTTTGGTGTGTTGTGTTCAAAACGTTTTAACTGATGCAAACAAACTTTAGAAAAATAAGCATGCTCGATATCACCCAAGCGGTATTTTTCATCATTTTTTAATTGTTTTATTAACCAACTAGCAAAATCAGCCGCTATCACAGCTTGCCAATCGAGTTTTTCACGTTCACGTTGGAAACTTTCATTAGGATTATAAACATCAAGCCATAAAGCATGAGCGTGTTTTAGTTTGCAATTTGATTCACTTGCCCAGCCTGCTGGTAGTGTTTGAATATTGGCCGCGTGGATCATTAGTTGATCGAGTATGGGTAAAATAAAGTGATAATCGCGCTTATAACGCACTTTAAAGTTATTTTTTTCAGGCTTTAATTTGCTTAAAAAGGCTTTAAAATCACGCAAGTACCCCGATACTTTGAATGTCAGTTGTCGGTTAAATAAACTGGTATTATTGATAGGCGGCTTAACTTGTGCCTGAAAAGTAGGAGGCTTACAACTAAGTAAAAAGTTATTTCCTTGCCTTTCCTGATTTAATTCCGAAATATTCTTAGGGTGGGCTCCCCCAAAAGTTTGTACGGCTGTATCTGGAAAACTTACATCGATTCGTTCATCGTACTTATTGGCTCTGCGGGCATCACGAATGTCTTTGGAATCACCAAAACGCGTGCCCGTGACTTTTTTATGTAAATTATGCGCCAATGCCGATGAAAATAGCGGACACAATAAATGATACTCAACGTCATTACTTTCTGACTTAATCGGAAAATAAATCTGCTTACTTAAATTATGTGAGCTTAACTTTTCATCGACCAGCGCTAACTTAAAATCATCTACCCAAGTTTGTAATAATTCGGCATTATCAGTAAAAGCACTCAACGCTTGTGCATGATTTTGTTGCAATTGCGTGATCAGGCTTTCACCATTAACTTCTATTTTTAAAAACTTGGCTATACCTAGGAACCCTGCCGAACAAACAGCATCAATATACTTTTCTTTCAAAGATATTGTGGCTAAAAAACTTTGATTCTCCATATCTGTTTTACTAAATAAAATACTACTTGCTTTAGCATCACTATGGGTAAACTTAATAGCATGAGTAGCTAACTTAATATATTTCGCTTTTTTTGCTGCATCGGTTAGCCACACTACAGGTTTATAACTTTCTTCAATAGGTGCCGATTTTTCTGCGTATTCGGCTTTAGCTGTCGCTATCTCTATTTCGTTTTCACTTTTTTCTAACACCTTATTCAGTGCTTTTTGAAAAGGTTCCAACTTAGCTTGTTTGCGCTGCTCTATATAATCAGCTAGCGCTTGAGTTAATGTTGCTTCCATCGTTTTTCCTTTTACTTATTATCAAAGACACCTAGCTGCTCGTGCCAGTGCCAATTTAATTCTCGATCTTTACTTGGCTCTCTTAAACCAATAACACCAAAGGTTTCACTTACCTGTTGTAAGCTCTCATCTAACTTATCTGCAAAAATTTGATATGTTTCTTCAACGCTTAAGTGAAACCACCAATGATTACCCTGGGCCAATTCAGTCGTTTTATTTTCATCCATAAAGCGATTGGTTTGTTCTAAATACACAGGCGGATAGCGGGTATCGTCAATTTGGCTCCACGCTAATGTTTCACCTTCTTCTAACCGTAAAATAAACTCTTCTTGTGCTTGTGATTTTCTAAATTCGGTTTGACGAATAAATTCAGCACTCCAATCGATTGCGGGGCTTTCATTCCACCAAAGTGATGCAGGTTTGATTGAGTTATAAAAGTCCTTGTGTTTTAAATCGGCTCCCATTACATCTAATGTTATTCGTAGCGACCTATGTTCTTGTATTGAAAATAAATTAGCAGCGTTAGCAATATACTTATCTTTTGGTGATTTTTTAAAATCGTCGGCTTTTATCTCTTTCGGCTCGACGATTCTTGGTATTGCAGAAATATTGTCTAACTCTGTTGTTAATAGTTCATTCAGGTCTTTACTGTTAAGGGGGAGCTCAGGGGTTTCAAAACCCGGCTTACAATAAGCCACTTTTTCACCTTTTAATGCTCGTATATTTTGGTTAAGCACCACCAAATTTGCGGTGGTAGGTGGAGCTTGCCTATGCCGTTGTATACGCCCCGCTAACTGTATAATTGAACGTAGTGAACTAGGCTCTGCAATTGCCCAATCGTAATCATGGTCGCGCCCAACTTCCACGACTGATGTGCCTAATACAATAAACACATGATTGTCTACCGGTACTTTATTTAGGTCGTCAGCTTTTAATGCCTTGGCAATTTCTGGTTGTTGCCAAAGCGCTTGTTCATCATAGCGATTTAAGGTTTTATCTAAGCGAGATTCTTTGTAAGAACGTAGCGCTAAGGGAAACTGTGAATGATAAATACAAAAATTAAATTGATAGTTGGCTCTTGGAGACATAGCTAATAGTATTTTAGCAACAGAGATCATCGGATTAATGTTAGCCATTCTAACCACACCAATAGATACTTTTTTGCCGCTGCTATGCGTTACATGGTGTTGGTTATGTAATTCATAAATTTGTTGGTGAATGGTATCTGCCACACATTGATAAACTTGCTGATTTTTCTCATCAATATTTTGACCTGCTAAATCGCTATTTTCAGTGATAGGCAACTCTATATTAACAATTTTACCTTTACGTAGTACTTTACTGTTAGCCGTTAATTTTTTTAAACGTGACTCGACAAACCTGTTGTTTTTTTGTTTGAAGTCCTCTTTATTTTTTATTAATTCGACTTCACTTTTGTTTTCATCAAACCAAGCGCAAACAACACCTTGATTGTTATTGTGTGGAAAATTAGCTTGGTTGTAATGATTCCGACCTGCAACATAAGCGTCGTATAAAGCACTTATAAGCGCCGGTGGTAACGTTGCCGATGATAATAAAACCCGTGAACCTAACATACCTGCCCAATTAACTAATCGGCATAATGCGGGTAGGTCTTCTAAACCAAAATCATCGGGTTCATCTAAAATTAAGTCTGATGTTAATAACCGCAACATAGGCGCAATTTGTTTACCCCCTCGTTTACTTTCTGTAGCTGGCATTAAATGATCAATTGTACTAACCAAAATAGGCGCACTGATTAATTGCTCTAATTTAGGATTGCCTTTAAGCCAATGCTTTAAACGTCCGTCGTAAATTTGCCCTTCGTAACTGACATATAATTGTTCAAAAAAATCTTGCGCAGACTCACTACCATGATCAGGTTTTACTGATATTTCGTCATCTTTATTTAACTGATGTAGTAATTTAACGGCATTAGAACCAATTAAAACGGCAAGTTCATCATCACCTAATTTAAGTAGATCTCGATAGGCATCACCAGTTTGCAAGGTTAAAGTACGTAAACCTAAAGCAACTGAGAATCGACAACCTTCGCGTTCATTCGCTAAGGCATACATAATTCGTGCATTTGCCATGGTTTTACCACAGCCTGTTGATGCCATGTTAATACCAAAAAAACCGTGTTTTTCACTGGTTTTAGCAAACTCTTTTGACGCTTTAAACGCTTTGTCTTGCCATTGGTATTTGCGGTCTTTCGCGCTTTGTGAAAAAAGCCTATGCTGCGCCAATGCTGGCAATGTGTATTTTAAAGCGGGAAGGTTTTTAGCAAATAGAAAAGCGTTATGTGCAACACCAATATTATGTTCATCTAATTTTTGTTTTAACTGATTTGTTTTTCTATCCGTATTGGCGTTCGCTTGATAGCTATTATCACGCCATTTCATCTTTGAATCTTTTAACTCAAGAGATGAATAATAATGATCAGCCAACATGAGTGACAATCTTGATAAGTGGCTAACGAAACGTTGATTTAGCCAATCTGTTTTTTCAGACAATTTATGATAACTCAATGCTCGTTTGGAAATTTCACTCGCTTTGTTTTGCCATGTTTTACTCAACAATGGTGTTCCATGAGCAAAATTCCAATTCGCGTTAATTACTGATGATTCTATATCAGCCAAATTTTCTGCATTTTTAGAATTCCAATGACATCCAAAACATTTTGTTAGCCAATGTTCAGCTTGATCTAATCTAACAGGGTTGACTTGCGGATAAGGTAAACGATGGTGTGAGACAATCAACCAAGCAACTAACTTTCCAAACTGAGTATTGTCACTAAACGAGTTAAACGGGTTTTGATGTTTTCCGTTATCTTTAAATAATATTTTGTGTATTTCATTTTCAGCCTGAGCAGCATTTGATTGTTGATTAATTTCTACCAGTTTTGTTAACCATTCTTGGTCGGTTAAACTTTTAATAAAGGCTTCAAATAATCTTAACGATACCCACTCATGGCGATAAGGCTCAGATTTTGATTTCGTAGTACCGGCTAACTTTTGTTGAAATAAATCATTTGCTTTTCCAAAATCATGAAATAAACCAGCAATACTCGACGCCAACATAATAGCTTCATTTAATTCCCAACCGTTCTCCCAATCTTTATGCTCAAGATCTAACTTGGTATAATTAACCGCCACTATCCCATCGCTATTAAATTTATGTCTGTTCCCTACCACCCACAAAAATTGACTCCTTGCGCGTGAACGGATCCAGTGGCAACTTACTGCTGTGCTTTTACTGGCAGTTTGGCGCAGCATTTTTTTAACTGTGATCAGGCCTTCTTCGGTTATCAGGGTTTGCCAGGTGTTGTCGCCTATGCGATTAGCAAAGGCGTCTAACACTCTGCGGGTTTTCTTGAGGGCGTTTTTTTCGCACTGACTTACAAAGGTAACCATCATGGCTGTTCACTTTCCTTTTGTGGACTAAGTAGCCCATAACATTTATTTTTTGGAAAAAGCATCAATAAAAGCATATACTGATGCCAATATTGATGCCTTAGGAATGCAAATATGCGTACTACCTTAAATATCGATGATGACTTATTTAGCCAAGCTGTTGAGTTAACGGGTGTAAAAGAGAAAACGGCACTCGTTAGAGAAGGATTAAAAGCGTTAATTGAACGAGAAAGCGCACAACGTTTGGCTTTGTTGGGCGGTAGTGACCCGTCGGCACAATCTAGCCCTCGTCGGCAGAGCGAAATAGTTGAATAATGGTTCTGGTCGATAGTTCTGTTTGGATTGATCATCTTCGCAGAAAAGATGATGTGCTGAGCCAACTGTTGATAAACGGGCAAGTTTGTATTCACCCAATGATTATTGGTGAACTGGCTTGTGGCCATTTGCGGAACCGAGTGTCCATCATAAAGTTGTGGCAAAATTTGCCACATGCTAATCATGCTACGCATCAAGAGGCCTTGCACTGTTTAGAAAAGCACAGTCTGTTTGGTAAAGGGGTTGGTTTTATTGATCTACATTTACTGGCGTCAACCTTACTCAGCAACAACACATTTTTGTGGACAAATGATCGCAGATTAAAAAAACTTGCTGATGACATGAAACTCAGCTTTTCTTTGCATTGAAATAAGTACAGTTTCATTTCTCTTCCTGTCTTTTCTCTTGCAACGCCACTACTTTGACTTGCTCAAACATAAAATCTAGGGCTTTGTGATCAGTAAATTTTTGCAGTATTTGTTGGCGGAATTCTTGTTCTGTGGCATTTTCTTTAGCGCATATAAATGCCCACGGTAAAACGATGGCGTCTTTAATTAAATCTGCTATATCGAATACCAATGCCCCTCTGCGGGTTTTACCATGCATAACCGCAAAACCGTGAGGTATGCCTAATACCCATAAGGTACAAGCAGCTAAGCCGTAGGCTAAGTAATTACCGTGATTTAAAAAGTCGTTGGCTTTGTCTGTAGTATTGTTAGATGATCCTTGGTGCTGACGACTAAAGTCTTGAGTACCTGTATTATTGGCAGCAAATTTATACAGGACTTTAGTTAATTGGGCTTCGGTTAGTAATAAGTCGGATGATTGTTTAGCGTCTGTTGTGCGTTGTTCAAACCGCGTGAGAGCGCCTTTAATATTGCTGTCATGAATATTAAATCCCTCTTGCTGCAAATCTTTATCTTTCGTCCATATACGAGACAAGTAATCAATACGTGCCCCCTGAAATTGCTTGGCCACGGCTAAGCGTTTTTCGTCATCAAACCAGAATGACATCCAACCTTGAATGTATTCTGTGGGCCTATATTCACTTTGAGGCGTCATCCACTCAATGTCATTTGCCATATATAAAGGCGTACCTCCGCCTCCTGCAAATCCAACCAGCACACCAGCTTGAGCAAGCATACGCATAGCAGCTTGGGTGACAGACGTACCATTGCCTAATAACAACACTGTTGTATTTGCGATAGGAATATTAAAATACTGATTCTCTTTATTAGCCTCAGTTAAATACAATACTCGTCCATCCTTTTGCATCACTCTGCAATATTCTAAGTAATAAAGGTTTGCCCTCTTTGAATGGAGGATGGTTTTTAAATCTGATGGCGAAAAGTCTTTCATTAATACATCCTTTTTAATCTATGAAAGAAAATAGCAAGGCGCTGCTTTGAGTTTCCATATAAAGAACAAAAACCGTAACAACAAAACCATTCATTAAAATAGAGATTGTTAACAATGGCGATTGCATATACCTAATAAACGTTGAGGGACTAAATAGTAATCCTTGATTTTTTTTACTCATTCCATGCCTTCGTGTTTTACGTGCTTCTGGGCAGTAAAGCGGTTAGCTTTACAGCTAATCCAGTCACCTATTTTCTGCGGTTATTTAAAATGCAAATCATTGCAGAATTCACCTGTTACTCGATAACGTTTTAACTTCCCCTCGAGTTTTTCAAGTTGCTCTAAATTGTCAGCAAACGCACTTGTTAAACCTAATTTGTCACTTAAAGCGATATGGGTTTTCACTAATTTAATTAGTTTTGTGAAATCTGCTGACTTCCCCGCTTTTTCAATAATTGAATTTTCGCGGCTTATTTGTAACGTTAGCTGTATAAGTTTTGGGTCCATAAAGATTTCTCAATTTTTATTATTGTTATCTAGAAAAACTCATTTAAGGCATTTATTGACTTACGATGTTTTAGCAAATTCAGGATAGAGTGATTTGCAGATATTTACGTTTTTTTGACTGGTAAACACCGTTTTGGACCTGTTCTGCGTCCAAGCTGTGAGTGACAAATTTGTATAGTGGAGCAATATTGAAAGGCGAGTTTGCCATCTTTGATATTGTGTTTTCATGCTAAGTCTCTACTACTTATAGGCGACGTTTTTGTATACGCGACTGCTTTTGCCCGCTTCTACCACCGATTTCCATTAAACTGGTGATACCTTGTTCACACCAATGTTTTGCTGGCTCAACAATATGGCTAAGATTGTGATCATCTACTTTGTTGTATAAGTGTAATGAAGATTGAAAATCTCCCACCTGACGATAAATATCTGCACATAGCAAGGTCATTTCATCAGAGGAATAGTCGGTGTAGCGGTGTAAAATGAACTGGCAAACCCTGTGATACTGCTGTTTTAATGCTGCATCCGCTTCTTGTTCGTTTCCGTACATTCGATATGTTTGATTAAACACTTGCAGCGCTTTTAAGGCCCAATTGAATCTCAAATCACTTTGAGTATCGTTTTCAAACAATTCTAGGTAAACGTCAAATGATGGTTTGGGAAGGTAACTATATTCAGGTTCTTTACCTATCAATTTCTCCCAAAATCTGCGCTTTGGGGGCAGTTCGACCAAATCAAGACTCAAAATATCTTTAATCACAGCCTCACAATTTGGGCACCTAGCCACATTGCACAGGGTATCTTGCAAACCATTTACACTTCCTCCGTCAGAGAAAGTTTTTTGCATCATTGTGTTAAAAGACAATAACACAACGCGCAGGTAACGGGCCGCACAATGGGGGCAAGCGATGACTTCGGGCTCGGCAAATCGAGTCATTTTTAATTCCTTTTAATGTTTATGAGCGGTGGTAATTACATGATCGTCTTCACTGATAACCACAAACACGTCTCTTTGTACTTGCATCAATAATCGTTTTAACTTTTTGCACAGTGACTTTTGTGTTTGCTTATCTAACTCTAGCACATAGGTATTGCCTTTTTGATGGGTCTCCATGCCTAAGGCGTTTAAAAGTAACACCAAGTCTGGAGAAATACCCCGCTGCTGGCAGCGTTTTTGAGCATGCTGTGAAATCGTCATCTTAGTTCCTTTTGGTTAAAACGTAACCTAAGCATATGTCGTAAAAAACGACAGATAAACAACTGTGCAGATACACATGTACAGTTTTCAGGCAGATATCCACAATGAACCTCTTAAAAGCAATCCATCTATAGGATTAACTCATTGTTTTAAATGTTTTTTATAAAACAATAGACAGACAATACAGCTTAAACACCTATATAAAACGAACACATATTGCGCAAAATAATTTTGCTAAAGCCCCATTAGTATGCTGATAATGACCCAATTAGCGTAGTTATTGGCGACACATATGAATCAAAAGTCTAATTGGCCGTTTCGATACGATTTACTTCAGCGTTATCGTTTAATTGAAATTGTGGCGTTGTGGGAAGGTAAGCTTAATGCTGGGCATTTGACCGATTATTTTGGGATTGGACGACAGCAGGCATCCAAAGATATTAATGAATATCGCAATAATATCGGCCCTGACAACCTCATTTATAATTCCTCATTGAAAGGCTATGAACCCTCTGACAACTTTGCTCCAAAAGTAACCTTAGGAGAAGCTGATGAGTACCTACAGTTAATTCATCGCAATAGTGATTTGATGAATACCTTTCACGATATGACCTTAGGTTTTGACTATACCCATAACTTGCCACTCCCGAAATATCGGGTTCAGCCTACTGTGCTGCGTCAAGTGGTAAAAGCCTGCCGAAACAAACTCCGCCTTGAAGTGGATTATCGCTCGGTAAATGCCCCAGATAAAGCAGGCCGCATTATTGTGCCCCACTCCATAGTGCATTCTGGTATGCGTTGGCATGTGCGTGGGTTTTGCGAAAAAAACCAAGATTATCGCGACTTTGTGCTAACCCGGTTTTATGGCGCCCCGGAAGTAATGGGGAAAAGTCACCAGTCAATTGAACAAGACACGACCTGGCAGACTAAAGTGAATGTTGTTTTTATACCAGACCAAAGGTTGTCTGATGCCCAACAAGAGGTGGTGGCCAATGATTTTGGTATGACAAACCAAAGTTTGCTGATCCAAGTGCGCGGTGCGTTAGTGCAGTATTTATTACAAATGATGCGCATTGATATGAATGTCATTGCCGCCGATCCCAGAGCGCAACAGGTGGTCATTCAGAATATGGATGCGGTTAAACAGTGGCTGTTTAAATAAGCCTACCCGTAACCGGTATTTTAGCCGCTCCTTAGTTTTTATTCTTTGACTGAGGTTTGCTAAGCTAGGCCAAATTAACAAAGCTGACTTACCTCAATGACTCACCAAATGAACGCGATTTTTTCCTATGTATTAACCCTAACCGCTTGTGCATTATTATTGGGCGCGTGTGCAACTGTCGAAAAACCTCAAGAACAGTTTCACAGCCCATCCAAATTACCCATTGCAGTGTTAACCACTGAATATGGTGATATCCAAATTGCGTTAGATGTAAACAAAGCCCCCATAAGCGCCAATAATTTTATCGCTTACATAAAAAGCGATGCGTTTAAAACACTGACATTTTATCGCACCGTTGATCATAACAATGATAATCACCCCCTTAAAATAGCGGTTTTACAAGGTGGTTTAAATGCCGCACTGGATGATCCTTTTGAAGCCGGGCTACCGGCAATTCCTCACGAGTCCACGGCGCAAACCACCCTCACTCACACCAGAGGGGCAGTATCTTTTGCCCGCGGTGATTTAGGAACCGCACAATCTGAATTTTTTATCTCGACCCAGGATAATCCCCACTTAGATGCCGGCGGATTGCGTCACCCTGACAAACAAGGTTTTGCGGTATTTGGCAATGTGATTGCAGGCATGGAGGTAATCGATAAAATTGCGGCATTGCCAGCTCAACGAGCGCACAACAATCCCTATGTGAAAGGGCAATTGCTAACTCAGCCAGTGCCTATCACTAAAGTCACACTCGAAAACTAACGAATCCCAGCTAAATGGTTATTTAGACATGGCTTTCATAATAAGGGAAATCAGCGGCGGGAAAAATACTTTCCTGTTTTACTTTTTTTAAAAAACTTAGAACATTCATACACTTGCATAGCTTTGCTTAATGCTAATTTACTGATAAACTTTTCAATGGGGTTGTATCTAACCCTTTACCAACTCAAGCATTTTGTCATCGTTAATAAAAGTCTTTAACAGGTAAGCATAATTTTTTGAGCAATTTATACACACAATAAACAACTATTATAAAAGCGCAGGTTAACGCCTGTGCGCACATGTACTTCCCAACTACCTATTAACTAACTTAAATAAAAAGGGATTCCACCACAGTGACACATCAAAAATCATCCACATCTATCTTAAAAGCGCCCCTATTGAAGGGTAAGACCCTGCTGGCAATGGCCATAGCAACGTGTTTGTCTCCTATGAGTCTGTATGCACAATCCAATGAAAGTGGTGCAAGCAATGCTGAAGTTGAGCGTGTTGTTGTTACCTCTCGTAAACGTTCAGAAGATATGAATGATGTGCCTATTAGCATTAACGTAGTGACCGATGAGTTAATCGATAACCTTGGCGCTGCCGACTTTACCGACTTGTTGGGCGTAGTGCCTAGTTTAACCTCTTACCAAAATGGTCCAGGCAGAACGCGTTTATCTATTCGCGGTGTAGCCAATGGTGGCGGTAACGACAACGATACCCAAAACCAAGAAACCGTGGGTATTTACATGGATGAAATCCCCATTTCCATGGGCGGCATGAACCCAGAATTCGCATTATTTGATTTGAAACGTGTGGAAGTTCTACGCGGCCCGCAAGGAACACTATTTGGTGCTGGTTCAATGACAGGAACAGTGCGCCTTGTTTCCAACGAACCTGACCTGAATGAATTTGGTGGTCGCTATGAAGCCAGCGCATCGTCTATTAGCCATGGTTCACAGAACTACTCGGTGAAAGGTTTGATTAATGCGCCTGTTATTGAAAACCAATTGGCCATTCGTGCTAGCGGTTATTACATGGATAACGGTGGTTACATCGATAATGAAGTGACCGGTGAAAAAGATCTCAACGATGGTATCTCTAAAGGTGCAAAGATCTCCACATTGTATTTCCCAACGGATAATTTACGCGCAGAATTAACCCTACTTCATCATAACTATTCAGACAATGGTTATCCCCAAGATATCGACTCCACTGCGTTTTTAACCAGAAACTACACATCGTTTGATGGTTTTGATGATGAAGTTAATATTGCCAACTTAACCTTAAAATATGATTTAGAGTGGGCTGAATTAGTCAGTTCTACCTCTTATTTTGATCGTTCCATTATTAACCGACGTTCACTGGATTTACTGTTCGAGTCAGCCCTGCCACCAGAAGTGACGCCACACGAACTTATTGACTTCACCGACTCTGAAGTTTGGGTACAAGAACTCAGATTAAGCTCAACCACCGACGACAAACTGCAATGGACAGTGGGCGCTTATGCCGACAAAAAAGATGTGTTTTATGAAAACACCTTCCCGGTACCTGGCGCGGATGACATCTTGGGCGTGCCTTCTTCGGCGTTTGGCGCACCTGAGGATCACTTATATTACGGCTTTGACGATCTAACCGTTGAAACCTATGCCCTTTTCGGTGAAGCCTACTACGACATAGGTGACTTCTCGATCACAGCAGGTTTACGTTATTTCAACTGGAAACAAAATATCGAATTTTACCAATCAGGCTTGTTTAATGGTGAATCAAACGGTGATATTCGCCCTGAAAGCACCACAGATGGGGTGAATCCAAAACTGAATGTGTCATATCGAGTGAATGACGAAGTATTAGTCTATGCCCAAGCCGCAAAAGGCTTCCGCTACGGTGGGATCAACGGTGCCATTCCTGAATCAGTTTGTTCTGAAGAGTTGGCTGAGGTTGAACGTGAAGGTGGCGATACCCGCTTCTTTAAACCAGACGAAATTTGGAATTACGAGGCAGGCGTAAAGGGTGTCACTAAAGACGGCATGTTCAGCTACAACACCACCGTATTCCACATTGATTGGAGTGATATGCAAACCAGTCGCTCTTTCGAGTGTGGTTTTGGATTCCGTGAAAACGTTGGCGAAGCCACCAGCCAAGGGATAGAGTTTGAGTTAAGCATGAAACCCGTTGATGCTTTAACGCTATCGGTAGGTGGTGCCTACATCAAGAGTACCTTGGATGCAGATGTACCTAACTTATCAGCATTAGAAGGCGATTCAGCGCCATTTGTACCTGAAACCACGTTCAATGCCAGCGCCGATTATGAGCGCGCGTTGAGTCAAAATTACATGGGCTTTGCCTACTTCAATGTGCAATATACCGGTGATCGTGCCACAGAGTTCAACGAAAATGCTGAAAATTACCGCAAAATGGATGCCTATACCGTGGCGAACTTACGCCTAGGTGTGCGCTTTGACGAGTTTGAAGTGTCGTTGTTTGCAAATAACCTGTTCGATGACGATGGGGTTGTTCGTGCCATTGGCCGACCGCCATTTGATCAACCTGCAACTATCCGCGTTACGCCGCGTACAGTTGGGTTAACTTTCCGCGGTAACTACTAAGTTTAGCGGGAGTAAACGAGTGCAATGAGGTCTGTTTACGTTAGCAGACCTCATTTACTAATAACCAACACCGGCACTAAAATGTGTCATTGTTGGTCAATCAGAAGGACGTTAGTTATGAAGCAATTTGCCGCAGTGGTAATGATAGCGTTTTGGTCTATCAGTTGTGTCAGTTTAGCCAACCCACAGCAATCATCAGAGACAGCAGACACAGAGTCGATTAATAAACTGGTAGACGGCTTACACTACGCCGCAAGCCAAGCTGATCTTGATGGATACCTTGGTTCGTTCACAAAAAACGGTGTGTTCATGGGAACAGACGACTGGGAACGATGGATCCGTCCAACCACTTTAGACGCCTATGTTAAAGAACGTTTTAAAGGCGGCACAGGGTGGACGTACAACTCAGTTGAACGCCACATAAATTTTGCTGACAGTGGCAAAACAGCCTGGTTGGACGAAATAATAGTTTCTCCAAAATGGGGCCGTTTTAGAGGGACAGGCGTGGTGATCAAACAAGGAGACAGCTGGAAAATCGCCCACTACTCAATGTCTGTGTTAATCGCCAATGAAGCATTTTTTGAGGTTGCAGAGATCAACAAAAAAGCCTTTTCCGTTCGAAAAAAACAATAAAATAAATAGAAGGGTATCGCTGAATGATGCCCTTCTGCTTTTTTGATTCTAAAATAATAGCTGAACTAACCTTTACCGCGCGTCATGCATATCATGGGGCTCTGCCGCCAGGCAGTAGTGCTTGCGCAACTAACCATTTAATCTCAAAAGGCGAGTAAATTTGAGCATTGACCCTGAGTTATTAGCCGCTTATAAGAATGCTGAGTATGTGGTTTTTTCTGATGGTTGCTTTTCTGACTTAACGACAAAACAGCAGTTAGCAATTTTAGTGGATAAACCCAGCCGCCGATTACAAGCTCTCATGGAGAAAAAACACTGTAAACAAGCCGCGTTTATTACCGCATACAATCCCCACAGTGTTGCGATGACAGAGTCTGAGAACCTGATTGCTCAGGCTAAACTGACTAAGCTATTACACAATATGGGCTTGGAATTTATCGAAGGTGTTGGCAGGGATCCCCAAGGGTTATGGCCAGAGGAAAAGAGTGTGTTGGTGCTCAATATCAGTAAACAACAAGCCCTAAATTTAGCTAGGCAATTTAGGCAAAATGCCATTGTCTGGATTGAGGCCGATGGCATAGGGAAATTGCTTTTATTGGATGATCAAAGCCAATAACCTTTACCCGCCTTAATCGCTATTTATACGCTAAAGCCACCGACTACAGGTTATGGGTTTTCCTCGCTATTGGGCATTCATCCCAAACCTGTAGCATGGTCTTTAGGCCATGGGTTTCCATGGGGTTTTCATGAGTTATTGATATCCCTATCTCGGGGCTAAAGCCACCGACTACAGGTTATGGGTTTTCCTCGATATTGGGCATTCATCCCAAACCCGTAGCATGGTCTTTAGGCCATGGGGGTTTCATAGGCTTCTCCATGGGTTATTGACATCCCTTTCTCGGGGCTAAAGCCACCGACTACAGGTTAAACGCTTTTGTAACATGGTCTTTAGGCCATGGGTTTTCAATCGTTTTTCCATAGGTTATTGACATCCCTTTCTCGGGGCTAAAGCCGCCGACTACAGACTAAACGCTTTTGTAGCATGGCCTTTAGGCCATGGAGTTTCCATGGGGTTTTCCGTGGGTTATTGATATCCCTATCTCGGGGCTAAAGCCACCGACTACAGGTTAAACGCTTTTGTAGCATGGTCTTTAGGCCATGGGTTTTCAATCGTTTTTCCATGGGTTATTGATATCCCTATCTCGGGGCTAAAGCACCTGACTACAGGCCATGGGTTTTCAATCGTTTTTCCATGGGTTATTGATATCCCTATCTCGGGGCTAAAGCACCTGACTACAGGCCATGGGTTTTCAATCGTTTTTCCATGGGTTATTGACATCCCTTTCTCGGGGCTAAAGCCGCCGACTACAGGCCATAGTTTTCAATCGTTTTTCCATGGATTCCATTGTTAAGTGACGCTTTAATCTAACCAATTTATGGTCAATCTTCTATTTAGGGAATGAAACTAACCAAACTGTAAAACTGCGGGAAATATCGCCCTTTCAAAACTTTAAATAGCAATGATTATCATTTGCAATTCGTTTATCAATAGATATAATACCCGCGTTTTACTAACTCACAAACCTCCAGAGAGCACTATGAACAAACAGCAGATCTTCGCGTTATCTCCTATTATGTTGGCGATAGGAGTACATGCACAAACCGCCGAATTAACCACTGAAAAAGTACAAGATACAGACGAAACAAACATTGAGGTTATCCGCATTGTTGAAAGTCGAGTGCAACGCATAAGCTCTGGAGCAACAGGTTTAGGCCTGGATAGTTTCGATACCCCTCAATCTCTTTCTATTATCGAAAAAGACACCATCGCCAATTACAACTTGAGCGACGTGAATAGCCTGTTTAAAAACGTGACCGGCATCAATATTGACCAAACTGAAACCGATCGGACTTATTTTAATGCCCGTGGTTTCGATATCACCAGCATGCACGTTGATGGCTCAGGCATTCCCTTTGGCGATATCTTTGTAGGTGATTTAGATACGGCGATTTATGAAAAAATAGAATTTATTCGTGGCTCAAACGGGCTTATCACCGGCTTAGGCAATCCGTCTGGAACCGTTAACTACGTGAGAAAACGCCCCAGTAATGACCCCCAAGCGAGCGTGGCTGTCACCTTAGGTCGTTGGTCTAACATGCGCGCCGTAGTAGATGTTTCCACACCATTAACCGAGTCTGGTAGCTGGGCAGCCCGGGCGGTTGTTGTCCATCAAGACAAAGACAGCTGGTTAGATTTATACGAGAACAGCAGAACGGTGGTTTATGGGGTGGTTGATGGCCAACTAAATGACGATCTTACCCTCACCTTCGGTTACACCTATCAAGATAACAACAGCAATGGCGTGACTTGGGGTGGAATTCCGCTGATTTATTCCGATGGCACCCAAACAGACTTCTCAGTTTCAACCACCACGGCAATGGACTGGACCTATTGGGACACGTTAAATGAAACCGCCTTCGCAGAATTGAGTTGGTTCATTACCGACGATATCAACTTCACCACAAAGCTGAACTACACCAATTACGAAGATGATTCGCAACTGTTCTATTCATATTCAAACACCGGCCTGGACAGCGAAACGGGGTTAGGTTTATTGGGCTACCCGGGTAACTTCACTGCCGAAGACGAAATTTTAATTTGGGATAACACCTTGCAAGGCACCTTCCAAGCATGGGGTTTAGAGCATTCCTTTAATCTAGGAGTTAGTTTAGCCGATTCGGAAACACTGGATTTCGACTCTGGCGCATTGAGCGGGTTCGATGTAATGCCCTCATTCCCCGGCTGGACAGGCACTGAAGTAGCAAACCCTGACTGGGCAGACCCATACAAAGCAGGATACACAGACGTCACCTTAAACCGTTTTTATGGTTCCATTCAATTAGCAGTGACTGAAAACTTCGATTTGATTCTAGGCGCAAGTTTTGTGGATTACGAAAATGAAGGTGAGTCTTGGGGGGCGTCTACCTCGACCACAGAAGATGGCTCTAGCCCTTATATTGGTTTTACCTGGGAGGCAATGGACGACCTAAATATCTACGCAAGTTACAGCGACATTTACCAGCCCCAATACTACCTAAATGAAGACTTAGAACCCCTTGGATCTGCAGAAGGACGCGGCTATGAATTGGGCTTGAAAAAGCGCTTCGATAACAACTTGTTGGTCAGTTTAGCCTTGTTCAGAACCGAACAAGAAAACCTGTATGAATTCATCGAATACGGGGACGGCGATGGCGTAGATGATGACGACTATTCGGATGATTTCGACTACTCCCTTTATCGCGGTGTTACCGTTGACTCCAATGGTTTCGAATTAGAAGTGTCTGGCCAGGTAAGTGAAGAATGGTCGATGCAAGGTGGCTTAACGGTATTGACCTTAGACGATGAAAACGGCGATGAAGCTCGGACTTTTATCCCCCGTAAAACCTTTAAATTACTGGCTGATTACGCGCCTAAATGGAATGAAAACCTCAATGCGGGTGTTTCAGTTCGTTGGCAAAGCGAGATGTATTACGAAACCGGCTATGGCCGAATTACCCAAGATAGCTATGGGCTGATCGGCGGTTATGTTCAGTACTGTTTCAATGATCAGCTATCACTGAGTTTGAACTTAGATAACATTACCGACGAGAAGTACCTCAGTTCGGTGAGAACGGATCAGGCATTCTACGGTTCGCCAACTGATTACAGTTTAACCTTGCGCTATAACTTTTAATCGTTAGCAGGTTGAGAAGCATAGTGAACCTAGGCTTCTTTGCCTGTTTATTAGGCTTAAAGATAGCAACAAAAAGACGTTTTAAATGCATTGCAAAATTGGACAAAAAACATGAGTACCTCATCCCTAACTTTTCTGAAAAGCAAACGCTTTTGGCTAACTGGCCCTTGCACTTTAGTGGTGTCTTTACTGTTTATGTTGGCCATGGCGGTGTGGTTTCCACCTGGTGTGGGGAAAGTGAATAACATCATGTTACCACTGGTTTTGTTTCCATTAATTTGGGCTTTTTTGTTTTTTTACACTTACCTAACGACTGATTTGCGTAAAGCTCAGTGGTTACTCGTTGCGCTGTTTATGATCAATAGCCTTACCCTTGCTTACCAATTTTGGGGCTAACATTTATGCTAGATATGCAAGATACACAAGAAACTAAGCCAAGTATTCGTTCCCAAGCCAAAGCGTTGCTAAGTCTGCACTCCTGGTCGGGCATTGTATTAGGCATGTTACTTTATGCCGTTATCTTTACCGGCACAGTCGCCGTGGTGGCTGATGAGATTGGCGAATGGTCAAACACGAACTATCATCAAAACCTGCTGATCAACACAGACGTAGATGGAACCGTTGCCCGCCTATCGAAGCAAACACCCACGGAATATTTAGATGAGATTGCCGTGTATGAAAATGATCGCCAACAAATGGTGTATTTTTTCCATACCCATAGACGAAATCCATCGGGGGAGATGGACGATTTTGGCATTCAATATTTGATAGCCGCAAACGGAGAAATAATCTCTCAACAAGAAGGGTTTGGAACAGAAATATACGCCCAAGACGATACCTATGCATTAAGCCGATTTTTAGTTGCCATTCATACGGAATTACACATACCCGCCCCCTGGGGATTGATCCTTACGGGTATTTTAGGACTGGCCATGCTCATTGCCTCGGTGTCGGGCTTTATGATGCACAAACACTTGTTCACCGATATGTTTTCAATTCGCAAACAACGAGACGGTAAAGCCCTAAAACGCGACTCTCATACGGTTGCAGGCACCTGGAGCATCCCGTTTGCCATATTACTGGCCTTTACCGGTAGCTTTTTCAGCTTTTCCACATCCTTTGGTTTACCGGCAATGGGTATGGTTGCCTTTGGTGGCGATCAAGAAGCACTAATGTATGCGTTAGTGGGCGAGCAACAGCATAAAAGCGAAGCCCCGCAAGCGTCGGCCAATTTAAACAACATGATACGCGATGCAGCAAAGCGCCAGTCTTCAGTGCCATCTTATGTGTCTATTTCCCATTTAGGTACCGAATCGGCCAGCGTGCTCGCTTTTTTCATGCCAAACCAAGGCAAGGTTGGCTTTGAACAACTGGTGTATAACGGCACCAACGGTGAGTTTGTTGAATACAAACCCGACGTAGGCACAGTGCCCTCTGTAGGCAGCACAATTTTGTCCCTCATTTACCCCATTCATTTTGGTACTTTCGCAGGTTTATTCTCGAAAATTGTATGGATAAGTTTAGGGGTAGCCGCCTGTTATGTGACTATTACCGGCTTGCAACTTTACGCCTACAGAAATGAAAAAAATGAAACCAGTTGGCGCTGGTTCAGTCGCCTCTGTGTATGGGGATTCTTCGGCTTGCCCTTATGTTCCCTAGCCAGCGCCCTTGGCTTCTTTTTAAGTGGTAGTATGGAGTTGAACCAGAGCAATTGGACGCCCTTAGCCTTTATTATTGCTGCAGCCGCAACCAGTATCCTAACCCTGTCAATTAAGAATTTACAGCAACTCAAAACTATTCTTTTTGCTGCCAACGGACTACTGTGTTTGCTTCTTCCCATAATCAGATATATCACCTCTGGCACGGGATGGTTGCAAGCAGTCCAACAAAATATGATTGCGGTGATGTTTGTTGATGCTGCCCTATTAAGCTGCGGAGCCTGGTGCTTTTACGGCCTGTACAAATCATTACAACCTCGCCACAACAGCAAGGTTCAAGAAACGCAACCCTACCTTCAACAGGAGAGTGTAAAATGAATCACTTAGTCACTACCCTGCCCTTTATTGTATTCGCCCTAGTGATCATACTCATGCTAGCCAAAACCGATCCTAGACGCCAACAACTGTTCGCCAAACACAACAACCAAGACCACACAAACCAGGCTAAAACAGCGAGCAAGACAAAAGCGAACTTATCCCCCACCACTCGCAAACTCCTCGCCTGGAGCTTAGCGCTACCCATCATCCCCTTAATTGGCATGGAAAACTACGCAGGAATATTAATGTACGCAGGCGCACTCACTGTAATCGGCTGGCTGGTATCTGAGTTGCCGGCATCGGTGGTGTAAATAGAGTGGTAAAAGCACAACCTTCGAACCCATTTCAATCCCAGAAGTGATTTAAACTCTTGATACAATGAAGTTTGTACAATTTTTGTAATTAGGTCACTCCTTCTGCTTGGGTAAATAACAAGATACCGTCAAATATACATTCCTATAATTAGTTATTGATTGCAGAATTTAAGAATTTATCAAACCCGCTATATTGTTGCTTATTCACTTAAAACAATGGACTGTTGATGAGCCGCAAGAACACTTCCTTTTTCACAGTTTTATCCTATTTACCTTGGTGGATTAGCATCACAACAGGCTTGGTGGTGTACCTAGCCCTGCAATTTGTTATCCCCCCATTAGTTAATAAAAACCAAATTCTATTGACCCTAGCAACCGCAGCGCAAAACTTTGCTTGGTTATTCGCAGGCATGTTCCTACTTCCTGCTGTTTCATCTGTATTTATGCAAAGAAAACGGCAACAGCTCATTACACAACAAAAAAGTATTCAATCGTTACGTGAAACCTCATGGCAAGATTTTGAAATATTAGTTGCTGAAGCATTCCGTCGCCAAGGATACTCAGTGCAGGAAAATATGGTTGCAGGGCCTGACGGGGGTATCGACCTGAACCTGAGGAAAGATGGAAAACAACACATAGTACAATGCAAAAGGTGGCGCTCGTCAAAGGTAGGCGTGTCAATTGTACGGGAAATGTATGGTGTACTCACCGCATCTAAGGCAGATAGTGTTTATGTGGTGAGCTCAGGTGAATTTACCAAAGATGCAATCGAGTTTGCCCAAAACCTGCCAATAAAACTAATCAACGGCCAAGCCTTGCTAGAATTGATTGCTGAAATACAAAGTGAAACATTATTGCCAATCAAAGGCGAACATCAAACGATAACCCCAGCTGATAGCAAGCCAATAAACACCTGCCCTAAGTGTAACTCCCAATTAGTTACGCGAACAGCCAAAAAAGGCACTCACACTGGCAAGCAATTTTTAGGTTGCAGCAATTTCCCTCGCTGTCGTTACGTTGGGCAGATTTAACGTTAGTATTATCTAAATTTAATGAATGGAATAAGGAATAATATGTACAAAGGACAACTGACAAAATGGAATGAAGATAGAGGTTTTGGTTTTATCAAAACACCAGATTTAAAAAGTGACACCTTCATACATATATCTGCGTTAAAACATATGAGTAGGAAGCCTCAAGTGGGCGATTTCATCCATTTCGATGTAACGGAATCAAATGGAAAGAAAAAAGCGATTAATGCTCGAATTGAAGGGGTAAGCACAGTTTCAAAACCCGTGTTTAAACGAAGCCACAAAAAACAGTCGAAATTCAGTTTTTTATTTATAGCAATAGTCATAGTGTTTGCCTTTCAAGGGATTCAACGTTTATTTGAAAAGCCAAATGACTCTTCGCAAACACCGTTAATTCAATTACCGTTTTTGATGGAGACAGAGAGCAATCAGAATTTTTCATGTGATGGCAGACAACATTGTAGTCAAATGACATCCAGAGCCGAAGCGGAATACTTCCTAAGAAATTGTCCAAATACCAAAATGGATGGAGATCGAGATGGGATACCTTGTGAAAGGCAAAGGTTTTAGATTAGCAACTTTAAGAGCGAAGCTACTCGTTTAAATTTTTAAATAGTCTAGAAGTTCAGGGGGCAACGGTGTTCTCAATTTCCATGTCACATTCATCGGAGCTTCCCCTTGATGTCCTTGATAATCAACTTTACCAATATAATAAAATGGAGCAGCAGTACCAGCAATCAATTTATTCTTCCTGACAAAAAGGTGAACGTTTTCATGGTTTTGTAATCCTTGGCCTTTAGTGCTTTTAATGCGGGTACTAGTTTGACTTTGCCAGTGAAAAGTTGTTCGGTCAACAAAGTAGTCATGATATTGGTGCTCAATCGCTTTACCTTGTTTGTTGAGAGTTACTAGCAAAAACTGCTCGTCACTGTTTTTTGGCCTAACATGACCAGAATTCCACAAGCCTTCATTAAATTCTAACCCAAACAAAACAGGAATATCTTGCCGCATAAACTCTTTATGAACATATACATCTGCGGGATCAATTATCGCTTTAAGATACGCAACAGTTTTCATACTGTCATCAGCATCTATTGGCTCATAATCGAGATTTTGCGCAATAAGTTTGTATTTTTGATCCCCTATTTTAGTCACATTTCGCAATAGGTATTGATCGTCTCCAGAAGTATCGAGGCGCTCAATGGCTATGGTTTTACCACTTATGCTTCCTGCATACTCAGGTGTGATTCGTTCTAACAATAGTAAATCACCATGCTTAATTGGATGCTTCCCTCCATTCATCGAATTACCAGATGCTTTGGCGACAAAGTGCCTTTTTGAATCTAACTTACCGTAGTTATCTGGTACTTCGATTATTTCAGTTATTTCATGTTCGCTGGATGTGAAGTGCCCACAAGCAATTTTGAGATCAGAGAAATAAGGTATAGGTTGCGTAGGGAATGAGTCTATTGAAATCACATTTGAAGGAGGTGACTCAGTATTTGCAGTCTTAGCCGCTAACCTTTCTTCGTATTGCAAAAATCGATAGTTAACGATTTCTTGCAACATATTTGAAAATGTTTCTTGTAAGTAATCAGGCACGTTAAATAGGGCTATAAATTTATCATTTTCTAGTTTGAAAAATGACTTACCAGAATTCTTATTACCACCTACCCAAGCGTTAACAGGATTCCGTCTCCAATAACTAATCCATTTATTGGTTTCCAAACTTTCAATGTCAGATACCATAGAAAACTCAGAAGGTAAATCTGACAAAAATGGCCGATGACGCTTGAGTATTTCAAACGATCGTAACGCTAAATCATGAAGCGATACAACTTCACTGAAAGCACCTAGCTCAAGTAAAGCTTCAAGTAGAATAAGTTTAAATGACTTGGTTAGATTGGTTGTTTCGACGTCTGATAAAAAGTCTAGAAAAGTAGTAAATACAAGAAGTTCTATCTCATCTAAGTCTTGTTGGTGATTAACAAATTCAAACCAGTTGCCATACTCTTTGCGAATTGTATCTACTCCCCCCCCGGCATGGTAAAACTCAGAGAGAGTTGGACGTCTATCAAGAGATTCTCTAAGTCCCAAATAAACATCAATTTGTTTATCAATACTATTAGTGACTAATTGTTTCAAAATATCGATAGCGGTAAGTTCAATGTTCACAAAGCAATTTTTTGGTAAAATCAAACTATGATTTTGAATATCTGATATGAATTTTTTACGTGCATTATTAGTGATACCAAATCGAAATAAAGAGTCTACTTTTCGAAAAAAGCTAATATGATTTCCAATAAAATCTAATATAACCAGCCGCTCCTTGTTAGTACTTTCACTTCTGCGTAATCCTCGTCCAAGTTGCTGTAAAAATACAATTTTAGAATCGGTTGGTCTTAACATCATTACAGTATCAATAGACGGTAAATCTACTCCTTCATTAAACAAATCTACTGAAAAAATGATTTCAATATTGCCGTCGCTTAACTCTTTTAAGGCGACATTTCTTGGCATATTAGACTTGCTATGGACGGAAACAGCTTTAATGCCGTTATCACAAAAATACTTAGCCATAAAATCTGCATGTTTAGTAGAAACACAAAAGCCTAGAGTTCTACTTAATTTGTGCCTTTTCCAATTTTTTAGATTGTGCTTTGCTCTCGATATTGTGGCTAATTTATTTTCCAGTTGTTCTGGATCAAATTTGCCATTGCGCCAACTAATTTCTGTGTAATCAACAGTGTCGGCAATTCCTTGATATTCAAAGGGGCATAATACTTCTGATTCAATCCCATCAAACAGTCCAAAATCGAACACTAAATTGTCATCACATAAAGATAATATATCGGACTGATCAGTGCGTGATGGCGTAGCTGTTAGTCCCAGCATAAATTTAGGAGTAAAGTAAGAAATGAGTTTTTGATAGCTATTAGCGGATGCATGATGAAACTCATCAACCACGACATAATCAAAACATGCAGGTGAAAACATTGAAAGGTGTTGCTTTTTACCCAATGTTTGAATCGATGCGAATAGTAAATCGACATTCGTTTGTTTCAAAGTTCCCGAATAACGACCTATTCTGCGATTTGGGTACATACGAATAAACGTTTTTTCAGCTTGGTCGAGTATTTCTTCTCGATGAGCGACAAATAAAATACGATTAGCGCTTATATTTATCGAATCAAACGCAGAAAGCCAAGTTTTTCCTGTTCCCGTAGCCATAACTACAAGACCACGTTGATAGCCGTCTAATCTAGACCTATGTAGCGCTGTAAGCGCTTGTTGTTGAATTATGTTTGGTTCTGGTGTTGGCTCAAAATCGTCATCATCGGCGTTGGAGTACAGCTTGATTGGAAGTGTTTTTGGAATCCGTTTTTCATACTCATCAATCCAATCATGAGTAAGATGAGTACAACCACTTCGATTATATAGCCTTTCAAACTGAACCAAAATAGTATTAAACTTTTCGGGTTCAGTATTTAAACCAACACTAACGTTCCATTCAAGACCATCAAGCAAAGCTGATTTAGATATATTACTCGAACCTATAAATGCACAACCATCTAACTGATTATTTATCGAATCTTCTAAAAAAATATAAGCTTTCATATGAAAGCTTTGCTTTACCTTTGATTCAAAAACCTTAATTTCAGCGCCACGGGATTGAAGAAGCAGCAAATGTCGAAGCGCTTTTGGTTCAGTAATCCCCATGTAATCACCAGTAAGAATTTGTACGGTGGCACCTCGCAACAACGCATCTTCTAGTGCTGAAAATATCAAATTAAGCCCTGTTTGCCGAATAAACGCTGCAGCTATACGTACGGTAGATGCATGATTTATTGCCTGCAACAACATAGGTAAAAAATGATCTTCACCCCCAACGGTAAGATGTTGAGTTGGAAAAGAACTCAAACTAAAAGCCTACCTTTCGTGCTATGACGTTCACCCAAGTTTGAGTTGAACTTCTCAACGGTTTAGTTTCTTCCCAACACTCTACAACCTCAAAGCCACCGACACTTTCAAGCAGTGAGGTTAATGACTTGGATGTGTAATTATTAAAAAATCTTCCTAGTTCATCGCTTGATTCGTTTTCACCGTATTTAAAAGACGCGTAAAGAACACCATTATTTTTAAGTGCTTTTTGTATTTTTAGGATAACGGATATTATCTGACTTTTAGCGCAGTGAAGTAAGCTTGCGCATGCCCAAACGCCATCAAAATTCTCTTCAAATAACATATCTTGATATAGAACAACTGATACTGGTTGTTGAATAAGTTCTTCCGCTAAACCCGCTAATTTAGCACTGCCATCCAATGCAGTTATACTGTATCCGTTATCTAAAAAGTAGCGAGAATCTCTCCCAGAACCACAGCCTAAATCTAGTATATGTGCTTTTTTGGGTAGGTAATTGAGGAAAGTAGAGTAAAGCTCACCGATTTCAATATTAATTGTTTCTTGGGCGTATGCGTCGTATTTTTTTTGGTAAAATTCAGTTAAACTAATGGTAGATTTGAAAGCTTCAACTAGCGGTATGTCTGCCTCAGCCCATTTCAAAGAATCAAGCTCGGCCGCTGATAGCCATTTTATTTCATCATGGTCAATAAGTTGAAATTCACCGCCTAAATGTTCCACTCGAAAAGCTATTAAATGAATAGTTTTGTCACTGTATGAGTGAGTATTTTCACCTACAAAATCTGTAACTACAGTATCAATTCCAAACTCTTCTTTAAGTTCTCTTATTAGACAAACTTCAGGAGACTCACCTAGTTCAACCTTACCACCAGGAAACTCCCAAAAGCCCGCAAGGTGCAAACCCTTTTTTCGGCGCGCTGCAAGGACCTTATTTTCCTTTACTATTATTCCAGCAGAAACATCAATAGTAGATGACATATGCGAGCACATTCCTTAAGCCCTATTAAATTTAAACCAGGTTAACTGATTTTAATCGTTGTTACTAATCCAAAGGTTGAAAACAGACCGTTCATTCAAATGTGAACACGATAAAATAGTGGCTGTTTATATTATTTAAATCATGAACTAACAAATATAAGGGTAATTTCGAGCACTTCAAACTTAACAAACAGCTCATTAACTCATGACTCACTTCATAATACTATCCATTTGGCCTTTAGCCTCAAACCTTGGGGTGATTCGAGGCTACAAAGTTTAATAACTCATTGTTAAAGCTGTTCGGTTGGGTGTATACGATACCTATATTTTACGTTCCAAATATGCGCTTAGCGTGGGTGATCAGGCCTGTTGTTACACTTCCGAAATGGTTACCGATCACAATTTCCGTATCGGGGAACATGGTGTTAATCCATTGTTTGATGACGGGGGAGATTGCGGTACCACCGGTTACAAAAATGGTGTCGGGGGTGGCACCTGATTGCTGTAAAGACTCGTTAACAATGGACTGAATTTGGTTTAGTTCGCCACTGATGGCGTCACCTAGCTGGTCGCGGCTCACTGAGATTTGTAAGTTATCTTCTATATAATCGAGGTTAACCTGGGCCAATTGGTCTTTAGATAGGGCTATTTTGGTTAATTCGGCACTTTTGTTTAATTTAAGCCCTAACTTGTTATCTCGTAAGGTTTTTAAGCGCTCAATTCGTTTGTCCAAAGACATAAAACAATAGCGTTGTAGCTCTACTCCGGTTCGATTTGAATTAAATTCGCGCTGGGCAGCAACATCATTGACACACACGGCTTGCCTAAATAATGTGGGCGGAATGGGCAGGTCGTTGGTTAATATAATGTCTTTTCCAAAGTGCGGCATTATGCCCATTAAGGCTAATTTGTTGTCAATGTCGATACCGCCAATGCGCTTTCCTGAACAACCAAGAATATCGCTTTCTCGACTCTCGTTGTTGATAGAGTTTGGCCCCAGTTTAACCACTGAGCAATCGGTTGTTCCGCCGCCTAAGTCAATAATCAGCACGACTTTATCTTGGGTTAACTGTCGTTCGTAATCATAGGCTGCGGCAAGGGGCTCCATTAAAAATTCAATATCTTTAAAGCCCACCTTTTTTGCTGCTTCACTAATGATGTTAATGGCTTGGCTATTGCCGTCTCTTTCCTGTAGTCCATGAAAATTGACGGGCCGGCCTATCACAACCTGATCGAGCTCAACTGCCTTTATATATTCAGATTCTTCTTTTATAAACGCCAACATTTTTTCGATTACAGAGGCGAATATGCCTTGTTGGGCTTTGGTAATTTTGGCCCCTAAAAACGACTTGGGCGATTTGATGTAAAAGCCATTTTCAGGATTGGCAATGTGCGCAAATTCCGCTTCTCGTCCAAACATAACGCCGCCACTGAATGCCAAGGCTTCGCCTATGCTTTGCATACGTTGATCCGTTTTAGCGTCTTCGCGGTTCTCGGCTCTGATCACTTTGCGATAAATATTAATAAGCTGTTCTTCAGTGAACACTTGCGCATTTGCGTCGGTTTGCGCTCTTTTGGCTTGCGCCGCTTTTTCTGCTTCCACACGTTCTGCTAATGCTTGTTCCGATATCTTTTCAGGCTTTATCACGCCGTGTTCTAGAAACACACAGGACGGAAGCGTGGTTTCGCCATCTTCTAGGGGAATAAGAACGGGTTCATTGTGTTCTATTATGCCAATGGAGCAATTCGACGTCCCCAAATCTAAACCTGCGAAGGTTTTATCTTGTTTATTGTTGCTGTTAAGTGCCACTCAATACTCATTAAATTGAATCCCAATAAGTAACCAACTCATTACACTGAAGTAAGAGCCTTGTGGGTGCTAATTGGGTAATTGTTTGTTGATGAAACGTTGATTTCGATAAAAAAGCGCATCTAGATGCTTGCAATTCACCTAAAGGAGACAAGCGAAAAATAACCAACCCAGTGCGATGGAATCGGATAGTAAAGGGAATGTAGTGGATTTTCAATTTATGCTAGGTGCTAAACTCCTAATGTAAGCCTATTGGAGTATGGTGGTTGGCCGTTTGGGTGTCGTCAAACCCTTGGTTAACCCAGTAATCTTGCCTTATTAGGTTAAAAATTCTTGACTTAAGATGTCACTCTTGTAAGTTGAGTAAAAAACATCCCCCGTTCTTTCGTAAGGAGTACTGCATCTCGAATAAACATCGCACCCCAGCCTTTGTTTGTATTGCATTTTGTGTAGTGACTTTGTGGGCACCCAAAATATACGCGGAATCTGAAAAACTCGCGTTTTCGGGGTTTGCTCGTGTGGTTATGGGTCATCTAGATGATGAGAATGCGGAATATGTGGGCTACGACAACAGTATCAGTTTTGATCAACAATCACTTCTTGCCTTGCAAGCAGATTATACTTTCAGCGAGCAGTTTTCTTTAACCGCTCAGGTGATCGGACACACTGCTGAACAACGGGCTTCAGGCTTAGAGTGGCTTTATTTAACCTATACGCCAACCGACACGGCTCTTCAAATTAAAATTGGCAAGCAGCGAATTCCCTTTTTTAATTATAGCGATAGCATCGATGTTGGTTTTGCCTACCCATGGTTAACCCTTCCCCAACAATTTTACGACACCGCATTCTTTTCGACATTTGAAGGCGTGTTGGCAAATTATCAATATGTGTATGACGCATGGGTGATGAATTTTGAGGGGTATTGGGGCTATTACGATGACAAAATTTACTTAGCCACAGGCGAGATAGATACCAAGGTAACGGGGCTTTACGGCTTTAATACCAGCGCATCCTATAACGGTCTCACGTTTCGAGCGGCCTACAACCAAGGTAATGCCAATCTAACCCTTCCCGGTGCTGCGCAGTTTGTTGATGTGCTTAATCAATATGGGTTTAGTCAAAATGCCGAATCTCTCAATCCTGATGGCCTGATCCATTTTTATCAACTCAGTGCCAATTATGAAAACGTAGATTATTTTGTACGTAGCGAAGTGGCAAAAATGAAGGGCGAAAGCGGCCCCGTGCCCGACATAGACAGCTTCTATATTTCCGTGGGTTACAACTTCTACCCCTATACGGTATACATATCTTATGGCGAACGAGACGTTTATTACGAGCACGGACCCAACGAAATCCCTTATGGCATTTCGGATGAACTTGATTATTTGGCCGCCACCTACGAGTCGGTGCTCAGTGGCTTCCCTGACGATAAGAATAAAGGGACTAAAATTGGCCTGCGATGGGACTGGCGATATAACGTGGCCTTGAAAGGCGAAGTAACTTACGTTGATGCTGAGAAAGTAAGCAATGATTTTGCATTAAAAGATCTCGGTGGATTCGATGGTCACGCTATTTTGTACCAACTGGGGATTGAGTGGGTATTTTTATGAAAACATACATAACATTTATATTAATAGCAGCACTTAACTTATTTCAGGTGGCTAAGGCAACTGACACTATTGTTGTGGTTGCCAATGTCTCCGACCGATCAATTCAACTCAACCGTCAACAAATACGTAATTTGTATATGGGCGGCATGATGTCATCTGATTTAGATGTTATCGCCTTACCACCTGACAATATCACCCGCATGATGTTCAACACTAAAGTGCTAGGGTTAACAGAGTCGCGTATTCAATCCTACTGGGCGCAAATGCGCTTTACCGGACGAACGAAGGCCCCCAAAGAATTCGACGACGAACACTCTTTGCTCGAATATATCAAGCAACACGAAGGAACCCTAGGCTACCTACCCGCAAGTACATCAATACCAAGTGACTTAATGGTAGTGTACACCGTTCAGTAACCATAACCTGTAGTCGGTGGCTTCAGCCCCGAGAGGATGTATTGTCACCCCATGGCCTAAAGACCATGCTACAGGCAACATTGTAGTCGGCGGCTTCAGCCCCGAAAGGATGCATTCCCCCTCCATGGCCTAAAGACTGAGGGATCCCCACAAATAAAGAAGATAAGTGCCTGTAATTGCGTTATTTTGTTTCTACCAAAAAATAAAAAAACACCAAAACAGGCACCTAAGATGACATTATTGAATATTCAAGAGTTTGACG
>NZ_BAAGTF010000007.1:0-174562 GCF_054782055.1 Aliiglaciecola aliphaticivorans
ATATTCAATAATGTCATCTTAGGTGCCTGTTTTGGTGTTTTTTTATTTTTTGGTAGAAACAAAATAACGCAATTACAGGCACTTATCTTCTTTATTTGTGGGGATCCCTCAGCCTTTAGGCCATGGGAAGCCATGGGAGTTCATGAGAGGCCATGGGGCATTTTCTCGGGGCTAAAGCCACCGACTACAGGGTGTCTTTAGGCCCTGGGTTTTTGAGGGGTATCCATCCCTGTAGCATGGCCTTTAGGCCATGAGAGGTCATGAGAGGCCATGGGGCATTTCTCTCGGGGCTGAAGCCGCCGACTACAGGGTGTCTTTAGGCCCTGGATTTTTGAGGGGGTATCCATCCCTGTAGCATGGTCTTTAGGCCATGGGGCCATGAGAGGCCATGGGGTATTTATCTCGGGGCTGAAGCCACCGACTACAGGGTGTTTTGTTGGGGGCTTGGTTCGGGTGTTGAGAGCTTCCCTTTGAGCCATCTAAATGGCAATTTAATATCATCTAAAATCAGGTACATACATGGAATCAGAATCAAGGTCACTATAGTAGCGTACAAAACCGCAAAACCGAGGGCGATGGCCATGGGCACTACCATGCGTGCTTGCATACTGGTTTCAAACATAATTGGCAGTACACCGACGAACGTGGTGATCGAGGTTAATGTGATGGCTCTGAAACGAGCGCAACCAGCATCTAGCACTGCTTGTTTAATATGAACACCGTTCTTGCGCATGGTATTGATAAAATCTGTCATCAACAGGGAGTCGTTAATTACCACCCCAGCAGCGGCAATGAGTCCAAAGGTCGACATGGTGCTTAGGTCAGTACCAAAAACAAAATGCCCCCAAATTGCGCCGGTAAAACTAAATGGGATAACCATCAAAATCATGAAGGGTTGCATGTAGCTTTTCAGCGGCACTGCCAAAAGAATGTACATCATAATTAACCCTGCAATGAAGAACAAAACTTGTTCATCTTGCTGTGCTTGGCTTTCTTCAATTGCCCCACCGAGTTCGGTTTTCACTGACGGGAAGACTTTTTGCAGTTCAGGCAGAAGATCGCTGGCAATTTTTTCCACCACTGCGTTGGGTTCTACCGCTTCTTCGTCTATGTTGCCGTACACATAAACACTGCGGTATCCCCCTTCTCGACGGATATAGCTAATACCAGGAGCCTCTTCTAAGTTCACTACGTCACCCAGCATCACTTCTTTACCCGAAGGTGTGGTTATAACCGCATATTTGAGTTCAGAAAAACGTTCTCTCGTGAGCCTCGGATAGCGAACCATGACTCTAACTTCTTCACCATCACGAATCACCCGTTGGGCTTCACCGCCATAAAAGCTAGTACCGACTTGGTTGGCGACTGACGCAAGATCCAGCCCCAAATCATAAGCAACGGGTAACAAGGTCATTTGGATTTCCTTGCTGGCGGGATCGATAGTGGAACTAATATCGAATAAACCTTCTTCTTGTTGCAACAACTCAATGAACTTGAGGCCCGCTGCGTTGAGGGTTTCAATGTCTGAGCCAAATAATAAGTAGCCGAAATCGCCATCACCATTGCCATCAGCAAAGGGGTCATCTCTAATGGTAAATGATTTCATACCGGGAATGTCGGGGATTTCTGCTCGCCACCTTCTGGTGAGCTCAAAGGTATCAAAGTGACGCTCTTCTTCGGGTACCAGAGCAATCAAAATTCGCCCATCTGTGCGCCCCTGATTATACGAAAGAGTGTCGGTGATTAAGCCTGAACCATATTCATTTTTAATGTCATTTTCCACTTTCTCGATAACTTTTTCGATAATGTGTAAGGCTTCTATGGTCGCCGTATCAGATACGGTTTCATTCATTTCAATGCGAATTGAAGGAAAGTCGTGAGGCACCGGCGGGGTCGGCACCATACGTACAAAATTGCCGGATATTAAGCCAACACTGATCAGTAAAAAGGCCACAAAAGTCGCAAATACCGCCCAACGAAAGCGAGTACAGACTTCGATAAAATTGCGATAAGGTCCGTTAACAAAACCAAAAAAACGGGTATTGAATCTATCTCGCCAACTGCCAGTTTTGATAGGTTTAAAATTAGTATGTGCCAAGTGAGCGGGTAAGATTAACTTAGATTCAACTAAGCTGTAGGCCAAACAGAATATGGCCACACCGGCGATATTCCACATTAATGTGCCTTGAAAACCGCTGCCCTGGGTAAAGGGTAAAAACACCGCTACGGTGGTTAAAACACCAAAGGTCGCAGGAGTGGCGACGCGTTTAGCCCCTCGAACCACACTTTCCACCCCGCCACCGTGCTTTTCAATTTCCGTATAGGCACTTTCACCTATGACAATGGCATCATCCACCACAATACCTAGCACCATAATAAAGGCAAATAGAGACAGCACATTAATGGTGAGACCAAACATACTCATGGTCAAAATCGCGCCTAAGAAACACACGGGGAGACCAATCATAACCCACAAAGCGAGTCTAAATCGCAGGAACAAGGTCAACATAAAAGCAACTAGTATGGAACCTTGAAACAGGTTACTTAGCATCATATTGAGACGCTCTGTAACGTAGGTGGTCATGTCGACTAAAATTTTAAGTTCTAAACCGTCGGAAAGGGTTTCATTGCGTTGTTTGACGTACGCTTTTACCGAATCTGCCACGGCAATCATATTTTGCTCTTTAGTGGCTTTAACCGACATATAAATGGCATTTTGACCAGAAAAACTAAAATAACGCTCACCTTCGGTGAAACCGTCTTGAATAATAGCCACGTCTTCTAGTAATACCTTGGCGCCATTTGTCCCTATTTTGATTGGAATGCGGCGAAATTCGTCACCTTTGTAAAATTGGTTTTCCACCCGTACCGAAATAATACCTGTATCGGTGCGAAGCTGACCGGCTGAATAATTTGCCGAAAAGCGCTGAATTGCGAGGCGAACTTCCTCAAGGGTTAGGTTGTATTTGCGTAACTCGTTAGGTTTTATTTCGACGGCAATTTCGTCTTCCGGCGCTTTTAGCTCGACTAAAGACACATTATTTAACTGTAATAGCTCGGTCTCGATCTCTTTGGCGAGTGGCTTTAATTCTACCGTCGTTGTATTGCCAACTATGGCCATTTCAATAACGTCTTGATTAAATTCTTCTAGGTTAACTGTGACCGGTTCCATGCCTGCCGGAAAGGTAGCGATACCGTCGACTCGCACCTTAACTTTGTCTAATACTTCAGACAATTCCTCATCAGGATCAATTTCTAAACTCACCGTGCCACTGTTTCTAAAGGCCCTTGAAATACTGCGATTAATCTCGGTAACGTCTTTTAAGGCTTCATCTATCTTAATCAGAATACCTTCTTCAATTTCTTGCGGAGAAGCGCCAGGGTAATTGGCTTGGATGGTAATGAAATTGATTTCTAAACTAGGAAACATTTGTCTGGGCAAGGAAAAATAGCTTGCCGCTCCTAGCACCGCAATAAATACCATGAGCAAGTTAGCGGCGACCGAATTATTAGCAAAGTAGGCGATTAGACCCGTTTGTTTGGCTTCTTTAGTCATGATTCTCGACCTACTGTTTAGGTTGCTGGGCGACTAAATCGTCATCGTTCGCTGCGCTAGACAAGCGCACTTCCATATTCTTTTGCGGGTACTCAGGCACTGTTGTGACCACGCGATCTTGTTCGTTCAACCCACGTTTAATAATAAAGTGTGCACCTTCTTCACGAATAATATCGACGGGTTTAGGTTGCAACTTGTTGTTGTCATCCACCACCCAAACGTTTTTGTTGGTTACTAAATCTTGTGGTAATCGATAAACATTCTCCAGTACCTGACCGGAGATATTTACTTCAACATAGCTGCCAAATTTTAATGGGGGGACGTGGCTTTTTAATCCATAGGGATCGTCAATTTGCACAACGATATGGCTCATGCGAGTGGATTGATCGATAACGCCAGTATCACGGACCACTTTGCCAGCTCGAGTAAAGGTGTTAACGCCTTTGCTGATCACGACAGCCTCTTGGTTTTCGAGGTTAGTAGGCAAAAACGCGCTGTCAAAGCCGGCTATTGGGAACAGCACCTCGGCAGACTCAATATTATTTAAGGTACCCACTTTAGCACCGCTACTCACGTACTCACCCAAACCAATGGTGCGCTCAATTACTAAGGCGTCGTAGGGGGAAGTGACTTGGCAATTATCTAAATCACGTTGCGCGATTTTCATTCTTGCCTCGGCCGATTTAACGGCCGCTTGGGCACTCATTATTTGTGGTTTTCGAAGATACAAGTCACTGACCTTAGTGGAAGAGAGGTTTTTGGCCTCTTGCTTGGCGACTTCGCCCTGGGCTTGTTCTTCAATTAACGCGCTTTGTGCTTGAATATATTCCGCTTCCGCTTGCAACAATGCCGCTTCGTATGCGTCTGTTTCAATACTAAATAACACTTCACCCCGTTTGACTAGGCCACCGGCAACGAATTTAGGATTCCAACTGATGATTTCTCCCGAGACTTGGGCCGACAAATTAGTGCTTTCCAGCGGGGTGACTTCACCAAAACTGTGGATCAGTACTTGATAATTAATGGGGTTAGCAGCAAGTATGTCAACCAGGGGGCGGGTATCAACCTTTTCTTGACTGGTTTCGTCTTTACCCGATGCGCTAATTACCATCATAGCGCCTATTCCTAAGCCAACTATTACAACGAATAGAAGCGCTTTAATCCATGTATTGTTCATACTAACTCACATTCTTGTTATTATACTTTATGGGTAACTATTTGTTTTGTATGTCTATTTTGACATTTAAATACAAAGAGTACTACTTCACATCTAAGGTCTTCCCCACAACGCATGTAACCGTTTTGAAGAATGCCTGATTTATTTTTAATCTTACAAAGGTAGGCAATCTTACCTTGTCTGAGTGCAATAAAGAAGATTTTAGGTTAGTCCAATTGTTAAAATATGTGTATTAGTTGTTTTCTGTTTTGATGGAACATGGCAGTTTTAAATATATGCTGGCACCTAATATTGTAAAAAACTTACTCAGAGAATTTGTAAAAGTAGGGTAGAATTTATAGCTAATTAAAAATGGGAGTCGAAAGGTTGAAACAGTTTCTTTTAATGTTAAGTATGTTGCTGTTCTGCGGGTTAGGTGTTTTAAGCCAAAGCATTGCTGCCGAAAATAAAGCTGCAAAGGCCAGCAGTACTGTCACTTCGAGTGACAGCACTGGCAGGTTTACCACTGGACCAGTGATCCGCGATTTTGGTAAGCACGCAAAAGTTCAAGTAGACCAAACCTTTGATCCAAATACTGAATTTAAAGTGGCCTTTGATGTAAGTAAAGTCAGTGGCGAGCAAAAACTCAACCGACATTTTGTCAGTTTGGCGCGGTTTCTAAATATGCTAGTGGCCAATGGCGCTAAACAAGAGAATATCCATTTAGCCTTAGTGGTTCATGGTAGTGCAGGTAATGATCTGCTTAACCCTGTTGCTTATAAAAAACGTTTTGCTGGTAAGAACCCTAACGACCCATTAATTGCAGACTTATTAGAAAACAATGTTGAGGTGTATCTTTGTGGTCAGTCTGCCGCTTTCCACGAGGTTAGCAATTCAGATCTGATTGAGGGTGTCCAAATGTCGCTGTCAGCCATGACGGCCCACGCGTTATTGGATCAACGAGGTTATTCCCTCAATCCATTTTAGCGCAGGGTGCTTGTTTTAAGTGTTTGGCAGAGTTTTGTTCGATGAATTGTTCGAATATCAAAGAAAATATGTTTTCGGATGTCTGTGAGTAGTAAAAGTTTTAGGTTAAGTCTCAATTCAGCTTATTGGGCTATCTGTATTGCGGTTTGTTTCATCGTTACAAATTTTGTGTCTGGGGTGTTAGTAAGTCCTAACTCCCTTACCCATGAAGTGCAGATTAGAGATGTAGGTGCATCCCTTGCCTTACCCATAATAGGTGCGTTTAGCTATATCATTTTACCCTTCGTTATTGGCTTAGGCCATAAAGAGATTTTAGAGAATGGGAAAAATTGTGGTTTGTCCTTTAGTCAGTCAAGCAGCCTTGCCAATAAGGTTAAAAATATTCCTTGTAGCGTCTTACTCGTCAGTGTCCTGACTGGTTTTATCATCATGTTTAGCTATTTGTATAGCGAACAACTCTTCTATGTAGACAGTTTGAGCTTCGAAGACAATCTCAGACGATTTCCTTTGGTGTTACAAGCTTGGTGGATGTGGACAGGTGTTATTCTCGCCATAGCAGTGATTTTACGCAATACGAAAACCATTGATAAGTTTATTGTTGAATATTTAACGGTGGAGTTGTTTCGCAGCCAGCATAAATATCCGTTTGCCAATACTGTGTTTTGGAACGCGCTATTCTTTTCAATTGGGATTTCTTTAGTTCCATTACTGTGGATCGGCGGTGAACCGCAATTTAAAGATTTTTTACTGGCGATGACTGTCTTGTTAATCCTGATCAACTTAACGTTTTATCCACTTATACGCATTAAGCAAATCAAAACCAATACCTTCGAAACCCTCAAAGCGGCCAATCAGTATCAATGGCATGTGTCACAGATGACCCCGCAAGTTAGTTTCGAAAAGCTAACCCCCCATGAGCTTGATTTGATTTTAAGTGATGCCCAGAGCCTGAATCAAACACCGCCGAAAAGGTGGGCTAACTTTTTTCATTTAAGCATCCGAGTATCAATATTAATCGCCATCCCATTTTTCACTTGGCAAGTGTTTAAGCTGGTCAATATGTCGTTATTTTTAGTGCAACTTTAAATGCTAACAGGCTACCAGAAAGCTCTTCGCCAAAATAACTACTCCGGCTTTGCAAAATTCACTTAACATTCGATTAACAGTGCTGGAGAAGTCGAGATTTCTCCGTTACTCTAGGCCTATTGTTTAAACTTACAAAAGCATACGAGCGTTATTACCTCGAGGAGAATCAATGCGAAAAGTAGCCATATTGTCAACCAATGATCTGGAAGATTTTTTCGTTTATGACCACTTATTCTACGAGCCTTTAGAGGAAATGGGCTGGGAAGCCATTGAAGTTTCATGGCGCAGCAAAGATATCGACTGGAATGACTTCGAGGTTGTGATAATTCGCAGTACTTGGGATTATCAAACCAATGCCGATGAGTTCTTAGAAGTGCTACAAAACATTGCCCAAAGTTCGGCCAAATTAGAAAATAGTCTTGAGTTGGTGCAATGGAATATTCGCAAAGATTATTTAAAGTCACTAGAGGTTAAAGGGGTGGGTATAGTGCCTACCATTTGGTGCGACACCTTAGATTTAGAGCTAATGAAAAGTGCATTCGGCCCACTGAATTGTCAGGAAATCGTGGTTAAACCCCTCGTCAGCGCAAATGCAGATCATACTTATCGCCTGTCTTTAGAGTCTGTTATTGAAGAACAGGAAGGCCTGACTGAGGTATTTTCGTCTCGTCCCCATATGATCCAACCATTTCTAAAAAGCGTGATCAATGAAGGTGAATATTCATTATTTTATTTTAACGGTGAGTACAGCCATTGCATTGTGAAAGTGCCAAAACAAAATGATTTTCGCGTGCAAGAAGAGCATGGTGGACAATTAAGAAGTGTGGAAGCCGATGAGCGATTATTATCCAGTGCTCAACAGGTATTAGCGGCGCTACCTGAAATACCTCTGTATGCACGTATTGACTTAGTTAAATATGAAAACGCGTATGTCACCATGGAAGTGGAGCTTATTGAACCTTCCTTGTATTTTAATATGGATGTAGATTCCGCCCAACGTTTTGCCAACGCTTTTGTGACAAAATATGGGCGCGGCAATTAAACGTGAGTCATGAAAAAATTAAAGCATTTTGCTGTAGTGCCCGTTTTGCTTGACTAAACGGGTAGTGATTGCGGTGTTGAAACGCAACACACCGGGCAATTTGCTCAAATCAACTCGTAATAGTTCATCAAAATCCGTTATATCTTTGGCCAATATTTCTAAAACATAATCAAACTCACCGGTAATTGCATGGCAGGAGCGTATCGATCGATGATTGATAATCGCCTGTTCAAATTTTTGGTGCTGGCCAATATCAATCACCACATTCACCAAAGCACGAATATTCAGGCCCATGGCCTGGGGTGACAGAATCGCTGAAAACCCGCTGATGACCTGTTTTTCTTGCAATGCTTTAACTCGATTCCAGCACGGTGTTTTACTCAAACCTATTGACTCACCTAAGGTCGCGAAGGACAGACGGCCGTCTTCTTCGAGTTTAGAAACGATCTGTTTATCTTTTTTATCTAGCATTTATTTTGCTTTCGTTCTTTATATTTAGATATAAGAAGAGCTTTGTTCTAAAAAAGATAAAATTTCAAGTGTTTGAAGAACAATGTTCAATTCACTATCTATTACCATAAAATCCAAGATAACCTTTTGGAACACCCCATGTACCGACAAAAATATAGCTGCCTGTTAGAAAACCCTGAAATCCTTGATTACGGCGCATATTTGCAATGCGATAGTTTATTGCAATGCCAAAAACCCCTAAATAAATTATGCAATTCAGACGAGTTACAGTTTCAGATTGTGCATCAAGTGGAAGAGTTGTGGATGAAGTTGATGATCTTCACACTTATCGATGTTTTGGAGTACATGCAGGCAGAACAAAGTCATCGGGTGGTTTCATTAATGAAGCGGGTGCACATGCTGCAAAAAATGATGATTGAACAAATGGACTTGTTGGAGACAATGTCGCCCAAAGAATACCAACAGATCCGCTTGCAGCTAGGTAATGGCAGCGGCCAAGAATCTCCGGGCTTCCGAACCCTAGTAAAAATACCTGCGGATATGTGGAGCGTATTTAAACAATATTATGTAGAAAATCGTAAAACGACCATAGAGGCCATTTATGACAGCCAATACCAACATGACGATAGCTATGTGATTGCCGAGTGTTTAGTGGAGTTTGATGAGTTGTTACAGAAGTTTCGCTGGCAACATTTATTCTTAATTCAACGTACCATTGGTATGGAGTCTGATTCATTAAAAGGTCGTCCTGTTGACTTGCTTAAATCTGGCGCAAGAAACCAGTTCTTTCCGGAATTGTGGCAGATCCGTAACCAGATGACGGATGCCTGGGGGCAATCTTACGGCAAAGTACGCGACTCAATCGTCAAAAAGCAAGCCAGCAGGAGTTAATTTAAGTGAGTTACGCTGATTTATTCAATCTCCCTGCTAGCCCTTATTTTTTAAGTCATTCAGTGGGTTGTTTAGCAAAAAAATCGGAACTGAGTTTGGCTGAAAACTTTCTAACCCCTTGGAAATTGTCAGGCGGGGATGCTTGGCAGAACTGGTTAAACACGGTGGAGCTGTTTTGCACAGCCTTAGGCCAATTGTTGAATGCTAATTCTGCTGATTTTTGCCCACAAACTAATTTATCTAGCGGCTTAACGAAGTGGTTAATGGCATTGCCAACGCACAGTCATAAAATCCGTAAGCGCAAGGTGCTTATGCATGAAGATGCATTTCCGTCCATGGGCTACGTGGTTAAGGCAATGCAACCCTTAGGTTTTGAACTTGTATTGATACCTGCGGCGGAATCAGCTGCTAACATTCAGACCTGGCAACGGTATGTGCACGGGGATATTCATTGTGTTTTGGCCACCCACGTTCATTCGAATCAGGGCAGGTGTCGCCTATTCAAAGTATTGCTCAGTTGTGTCGACAACAGAGTTGCCATTTCGCAGTGGACGTCGCTCAATCAGCGGGCATTTTGCCCATTGATTTGTCTCTTTGGGACGTGGATGTGGTTTTTGGTTCAAGTGTAAAGTGGTTATGTGGCGGCCCTGGTGCTGGCTTTATGTGGCTAAACCCCCAATCCATTGAACAGCTCACGCCAATGGATGTGGGATGGTTTTCTCACAGTGACCCATTCGCAATGGAGATTACCGATTTCCAATATGCAAATGGCGCGAAGCGGTTTTGGGGAGGAACCCCCAATATTGCACCTTATGCTTTGGCCTTAGGAAGTTTGCAGACCATTTTGAAAATTGGGCTAAAGACGATTTTTGCGCATAATCGTCGATTGATAGAGTTGTTTTTACAGGGAGTAAACGAGGGACTGTTGCATCCTGTTGATTTGGCAAATATGGGGGGGACCTTATGTCTGGAGATGCCTGCAACTCGTAGTGAGGCTATTTGTCAAAGACTAGACAGCCATAACTGTTATTTTGATACCCGTGGCAATGTGATGCGTTTGTCATTTCATATTTATAATTCAGAACAAGAGGTTGCTTTGTTGACAGACGTCTTCAACCAGCAATGAGGGGACTTTATTCCTTGTTAGGCTGGGCTTGCGCAGGTTTACCATGGGCTGATTTACCTTGTAGTGATCGACTGGACAGAGTCAACTTTACTGTGTCAACCGTGCTGAGATATGCCACCTCTGAGTCTAACTTTCCCTTGGTTTCTGCCTTCTGTGAGCCTAGGTGAGGTTTGAATGAAGCGTAGGGCTAAGCATTGCTAAAGTTTCGAAATTTAAAATTTCAGTTCGCTTAGTGCATCTACTCGTGATCTACTTCCCGTGATGCTATTAATGGGTCGATTACGGCTAGATATTCATCCATTTTTTTATGTTGATTGGGAGATAAGGCAATGGAGTCTAATAGGTTTTTGCAGCGTTTTAGACAAGCAAGCTGATCTTCGTTAAATTGAACTTCATCAATTAATTTAACCATCACTTTAAGAATACTCAGAGCCATATTCGGGTTTTTAGGCGCTAGAACAAAGGCTTGAGAAAGCAACTCATATGCTGGCTCATAGCGTTTGTTTTTGTAGTGGGATGATGCCATTTCACCCAGCTCTTTAGGGGAATAGCGGATATCGGTACGTTCCTGAGTTTCCTGATCTAAATATTCATTAATCACCTGACCAACAAAGCTGTCACCTTCTATTTTAGACTTCACCGAGTCGAGCAGGCGAATCGACTCTTCCCAATAGCCCATTTCATGGAAGGCCTTAACTTTATCTAGGCTATCTTCCACTGAGCTACTGGCCCTTGTATCCATGTGCTCTTTGATGATCTGTTCAGCCGCTTTTTTGTCACTTTTCAGATTTAGCATGCGCGCATTAATAATCGCTAATTGCTCTTTTAATTGACTATCGTTTCCGTATTCATTGACGAAAAACGATAAATCTCGTTCTGTTTTGGCAACTAAGCGGGTGGCTTCTTCACCATTTAGTGAGCCTGCCAAGTCAATGGCTGCACGAATAACATTAAGATTTAAGTCTGGCGTATCGTGAATGGAGTTTTTAGCGAATTTGGCCATATTCATGGTCGCGATATACTGGCCTTTTTTATCGTGATTGAGACGAGCTAAATTCCACGATTTCTTGTTTCTATCTAAATTGCGTGGTGCAAGCTTGGTGGCTTCCTGAATGATCTCGTATCCCTTGGCGTAGTCTTCTTTTTCAATGTAATACTCGGCTAATGCATCATAGGTTGTAAACCTAGTATCGTCTCGTTGCAGTAGCTCATCAGTAAGGGTTATGGCCTCTGACAATTTATCTTGTTTTAACAGGCTTCTAGCCAGGTTCACTTGAACCCAACCATATTTATAACGCTGGCTCAATTTTCGATAAAATGCTTCCGCTTGGGAATATTCTTTCAAGTTAATTAAACATTCGCCTATTAAACGATTGATCATTGGGTAATATTTACTTAAAGATTCGTCTTTTAATTGGCGCTCAGCGTAATAAATAGCCGTAGGATATTCAGCTTTATCAATGCAATAAGATAATTTATATAGTTTTTCTTTAATCGCAAATAAGTACTTGAAGCGCTTTTCCATGGTTTTACGATCCAGTGGTTTTACCCAAAAGTCGCTGGGCTGTAATTCAACCACACAGTTAACCAATGACATTGACGTATCCGCGCTTAAGAAAATTACCATGGTGGTTTTCGTGATATGGCCTTTTAGGCGCATTTCTTCGAGTAAATTGAAGCCATCTTTATCACTGCGAATATCAAAGGAAATCAGCACCACATCAAATTTAGTTTGCTCACATAAGCGCAGAGCATAAAACGCGTTTTCGGCGCTTTTACAATTATGAATACCAATCTGAGCCAATGCAGACTTGATGCTATCGTGGACGAGGGCCTGGCCATCAATAACCAAAATATTTAAGCTGCTTAATGGCTTTTGCGGGGGGATTTCAATCAATTCTATATTTCCAACATCTTATTTTTCTGTGGAAGGTCGAATACAACAAGAACCCTAAAAGAAAGACAAATATGCGAGTGATTTGGTTGGAATTGAAGGATGTGTTCGCTGCCTTTTAAAATGGCAAAGCATGCTGAAAGTTAGCATCTTGACACTCATCCATACAAAGTCCAGGCAATGCGTTATACAACTGTAAAACGGGTATTGAGTTGTTATTTTAACCGTTTTATTGCGTCGTGTTGCTATTTGTCATGCCGTTAGGGGTCAAAAAGACCACTTAGCTTTATCATTGCTCAAGACGTGAGGATTAGCAAGAAACTTAATGTTTATCGCAAAAAATCCTGACTCATAACTTGGTTTTAGGTCAGGACTTTTTGCGCGTAAACGAGTGAGCTAAACGAGAGGGGAAACTAGTTGTTAACGCTCTTTTCGCTGCACTTTGTTACTACTTTGTCTATGGACTGTTCTATTGTTCGAACTTCTACTATTCACTTTATTTGACGAATAGTTGCGGCTGCTCCTTTGTGCGCCCTGAGATTGTTTATTTGAGTAACGTTTTACCGAATTACTGTTTGAATTAGTGCGCGAGCGGTTAGCGCTGTTTACGTTATCACGGGAAACATTATTGCTTTGGCGCTGTGCGTTACTTTTATTCGCAGAGACATTATTATTCTGCCTTTTGCTATAAGCCTTATTTTGGCTACTTTGCTGTGTTCCTTTCTGCGAGCGTTGCACAACTGTATTGCGCGATTGGGCAGATACTTGGCGTCTATCCGATTTATCATTGATATTCGAATACTGCTTGGTTTTACTCGATTGCAAACGCTGTTGGGTTTGCTGCGCTTTTTTATTGGTTTTTACGGTCTTGTCATAGTTGCGCACCTTAACCGGTCTTGATTTATCCAATACACGCGTTTTGCCGCCAGTACTGATTACCCGCTTGTTGTCATTTCGATTCTGTTGACGATAGACCACTTTGGGCGTGTGGGCGTCATATCTCACCCCTCTCCTATGAGTAGGGTTGTGTTGCCAGCGCTGATATTCACTTGAAGTCACTCTGCGAACACCATCATCGCGACGTCCGTAACGATGTGGATGATTATTAACCACTATGTAACGACTGCGCCAGTTAAAGCCACCCCAAAATAGATTGTGGCGCACAAATACTCTTGGACTCCAGTATAAACCTGCATGTCGGTAGTAGTGAGCCGGACGATGCCAGAAAATGGGAGGATACTCGTGCCACCACCACGTACCATAAACTATTCTTGTATCGTAGTAAGGGACATAAACTATTTCTGTGGAAGCAGGCTGAATAACAATATTCTCCTCTTCTTCAACCACTTCTATGTATTCATTGTTTTCTAAACTGCCTTGCTCATATGCTTTGTGTCGTAAGTTCTGAACACTGGCCAACACCTGCTCTTCATTAATTAAAAAGGCATCACCTAAATCTTGTAACCAGTTTAAATCTTCGGTTATTTGTTGTAGCAATTGATGGAAAGGGACTAAGGCTTTAACACTGGGATCCCAGTCTTCTTCCGCTATGGCTTCCATCACTTCTTCTTCAGACAAAGATTGGTTCTTCTCACGCCATCTTGCTGCTTGTACAACTTCCAGGGGATAAGTAGAGGCAACTAAAACATGTGATAACACGGTATCTGGATACAATGCGACAGGAGCAAGCATTTGGTCGAGCTCTGCCTGATCAAGTAAATAAGTACTTTGTTGTGCCGCCTCGTCAATATCGGGGTTAGCGTTTGATTCAATAACAATCACATCTTCGGGTTCTTGGGCTTGTGCAAGATTCACTGCCAAAGTCACAATGACTGATATTAACGCTAAGTACACTAACACGTACTTTGTGTTGTTTTTCATAGTATTCTCCTTTATTACAGAATACTTATAGAATGTTTGTCCTTAACCTTAGCTGAACCAAATATGAAAATCTTAACTAAATTGATTCACAGCAAAGGAAATACCATGGGGCTTTCTGCTGATAAATCCCTAGGTCGTTTATGATCTCCAGTAGAGTACATAATTATCACGTCGACGTTTTGCTGGATTAACGTTATTGCTGTGCAGTTATGTTCCGCGACTTAGTCACAACGACCTGACAATGTAGTTAGTGCGGGAAGTCTAGAATGAGTGTTTTAATCTTGGTGAAACCAGCGGTGTTGCGGGTGTTCAAATGCAAAAGTAGAAAGTGTTAAAAAGCGATATATGAAAAATCAAAAAAGAGACTGAGGTCTCTTTTTTGTTGATTCTTAGGGGGCTTAGGGTGAAATAGCTGATGAGCGGTTATTATTTATTAAGCCCCTTTGTGTGGAAGTGCGACTATGACTCGTCTTGTGACTTGTTAGGACCATTGTTGAGTAAGTGTAAATCAAATTGATGACCTAGCTTTTCAGTTTTAGTGCGCAAATAGCGCCTATTGTCTTCCGTTAATCCGTGGTCGATAGGCGTTCTGGAAACCACATTGATACCCATTGCTGATAAAGCACCTTGTTTTTTCGGGTTGTTGGTCATTAAAGCGACATTTTTCACACCCAAGGTATCGAGCATTAATTTACAAATTGAATAGTCTCGTAGATCTGCATCGAAGCCTAAATGTTCATTGGCTTCTACTGTATCAAGGCCGCTATCTTGCAGTTTATATGCACGGATCTTATTTAACAGGCCAATACCTCGGCCTTCTTGACGAAGATACAGCAATACCCCTTTTCCCTGTTCAACAATATTTTGTAGGGCTTTTTCAAGCTGAGAGCCACAATCGCAGCGGGTACTGAAAAGGGCGTCACCGGTTAAGCATTCAGAGTGCACTCGGATGGGAATTGTCTCATTTTCTTGCCATTCACCATAGGATAACGCGACGTGTTCTTGTTGCGTGGCAACTTCAACGAAACCGTGGATAGTAAATAATCCAAATTGGGTAGGAAGGGCAGCTGAACTCACAAATTCAAACTTATTAGTTGGCGTGTTTGTCACCACTTTTGACCTTTCAAAGCTGTAATGTATTTATTAACTCACCAATATGGGCACGATTACTGACTTTACAACCGTTAGTCGATAGTTTTACAGTCAGTAAATTGATTTAAAGGAGCGGGTTTTGCGACGCCATAGCCTTGGGCGAAGTCTACTCCCATCTTACCCAATTCAACCATGATATCTTTTGACTCTACGAATTCTGCAACAGTATGCATGGACATCGCTTTGGCTAAATCTTTCATAGAAACCACCATCGCCATGTCGACGGGGTCGACTAATAGATCTTTAACAAAGCTTCCGTCAATTTTAAGACAGTTTACCGGTAGGTTTTTTAAATAGCTGTAGGATGAAAAACCGCTGCCGAAATCATCTAGTGCAAAGGTACAGCCCTGTTTTTTAAACGCATTAATAAAGCGTAGGGTTTCTTCCATTTTGACGATTGCCATGCTTTCGGTTATTTCAAAACAAATCTTATGATGGGGGATTTGATAGTGCTCAAATGCCTGGGTGACATGTCGTTTAAGATCATTATCGGCTAAAGAATGGCCACTGAGATTAATATTACATTGATGCAGCTGAGAAAGGTGCTCAGGATGCTCAGATAACCATTTAAAGGTGTTTTTAATCACCCACTTATCTATTTCTATGGTTAAGTTGTATCGTTCTGCGGCCGGTAAAAATGCCGCTGGTGGCACTATTTGATCGTTCTCATCAAGCATCCGCAGCAGAATTTCATAATGGTGGCCGTCAGCGACCTTAGATAAAGGGTAATAGTGTTGGTAGTAGAGTTGAAATCGATTTTGTTCGAGGGCCAGGTTTATTTGAGACACCCACTTTAATTCTGACTCATAGCGTTGCATTTTTAAGTCTTCGCTGGAGTAAAGGTGTATTTGACTACGCCCTTGCTCTTTGGCAACGTAACAGGCTGCATCTGCCATGCTCATTAGTTGCTCTGGGGTTTCTATGTGTTCTTGCCATTTTGCCATGCCAATACTGATACCCATGGTAAAAATGCGATTGTCCCAGATGAACCTGAATTCTTTAACCGCATGCAACAACTGATTCGCTAATTCTGGGGCATTTTGGGCGTTTTCTGATTCTAAAATAACACCGAATTCATCTCCCCCTAACCGAGCTAGCAGACCTCTATTTAGCACCACATGATTTAAGGTTTGGGATAATTGTTTAATGAGTGCATCTCCGGCTTTGTGGCCACAGGTATCATTAACTATCTTGAATTGTTCAAGATCCATATAAAGTAGTGTGAGATCTTGTTTTAACTGTTTAGCGCGTCGAATTCCGTCTCGTAGTTTTTGTTCAAACTCTCTTCGATTATAAACACCGGTTAACGAATCGTGCGTGGCTAAATATTCTAAGCTGATGCTCGATTGTTTCTTTTCGGTGACATCAAAAATGGAACCAAAAAAGTATTTTTCATTTTCGGTACCGGTAAGTTGTACTGAAATACAGAACCAAAATTCACTGCCGTCTCTGCGAATGCCTTTAATTTCTTTGCCTAGGGCTTTCCCATTTTGAAAAATTTCTTCCATCAGCAGATCCCGTTCATGGGGATTCGCATAAAGTACAGAAGTGTCTTTAACCTCTGACAACATTTGACTTTCGTCACTGTATCCAAATAGTTGGCACATTGCAGGGTTGGTGGTTACCAACTTTCCATCTTGTGTTGAGGTATAGAGTCCTTCTGCGGAATTACGGAATAGATCATAAAATTGATGGAGGTTTTTAATGGCAGCTTGTTGTTGAACTTGTTTAACAAATGAGAGTGCTTTTTCGTGACTTTCAATGGCAACTGCAATTAGCAAGACGCCGGACATTACAATTAAAGATAATATTAATACGGTGTCGTTCTCTAAGGCTTTTCCAGATAAGTAATAACTTACTTCAGACATTAACGTTGCGCTAATAATTAACCAACCTAGGGCATATAGTCCATTCGGTGTCGCTTGTTTTCTATCATGGTAAATAAGGGCTAATAAAAGGTGGAGCAAAACCGCGGCGGCTGTTAACGCCGAACCTACCAATAATTGTAAGTAACTATTCAGCAGTGGTGCTATAACTAGCATTGAGATAGCCATTAAATAGGAAACATAACGCCAATAAAATGGAATGCGCAGCAGCAAAGCATGACAAACCTTTGCTGCAGAAAAGATGACAATTGCCACAATGACACAACTAATTTGTGACGTATAAGATCCTAGACCAGTGAATTGACTGACAATTCCCTGAATGTTTAAGAACAATAATAATAGGCCGGCATTAGTTACAGAAAACCAGAAGCGGATAGGGCTTCTAAGCAGTATGTAAGTGACTAAGAAGTAAAAAAATAGGATGGCCAGTGCGCCACCGACTACGCCAATAAACGCCAAATTAAATTGTTCTTTGGCAATAAACGCTGAGTCAGTCCACAGATCAATTGTATAAACCGAAGGGCCGTCATCTTGAATGCGTAAGTAAATATTAACACTCTGATTTGCGCCTAAAGATAGGGGGAGAACAAAATTTCTGTGGTTATAAGGGCGAGTGGATAAAGCGCGCTTTGCACCCACTAAATAGGTTTCTAAGAGTCGATTTTTATCGTCCAGAACATAGGCATCTAGATAGTCGATAGAAGGGTTACTAACCACTAACATATATTGTTGATCAATACTGTCTTGATGGACTAATGAAAAGCGCTGCCACAAGGCCTGATTATCAATTAATGGGGTTGTGTCAATGGCATTTGACCAGTCTTCTAATACTTGTACCTGGGATAATTGAGCGCGCCTGTTAGTGCGTTTCAGTTCGGTTTTACCGTTCACTAAAACATGTCCCACTTCTGCATCTAAGATGAGAGTTGGCATGGGATCTGTTTGTTGTGCAAAACCTACGAAGCTTAACAACAGCAAGCATAGGAGACCGACAATTTTCACGTTAAACAACCATACGAACTATTTTACCTTTAATCTGATACTAAAAATGAATGAGATGATTCTAGTATTTGAAACGTTATATTATTGAATTTTATCTAGTTTAGCTAATAGTTTAGACAAACTATCGAATTCAGCAAAGCCAGTAACTTCAATCCATATTGCCTCACAAGTAGCGTCATAACAAAGTAAAAATGTATCTTGTTCCAAAACAAACTGGATTTGTGCGCGGTCTGCCCCTTCGCTAATATCTGAAACTCTGGCGTCAATCTTATCTAACCAACCTTTTGCGTTTTCAATGGCTTCGGCTTGAGTTGGAAAAGATTCGCAAATCAAAATGATAGTTGACTCTGTTAATTGCCAACCATTGTGGTTTAACTTGAGCATGAGATTTCCATAGATTTTCCCCAGTCTGGCGGTGTTTGCGCGTAGTGTTCAAACTCAGGTTGTTCATCAAAGGGGTTAGAAAGCACTTTAAGTAAGCGCTTGCACTCTTCAAAGCTACCGTTTTCCGCCTCATTGATGGCGTTTTGTGCTAAGTAATTTCGCAGAATAAATTTCGGGTTAGCTTCTATCATGGTAACTAAACGTTCGTTTTTCGGTAAGGATTCTTCTGCCAAGCGGGCAATATAAGCCTGATACCAAACTTGGGCTTGTTCGCGGTCTATGAAATGATCTGTTAGTTTGCTTTGGCTTAAGTTTTCATCACAAAGTAAGCGGAAGCTTTGGGTGTAATCGCGCTTGTCTTGAGCAAGTAATGCAAGCCATTGATTAACCAACTTCATGTCATCGTTCGTGACTTTTTTGAATCCGAATTTTGCTCCCATCAATTCAGCATAGTGAATTTGTAAACGTGTTTCGTACTGGGTGAGGGCTTGTTTGATCTGCTCAATGGATAAATAAGGGGTAAACGCATGGGCTAATGCATTTAAATTCCACAATGCAACACCGGGTTGTTGATCAAAGGCATAGCGTCCATTGTGGTCGGAATGATTACAAATATATTCAGGATCAAATGTGTCTAAAAAGGCGTAGGGGCCGAAATCGAAAGTGATCCCGTGGATGGACATATTATCGGTATTCATGACCCCATGACAAAAACCAAAAGCTTGCCATTTGGCGATTAAGTCTGCAGTGCTCAGCACAATCTGTTCTAGCATAGAGTAATGGGGGTTTTCGTGGTTGATACTCCAGGGATAATGTTTCTGTAATGTGTAAGTAAAAAGTTTGTCGAGCTTATCTAGTTGTTTAGTTTGATAAAAGTATTCAAAATGGCCGAAACGAATGTGGCTTTGACAGGCTCTTATTAACATTGCGCCGGTTTCTGGTTGTTCACGATAGACGGTTTCTTTGCTGGCAATTAAACACAGGGCCCGTGAGGTTGGGATGCCTAAACTATGCAGAGCTTCACTTGCTAAATATTCTCGTATTGTTGACCTTAGTACCGCGCGTCCGTCGCCAAACCGTGAATAGGGGGTTTTACCTGCTCCTTTCAAATGTAGATCCCAAGACCCTTGCTTTTGGGTAACCACTTCAGCCAATAACACTCCCCTTCCGTCACCGAGATCTGGATTCCATCCGCCAAATTGATGGCCGCCGTATTTTTGCGCAACTGCGTTGAGATTGAAATAACCATCGGCTTTGAACAGGGCGTCAAATAGGGTCTCAGGTTGAGAAAATTCGTTCTTAAGTTCTATGTCTTCTGCTAATTGCTCGTTATATAATGCTAACACTGGCTCAAGTAACGGTGAAATTCGGACTTGGCTTACCATGTCGGATAGTTTTTGTGCGTATGAATGATCGAAATGCACGTTTGCGCCTTATTAGTATTAAATCAAAGTATAGTTTATCCTGACTATGGGTTATCTTGATACCCTTGTTCTGAAAAACGATTTTGGAACCCATATTCAATTATTGTGAGGTTAGTAACATGAATTTAAAACCTGTAGCACTTCTTGCTATGTTGCTTGCTGGTAGTGCCTTGTGTGCCCCTGCATTTGCTGGAGACGTAGAGAAAGGCAAAGCTAAATCTGCCACTTGCGCTGCGTGTCACGGTTCTAACGGAATTTCTATGATCCCCATGTACCCGAATTTAGCGGGCCAGAAAGAGCAATACTTAGTTTTGCAAATGAAAGCTTTTCGCAGTGGAGAGCGCAATAACATGGTAATGGCGCCCATGGCTAAAGGATTAAGCGATGAAGACATTGCTGATTTATCCGCTTATTTCGCAAGTTTGAACCCCGCAGGCTAGCTTATTGATGCCGCTTCAATGCAGGGGGAATGTTCCTCCTGTTTTATTGACATGGATTCTTCAATATATCGATCTTTTTCAAATACATAACGTATCTATTGAAATTAACCGAATAGAGATTTCTTATGATCGTTGTACATCACCTCAATAATTCCCGCTCCCAACGTATTTTGTGGTTGTTAGAGGAGCTTGAATTAGATTATCAGATTAAGCATTACAAGCGTGATGCGCAGACTAGTCTTGCGCCTTCCACCTTAAAATTAGTTCACCCTTTGGGTAAGTCTCCCATAATAACCGATGGTGACGTGACGGTCGCAGAATCAGGGGCAATTATAGAATATCTAATTGAGCGTTATGGTGCTCACTTGAAACCAAAAGCGGACTCTGAAGCCCTTAGGCAATACCAATATTGGTTACATTTTGCTGAAGGTACTTTGATGCCACCCATGGTTGCCAAACTGGTATTTGATAAGGTTCGCGCTAATGCTAAGCCCTTTTTTGTGAAAATGATTGCCAACAAAATTGCTGATAAGGTGATGGATGGTTATTACATGCCAATAATTTCAGCTAATTTAGAGTATGTGAATACTCACTTGCAAAATAACTTGTGGTTCGCGGGTGATGAGCTTTCCGGAGCTGACTTCCAAATGAGCTTTCCATTGGAAGCCAGTTATTCGAGAGGGGGTGGTAAGCAACACGCAGCCATTACTGCTTATGTGCAAAAAATCCATCGACGTGACGCCTACAAGCGAGCGTTGGACAAAGGTGGAGAGTACGCCTACGCCTAAATGTTGCTTGAATGTCGCTAACTAGCGTTGGTATGTTGGGATATCAGCGCTAAAAATCTTTCCCCATAACGTTCTAGTTTGGTATTCCCGACACCACTTATCTGTAAAAATTGAGATGGATTTTCGGGTAATGATTCCGCCATATCCGCTAAGCTTGCATCACTGAATACTACGAAAGGTGGTACTTCGTCTTGTTCCGCGATGGTTTTGCGTAAATGTTTTAATTTGGCAAACAATGCTCTGTCATAATACCGCTTATCATTTTTACTTGCCTTGGTTCTTTCTAGTGCGAGGCGAGGCACCGCTAGTGTCACTATCACTTCAGACTTTAATATGGGTCTGGCGGCTTCAGTGAGTTTTAAGTTCGCGTTTTGGGTGATATCGATTCTGATCAATCCTTGATGAATGAGTTGGCTTATAACATTATGCCAATAGGCTTCAGATTGATCTTTTCCTATTCCATGGGTCGGTAATTTGTCGTGTTGTTGTTCGACTATTCGTTTATGGCTTTTGCCACGCAACACGTCGATAACGTATTGCGTTGTAACAGTTTGACCTAGTCTAAATATGCATGAGAGTACTTTTTGTGCTTGAATGGTGCCGTCAAATCGTTTCGGTGGATCGATACAGATATCACAGTTGTTGCAATGGGCTCCGCTGTACTCTGAAAAATAATTGAGTAAGACTTGGCGTCGACAGGTTTGTGCGTCGGCAAAGGCTTCCATGGCCGCAAATTTTTGTAACTCCACATCGTGACGTTCAGTATTTTCACCCATACTGATCCATTGACGAATGCGAGCAGCGTCTTTTTCATCGTATAGCAATAAAGCTTCTGCTGGCATGCCATCGCGTCCGGCACGCCCAGTCTCCTGATAGTATGACTCTACACTGCGGGGTAAATCGAAATGCACTACATAACGGACATTGGACTTGTTAATACCCATTCCAAAAGCAACAGTAGCGACTATGACGTCAACATTATCTTGGATGAAATCACGTTGAATTTTATCGCGTATTTCTGGCTCTAAGCCGGCGTGGTATCCGGCACTATTGATGCCTTGTTTGGCTAATTTAAAGCTGAGTTCATCGACTTTCGCTCGACTATTGCAATAAACAATCCCGCTGCCTTCTTGGCTTTTTACATATTGAATGAGCTGTTCTACAGCTTTGTACTTGGAAAGCAGATTGTAGCGTATGTTGGGGCGGTCAAAGCTGCTTCTAAACACGAATGGGTTGTGCAAATTTAATTGTTGAGAGATATCGGCTCGGGTTGCGACGTCGGCAGTTGCGGTTAAGCCCATAACGGTGGTGTTGGGAAAGTGCTTTTTTAATTGACCTAGTAGTCGATAGTCTTGTCTGAAATCGTGTCCCCAGTGAGACACACAATGGGCTTCATCTACTGCAATTAAACTTAAATTTAGGGTGTGCAGGCGGTCGATAAATTCCAGTTGCATAAGTCTTTCGGGGGCAACGTAAAGTAACTTAAATTTACCGTCTTGCAGTTGTCGGTAGATATTAATTAACTGTTCTCGGGGAATAGACGAGTTAATGTAGGTTGCAGCAACGCCTGAGGCGGTCAATGCATCTACTTGGTCTTTCATTAAAGAAATAAGCGGCGATACAACAACGGTTAAGCCGGGCAGAAGCAACGAGGGAATTTGATAGCAAAGTGACTTTCCACCACCTGTGGGCATCAACACTAGGGAGTCACGTCCGTTCAAGACCTGATCGATGATTTGTAGTTGCCCATCCCTGAAATTGTCATAACCGAAAACATCTTTTAGCACTTTTATGGCTGGTGCTTCAAAATCTTGGTTCGTTAATGGGGCGCTAATGGCAGTAGACAAGTATCTTCCTCGTACGAATTAAAAATAGTGTTGAATTGAAATTAATAACGATGATTTTACTTAAAAAGCGCCTTGGGGTATACGCTATATAGATTAAATATAAATAGGTTCTACTATGATGCTGAATAACATAGATAAAACTAAACGTATGAGTACAGAAGCGCTATCTGAATTTGTAATGTACTTGTTTAGTGAGCAAATGCCATTTAATAAGCTACTTGGAATTAAAATAAATAAATTGGGCGTTGATGAAGTTGAGGTAAGGTTACCTTGGAATGATAAATTAATGGGGAATCCAATACACAAAATATTACACGGTGGAGTTACCGCTGCAATATTAGATACTGTGGGCGGTGTGATGGCTGTCTTGTATTCCATCAAGGATTTCGAAGAAATCAGCGTGCAAGAGTTTCAAAACTCGTTTTCTAATCTTGGCACTATCGATATGCGTGTTGATTACTTGCGACCAGGCAAAGGCGAAGAATTCATTGCTACGGCAAAGGTGATCCGCAAAGGCAAAAAAGTCGCAGTATGCCGCATGGAACTACATAATGAGACAGGCACTCATATCGCTTTTGGGACAGCCACTTATATGGTTGGATAGCATATGGGCTAATTTGGGTTTGTTTGAGACAGCCATAAAAGAAGACTGTCTCAAATTACCAAAATAAGACAGCCATTAAAGTGAATAAGATAAAAATCAGTGAAGACAATAATTGATAGATGTTTTTAGCGGTTAATGCAAACAAGGTTTGATTGTTTTTGTCATTGGAGGGAGTTGGTAAAGGTAGCCATTTTTTCAGTAAAAGTAGACTACTAAACTTGATAATTAAACTTATGCTTCTGAAATTGTTCAAGGGGTTATTGCTTTTGCCCCTTTCAATTTGGTGCGCCCTGTATTTCGCCTAAAGCACTCCATAGTCACAGACTCACCCGCAACAACGCCAAAAACATCTTCAAAATTATATGTAAGCTCTAACCAGGATTGTTCGTTAGTTACTAACGTTTTTAGTATTGATGGCGGTGCGGTTTTGCTTTTATTTAAAGATACAAATCTTTGAGCGCTAAAATGAATGAGTTTCAAATAGTCCTTCAAACTATATGGCAGCTCAATTTCTTGATGTTTCGATGGGCGATATTTAAATGGCATTAACGATGGAGGTTGATAGCCATGACGAAATGCACTCATTCGTCTTTTAATACTCGTATAATCTGAAGTTTCGGGGGAAGAGGCTACTTTGGCACGCATAGGATTTAAATCAACGTAAACCATACACGCTGCTAGGGCTTTTTCGTCCAATAGTGCTTGAGACTTAAATCTTCCTTCCCAAAAATGCCCTGTGCAATCGTCCTCTTGATTAGCTTGTCGAGCAATGGGCTCATTGAGCTCGCGCATAAACCAGCTAATATCGTATAAGCGTTTGCGATAGATGGAAATAGTATTAGCGATGGTTTCTAGTTGAAGATCAGAAAAATTGTCTGAATTTTCTAGTGTGAAAAATTGTTGAACGAGTTCTGTCGGCCTATGAATTTTCTGCCACCTTTCGAATACTTCAAAATCTGATAACGTTAATGCCTGGTCTTTAAATACGTGAAGAACCACATGGACATGGTTACTCATGACTGCATAAGCACATACATCAATGCAAAAAGCAGAGGCTAAGAGAAGTAATCTATCTTCTACCCATTGACGACGATGTTCGTAATTTTTTCCCGAATACTTATCTTCACCGCATAAAAACGCACGGCGAACGCAGCGAGATACACAATGGTAATACGGAGTATCTGCTAGACAGATTTGATGCTTCCTAGGCTGTGGCATAACTAGCTCCAAATTTATATATCCTTTTGAAGCATACCTCTCTATGGAATAAACACCAGTCTAGTTTAGGTAGAGTTTTTATGGCTGTCTTAAATTTATGGTGGTTAAACTAAATGGGTTAGTAAGTGCCTGTCCTGTCCACAAGTGCCTGTCCAAAATAGAATTCAACACTCAACGATATATGCCTGTCCAAAATAGAATTTTGTCCAAAATAGAATTTACAACATTAATTAGTAGATAGGTTATTAATCCTTGTTTTCTTCTTCGGATTGATTGGAAGATTTGATTTTTTGCGTTAAATTTTGAATTTGCAGTTTAAGAGAGTCCTTTTGGTTGTCATCAGCTGTTTTTAGTTGTTCGCTTAACTCAATTAACTGCGTTTTCAATTGTTCCAAAAGCTGTTCTTTTTGCTCTGCTTCTTCGGCTTTATCGAAAATCACCTGGTCTACTGAAGAATTATTACTTTCATTGCTAACTTGTTGTTTAGGCGGAATAATTTTGACCTCGTCAGGGATTTTTCGTTGATTCATAAAACTGGGTGACATAATTTCTATTGCGTTTTCATGGAGAACGTTCAAAACCTCACGGTTTAAGCGAGTTCTTGAGCTGATTAAACTCTTAACCTCTTCTAATTTTCCGCTGATTTTGTAAGTTACAGAGAAATCCCCTAACTCAACAATATGCACAAAAGGATCTGATAGTTCACAATTTGTTGCAGCTTGGATTAATAAGGGTTCAATTTTTGAGTTATGAATATCGTAACCAAGAGATAAGCTAGTTGAAATAATCGTTCCAGAAGTTCGGGTAACCGTAATGGGGTTTGTAATCATGAATGTGTTTGGTAATGCAACTAAATCCCTGACTTCTGTTTGGATTTCGGTATCTAACAGCCCTCGCTCAACAACTCTTCCAAAGTAGTCTCCTACTTGAACAAAGTCACCTGTTTTAAAAGGTTTTGTAATTCTTAGCATTATCCCCGCGAGTAAATTGGCAAAAATAGTACTTGAAGAAAAAGCAAAAATACCGGAGATGACTAAGCCAATTAAACCTATGATTTGATTTCGCGAACTTTCACTCACTGGCAAGGCAAATACTGTTGCCAATACAGCTACTAAGGTCAACCCAAGCATAATTAATTGGCTTGAAAAAAGCTTTTCGCTTCCCACATCGGTTTTTTTAACTATTAACAGGTAGTTAGCTAGCCAAAGTATAAGTGTCACAATTGAAAGTGTTATCAAAAGCGGTATAAAAGAGAGTGTTTGTTCTAACAATGAATCTTCTGAAAACATAAATTATTCCAGCATAAAAATAAGAACAGGTTAAATTCTAAACCCTAAATATGGCTCAAACATAGAGCGTAAATCTACCTTCGCTTTGAGTTTCATGGCTAACAAAAATAAACCTCCTAATTTGCGATGTAAAAAAATAGTATCTACAGGAGGCGTATGTACATAGCTTTTATCTAAACTCATTTGCGTGCCGATTGCTCGTAGTCTCTCTAGCAAATCGCTTTTTGCAAAGTCGTAAGTACCTGTTAAATAAAGTGGTTCGCAAGACAAGTAACACATTTCTGTTATATCGCCGCGGGTTTTATCTGACAGGGAAGTTGTCATTAAACCCAGTTCTAGGGCCTGACTTTCTATCCCTTTTTTATCGTTGTGATACCCAGCCTGCATCAATTTTAGATAATTACGGGCCATTGATTTGTTGTATTCTCGAGTTGCACCAAAATCCAGCAAAACAACTTTTTCTTCATGGCTGTCATACAAAAAGTTGGCAAAATTGGGGTCTGTTTGGACGAGTTGAAACTCAAACAATTCTTTGAAAAAAAGTGAGAAAAGAGCACTAGCAATACTATTGCGCAGTGATTGATTTGCGTCACAAAGAGCTTCGATTGGCTCGCCATCTAAAAATGTCATTGCTAGTACTGAATGGCTGCTTAATTCAGGAATCCAGTTAGGAATTAGAAATCGAGTATCACCCTCAATTAGCTTGGCATACCGCTGTAAACGTTGCCCTTCTAAAATGTAATTTGCTTCTTCATGTAATTGCGCTTTAGCTTCGGATAAAAGGGGGGCTATATCTATCCCCTTGGGCAGGAGGCCTGATAGTTTTATTAAACTAGCAACATTATCCACATCGCTGTCGATGCTTTCTTTAATACCTGGGTATTGGACCTTGATGGCCAACCTACGCAAATCGTTGTCAATCGCTTTATGAACTTGACCAATGGAAGCAGACGCTATGGGTTTTATCTGGAACTGAATGAATTTTTCTTGCCAACTACTTCCCCAATGAGATTGCAAGACAGTTATTAATTCTACTTGTGGCATAGATTTGGCGTCTGACCTTAAACGAGCTAGCAAATCTGTTAACTCTTTAGGCAGTACATCGCCAGCATCCATTGAAACTAATTGTCCAACTTTCATAGCTGCGCCACGCATTTGCGCGAGCTGATCAGCAACCCTTTTCATGTTTTTGGGGGTTAGAAGCAAGTCTTTTACTTTTGGTCGATTGCCCTTAGCTAGTTCAGAAACACCTTCTGAAATCATGTTTCCTGCTATTCTTGATGCCAAACTTCCCATCTTAGCGAATCGGGAAGCTCGACTTTTCGGTATTTTTGCTTCGTCTGTGGGGTGTTTCTTTGTCATAAGGGCTAATTTTTAAGACTTGGGTAGCGTTCGGATAACTCAGTTTCGAAGGTTACACAAGCAGGTGTTTGACCGGCATTTTCAATCTCTTCACAACTTAGTTTCGTTATTGAATCGATACATGCTATCGCTGAGTCTTCATACTCTGCGTTCCCTTTTACTGCGTTTACATCCATCATACTTTTACACATATTGTCTACCATGCCATCTACCATCGCGCGCATTTCAGGCGGAACCTCATCTGATGCCACCATTTTTTCTTTCACACAAACTTTTATGTGATCGCATAAACGTATTGAAGCCTCTTCAATATTTTCAGCAAAGGTTACAGAAGGCAGCATAGTTGAAAAAAAAGTTATCAATGTAATTGAACGCAGCATAATAGATCCTTGTTGTTTAACGATATAAGCAAAGCTATTGTAGGACATCCATCGTTGGACAGGCATATTAGTCACCAACTGATTTTGCGATAAACGTAAAACCATGCCTGTCTCAAATATACATCTCAAACATGCCTGTCCAAGATGGAATTAACATGCCTGTCCAAGGTGGAATTTACTACCTCCCACGTTGATGTTTTGGGATGCCTGTCCAAGTTATGAATTCAAAATAGAACAAATTGACGAGAAAGTCAGCAAAGGGTTTCAAATTGCTTGAGATTTAGTTGCAATAACTTGGAGTAACATGGGGTATAATTGTGAAAAGTGTTTTGTTTAGGAGAAGTTATGAGAATTTGTGGTGTTGAACTTAAAGGTAGTGAAGCCAATTTGTGTTTGTTGTCTTTGGAGAATGACGTGTTTCATATTCCAGATTGCCGTGCGCGCAAATTAACCTACTCCAAACAGGATTCAACCGAAGACGTAAGAGAATTTCAATTTGCCTTTAAAAAATTGATGGAAGACTACAAAATCGATGCGGTCGTTATCCGTGAACGTCCTACTAAAGGTAAGTTCGCGGGCAGCGCCACTGGCTTTAAAATGGAAGCGGCAATTCAGTTAATTGACGGATTAAAAGTCGAGGTTTTGACCCCTACATTTATTAAAGAGATTATAAAGCGTAACCCTATTCCAGTACTTTTTTCGGAAACTGGTTTAAAAATGTTTCAAGAAGTGGCGTTTACCACTGCTTTTGCCTACTTGATGAAAGAAAAGTACGGAATGGAACAGCAACCTCCAGCATAAACGTCTTGGATATTTTGCTTGTAATCGAGCAATAGGATTCCCTTTTAGTCAGTTTGTAATGGATATTTGATAGGTTTAGAGAGGATATTAAGGATGCTCTCTTGGTTATGAAATCTTAAAAAGTCACTCTTTCGTTCATATTTTCTGGTTGTTGTCATTTCATGTCTGATAAATCTCTCAAAATAGGCGTCGCTCTTGCTGTCGCAGCATACGCCATGTGGGGCTTTGCCCCTTTATATTTCAAGCTTTTGATGGTGATGCCTGCGGCAGAGATTTTGGTACACAGAGTCGTATGGTCAGCTTTGCTATTAGTTATTTTAGTGTTTGGATTTAAACAGATAGCTAAGGTTAAATCTGCATTGAAGAACCCGAAAGTCATAAAGGTATTGTTATTTTCTGGGGTACTGCTGGCTGGCAATTGGCTGTTATTCATTTGGGCTGTAAATAATGGGCATCTACTCGATGCAAGCTTAGGTTATTATATCAATCCCTTGCTCAATGTTTTTCTGGGTAGAATATTTTTAGCTGAACGATTACGCAGAATGCAAAAAGTTGCTGTGATAATTGCACTTTTGGGTGTATTGATTCTGCTATTTTCCTATGGTGAATTACCCTGGATCGCACTCCTTCTGGCCTCTAGTTTTGGAATTTACGGTCTTCTTCGAAAACAGGTTGCAGTGGATTCCCTGCCTGGTTTATTAATCGAAACTATGATGATGTTGCCATTTGCGTTCTTATATTGGATATTTTTTGCATCACAAATGAGCAATATGTTTAGTAATGAAATGGCCCTAAATGGGTTATTGATTGGCGCTGGAATTATCACCACAGCCCCATTGTTATGCTTTACAGGCGCGGCTCGACGCATACGCTATTCAACTTTAGGTTTTTTTCAGTATATCGGGCCCAGCATCATGTTTATCTTGGCTGTCTATTTGTTTGGAGAGCCTTTGCATGAAGCTCGTATGGTGACTTTTGGGTTTGTTTGGTTAGCTCTAGTAATTTTTAGTTTCGATTCTTATCGAGCCTATCGAAAGTCGTTAAAGTCATTGGGTGTCTAACTTTTATTTTAATTTTGTCGCTGTATCACCAATCACTCTATTCCGTCCTTGGGCTTTAGCGCTATACAGGTGTTCATCTGCTATCGTTAGCATTGATTCTATCTTTTTATTGGCACGACTGGTAACCCCAATGCTGAGGGTACAGGAGTGACTTATCCCTTTGCTTTTGATGATCTTTTTACTCACCGCATCTCTAAATGCATCTAGCAGCTTTATTGCTTGCCCATGATCAACTTCTGCCATAAAAATACAAAACTCTTCACCACCGAAACGTGAATAATGAAAAGGTGAAAAATGTCGAACAATCATCTTCGACACCTCTTTCAAAACCACATCTCCATAGTCATGGCCAAAGGAATCGTTGATTAACTTAAAATTATCTAAGTCTATTAATGCCAATGACATAGGTGCCTGTTCACGTTGTAAGCTATGGCTCACTTTGTTGAAAAAATGACGTCGGTTAGGTAGTCCGGTTAAATAATCCGAATTGGCAGCTCGCCGAATGGCCTCTATTTGCTCTATATGTTCTACGTTTTGAACTATGCGGCAAAAAAACTCTTCATGACAATAGGGTTTGCGCAGAAAGTCATTAGCTCCACTTTTGATAAACTGAGCAAATAAGGATGAACTTGTATTAGTCGATAAACCAATAATGCTCAATTGGTCTTTGTCGTAACGTTTTCTCGCTTCAGAGACTAATTCCAATCCCGACGAATCTGCCAACTCTTCTTCAACTAACATTAATTTTATAAGTGGGTGTCTCATTAGAAGGTCGAGGGCTTGTTTGGCGCTTGAGGTGTCATAGGTGATGAAATTGTGGCGTGCTAATAAGGACGATTGAATTCCACGATTGTGCCTAGATTTATCCACCACCAATACGCCAATTTGTTTGTTTTTTTCTAATCTGATTAATAATCGGCTTAGGTATTCGAACATTTGTGCATTTTGTTTTGGAATATAGTCAACAACCGATTTTGCTAATATATTCTCACGTATATCCTCTTCAACTTCGCTGGTGATGACGATGGTAGGGATGAATGCACTAATGGTATAGTTTATTGCCTGTCCATGGGGGGCGTCGGGAAGACAATAACCAACAACCGCACATAGGTATAATTCTGGAGAGGTGGTTTCGAAAATGACTTTGGCTTGAGCCAAGGTGTTAGCTAACACAACATCTAAGTTTGCTTTACCAATGACGCGCTTAAGTACGCGCACGCTCGACTCATTATCTTCTATTAATAGGACTTTAAATCTCATTGGCCATTCAGCTAGTTTTAAATTTTTTCTAATTTGGCATAAGCCAACATTAGCCACTTTGTGCCTATGTTGTCAAAATTCACTTCAACACGCGCATGTTCGCCACTTCCTTCGTAATTTAATACAGTCCCTTCTTGAAATTTACTGTGTTTTACCCGTTGTCCCAATTGGAAACCTGTGGATTCGAATGCCATATGGGATGTGGCCGGTTGAAAACGGTTTTGGACAGGTCGACTCACCGTTGTGCGCAGACGCACTTCTTCAATGCATTCACTAGGGATTTCTTTGATAAAGCGGGATGGCGTATGGTATTTGTCTTGACCGTATAATCGCCTCGATTCAGCGTAAGTCATGTATAGTTTTTGCATTGCACGGGTCATACCCACGTAACACAATCTGCGTTCCTCTTCCAAGCGACCAGGCTCTTCATGACTCATTTGACTTGGGAACATGCCTTCTTCAACTCCAGCCATAAATACTAAGGGAAACTCCAACCCTTTAGCGGAGTGTATAGTCATCATTTGTACCGCATCTTGGTGAGCGTCAGCTTGTGATTCCCCGGCTTCTAACGACGCATGAGCTAGGAAGGCCGACAGAGGCGTCATATTTTCCGCTTCTTCAGGAGCTTCGAATTGTTTACAAGCCGTCACAAGTTCCTCGAGGTTTTCAATGCGAGCCTGGGCTTTCTCGCCTTTTTCAGCTTGATACATGGCAAATAAACCTGAGTTTTTGATCACGTGATCTGCTTGTTGGTCTAATTCCAACTCTTGCACCTCAACTTGCAACTTCAATATTAGTTCCACGAAACGTTGCAAGGCTGTTGCCGCTCTGCCGGAAAAGCGTTTCTCACGAAGCATATCGTTTGTTGCTTGCCACATAGATAATTCTTCGTTTCTTGCAGTTTCTCGCACTAAACTTAGGGTTTTATCACCAATTCCTCGAGTGGGGGTGTTCACTACTCGTTCATAGGCGGCATCATCTATGGGTTGATTAATCAATCGCAAATACGCCAATGCATCTTTGATCTCTTGTCTTTCGAAGAAACGTAAACCACCATAAATTCGATAGGCCACGGATTCTTGTAACAGTGCTTCTTCCAAAACCCGAGATTGGGCGTTGTTACGGTACAAAATGGCGCAATCAGCTAATGCATCACCTTTGTCGCTCCACTCTTTAATGCGAGCCACAATAAATCGCGCTTCGTCAAGCTCATTGAAACCTGCATACATGGAGATAGCTTCGCCTTCGGCACCGTCAGTCCACAAATCTTTGCCCAAACGTCCTTGGTTATTGTCGATAACTGCATTGGCGGCTTTAAGAATATTGCCAGTAGAGCGGTAATTCTGTTCAAGTCTTATGGTCTTTGCCGAGGGGAAGTCTCGTAAAAAGTGCTGAATATTTTCTACATTCGCGCCACGCCATCCGTATATTGATTGATCGTCATCTCCCACAATCATCATATTGTTATCTGCACTACTTAATAGGCGTAACCATGCGTACTGAATATTGTTGGTATCTTGAAATTCATCCACCAAGATTGTGCGGAAGCGAGTTTGATAATGTTTGAGTACATCTGGGTTATTTAGCCACAATTCGTGGGCGCGTAACAGCAATTCGGCGAAGTCTACTAAACCTGAGCGATCACAAGTTTGCTGATAAGTTTGATAAATATCTTTCATGGTTTGTTTGGTGGGATCACCTTGAGTATCTATGTGCTCTGGACGTAATCCTTCGTCTTTATTACCGTTTATGTACCACTGAATAGATTTTGGTTGCCAATTTTTTTCATCTAAATTCAGAGACTTAATCACACGACGGACTAAACGATATTGGTCATCGGAATCTAGTATTTGGAAGTTTTCTGGTAAACGAGCTTCTTTGAAATGGGTTCTAAGCAATCGATGGGCAAGACCGTGGAATGTGCCAATCCACATGGTGTGCAACCCTGAGCCCATCAGACGTTCAACTCGACCTCGCATTTCTTTGGCCGCTTTATTGGTAAAGGTCACAGCAAGAATGCTAAAAGGCGCCAGTTGTTCAACTTCCATTAACCAAGCGATACGGTGCACAAGCACTCGAGTTTTGCCACTTCCGGCACCGGCAAGGACCAACATATCAGAAGAAGGGGCTGCCACTACTTCACGTTGTTTGTCGTTAAGTTGGTCTAAAAGTCGAGATACATCCATAACAAGCTTATTTTTTGATTTATTGATTAATAATCGAAGTATATCAGCTATACTGTGTTTTTATACAACCAAAGGGCTGGTTTTGTGATTTTTAGCCAGCTTTATGAGAAATGATCTTGTAAATGAACGTTTATGCCCGCACATCCGTTCTTATTATTTAATCAAGCATATAACGACTAACCTGTGGCGATGGGTTAACTCAGGTGAGGAGAACTAAATGCCAATTGACAATTTCTGGAAAAGATTGAAAGCAGAAGCTGAAGAACTAGTGGAAAGTGAGCCTCTCTTAGCCAGTTATGTGCATGCTTGTATTCTTGCTCATCACAACTTCGAAACTTCCCTGAGCTTTATACTTTCGAATAAAATTCAAGATGAGGTGATGCCCGCCCTAGCGATTCGTGAAGTGCTTGATCAGGCCTATTTGTTAAAACCTGAAATCGTTGAATCAGCTATCGAAGATATTGAAGCGGTGTTAACCCGCGACCCCGCAGTGGATAAAATCCTCACAGTTTTGTTGTATTTCAAGGGGTTCCAGGCAATTCAAGGATATCGGTTATCGCACTATTTATGGGCACAAAATCGCAAACAACTTGCCTTGTTTGTGCAAAGTCGAAATTCTGAAGTGTTTGGTGTTGATATTCATCCGGCAGCCGTTATTGGCAAAGGTGTGATGTTTGACCATGCTACGGGCATCGTAATTGGCGAAACCGCGGTAGTGGAAGATCACGTTTCAATCTTACAGTCTGTGACCTTAGGGGGAACAGGAAACGAGTCTGGAGATCGTCATCCGAAAGTGCGTCAAGGGGTAATGGTCGGTGCCGGTGCTAAAATTTTAGGCAATATTGAAATTGGAGCGGGGGCTAAAGTGGGGGCGGGAAGTGTGGTTCTCAAAAACGTTCCCGAGCATGTAACCGTGGCGGGAGTGCCTGCTAAAATTGTTGGCGTACCTTGTTGCCCTAACCCTTGCGAAACGATGAATCAAAATATTTACGAAGATTAAATCTTTATAAATTTAATCTTCGATTAATAAACTTAATTCGGTTAGATCGTCTAATTGAACGTGGGGCAGTACGGTGGTTTTTTCTCCAGGAAGGTGCATTTTACGGTTGTAGGCATACCAGCCACTCTGCATACCCGCATTTATCGCGCCCATAACATCTTTTTCTAAATTATCACCCACATGCAGTACTTCTTTAGGGGTCACTTTTAGTGTGGAACTTGCCAATGCAAACATAGCGCCATGGGGTTTCATAGGGCGTTCTAAATTGGCTTTAAAACAATGACTGAAATACTCACTTAACCCAATTTGTTGCAGGTTAACGTTGCCGTTAGTAATGGCAACTAGCGGTAGTTTGTTCGCCAATTGTGCAAGCAAAGCATGTATTTCCTGATTTACTTGGAAGTTGCTTCTGTGGTGATAAAAGAACTCAAAACAATCGTCTACTGCCGAGCTAAGGTGTTGTTCCTGGTATCCGGCTTTTTGTAGGCCTGTTTGCAGGGTATGTTTACGCAAAGCTCCCATATCAGATGCTAGCTGGGGTTGATTTTGCAAGTGTTCTTGTTTGAACTGTTGCCAATCTTGAAAGGAAAATTGAGCTGTCTTCGGGTAGCTAGACGTCAAATAACTAAGCAGCTTTTTTTCCGCTTCCATAATAAAAGGATAGTTGTCGTACAACGTATCATCTAAATCAAAACTAATGGCTTTTATTGGAGAAAAATTCCGATAAAATTTCATTCGGCAATACCTACTATTTTACCTTTCACTGTTTCTTGTTGGTTATCGTTTAGGATCTCACGTCTATTTATTTTTTGCGAGATCTAGGATGCGTATTGTCGTACACCTTGGCCAAATGCTGGAAATCTAAATGGGTATAGACTTGGGTGGTCGACAGATTTGCATGGCCCAACAGTTCTTGTACGGCGCGCAAATCACCACTAGATTCTAGCATATGCGTGGCATAAGAATGTCGCAATTTATGTGGATTTACTTTTTGATCTACATGTTGTTTATGAGCCCATAATTCCATTCGCTTGGCGATTTGGCGATGGCTTATTCTGCGTTTATGCATGCTCACAAACAGAGCTTGTTCATCTGCCGGAGGCGTCATTTGACTTCGAACTCTAAGCCATTTATTTATCCATGTAGTGGCTGTCTTACCCACCGGAATGATCCGTTCTTTTCGGCCCTTACCTAGTACTCTTATTTGCCCTTTAGTGACGATGTCTTGCATATTTAAGCCAGACAGCTCTGCTAAACGTAAACCACAGCCGTATGTTAATTCCATCATCGCACGGTCTCGGATAGCGAGCACGGATTCAGGATCTATATCTAATAATTGACCTACCTGATCAACATTAAGGTGTTTTGGTAGCGGTCGTCCAAGTTTAGGCGTTTGCACTGCTTTTGCAGGATTGGTTTTAAGAATATTTTCGGCCACTAAAAACTGGCAAAAAGTACGCATAGCTGAAAGTCGTAATGCAATAGATCGGGGGGCCAGATTTTTGCGTCTAGCTTGGCTCAAAATCGACCTTATGTGCTGGGTAGTTAATTCAGACCAGCTTGTAATATTGAGCTGTTCAGTAACCGCCGTGAGTTGGCGATGGTAATTATCTAGTGTTTTTGCAGAAAGGTTTCTTTCGTACTTTAAAAACGAAAAAAATTTTTCCAGCCAGTGCTCTAAGGCTGGAGCATCCATCGCTAATACCCAGCCAAGTTTGGCAATAGTACATTTAAGAATTGTTGCAATTGCGTGATCAGTAAGGTATCCATATCTGGATTGAAATGACTAGGATCTTTGCTACCGATGGCCAATATACCCAATTCGCCTTTTTCTCCTAGCAACATAAGTGCAACAGATTCAACATTTCCATCTTTGAACAGTAATTGTGTTTCATGTTGGCTTAAGCGACCAAAGAAAAAACAGTCTTGTTTGAAGCGTTTTTCGATAAACAATTTACGTTGAATTTCCGGTAACGCATGGGCACCGCTAAACGATTTCAAGGTGACTGCAGATAAGAGCAGTTTTTGGCGCATTACATCTTCAAGTACGTCTTGGACTTCGCTGAAAAAACGGCAGCCTAATAACTGAAGATTAAGATCTGCATAAATACGATAAATTTGTTCGTTTTGCTTAGCGATTGAAATGAGTTGATTGAGTTTGTGGGATAGTTCGCGATTTTTCTTACGCAATTGCTCTGATTGCAACTCAACAAGGGATATACTGCCTTTTTGCTGGTGGGAAATCACTAGCTTTTCAGCCACTTGCGGATTTTTTACAAAAAAGTCAGGATTTTCCAATAAATAGTTTTTAACGTCTTTTTCGCTAACTACCTCTGCGACTTTTTCATAATTAGTCAGCATAGCCCTATCTACTTGTTGTTGTGCTGTATCACTCATATTATTAGGGTTCCATCAAAAATATGTTCTGCAGGGCCAGTCATTTTCAATACATTGTCTTTGCCTTGCCAACGTATTTTCAATGTGCCACCAGGTAGATCAACGCGTACATCTTTGCTTAGTTTACCTTGAATCTGACCAATTGCCACTGCTGCACACGCGCCAGTACCACAGGCTAATGTTTCACCCGCTCCGCGTTCGTGTACACGCAATTTTATATGGTTTTCATTAATGATTTGCATGAATCCAACATTTACATTTTCAGGAAATCTATCGTGGGCTTCAAGTAATGGACCAATAGTTTCTACATCAGCCGTTTGCACATCATCAACTTCAAGCACGCAATGGGGATTGCCCATAGACACAGAGCCAACCATAAAGGTTTTATCTTGTGCTCGAATCAAATAAATTCTTTCTTCTTTATTGGCTTTCAATGGGATTTTTGCAGGCTCGAAAATAGGCCGCCCCATATTTACAGTAACTTGACCGTCTTTTTCAAGATACAGCACTATCTTGCCAGACTTAGTACTGACAACAACCTTGTTACGGTTAGTTAACCCTTTTATTTTTACAAACTTTGCAAAGCACCTTGCGCCATTTCCACACTGCGATACTTCTGAACCATCGGCATTGAAAATTCGATAATGAAAGTCTTGTTCAGGATCGTACGGAGGTTCGACCAACAACAGCTGGTCAAATCCGATCCCAAAATTTCTATCAGCCAATTGCTGAATTTTGTCTTTTGAAAAAAACACATTTTGCGTGACATTATCTATAACGACAAAGTCGTTGCCCAGCCCATGCATTTTAGAAAATTGAATTTGCATTATTAATTCTAAAAGCTACTACTAAAAGTTTTATTACAGTTATATTAACCTACATATGCGGCGACCAAAATAGCTATTTTGCAGTCAATTTCCGACACACACTAAAAAACAATGAAAATCACCTTAGCTCATTCACATGAGTCGGCGATTAAAGAACGTGTTCCCCTTTCCAAAGGTCAGATAACATTTCCCGTTCTCGAGCTAAGTGTAAGCTGTTTTTATCAACGATTATTTCAGCTGGGCGACAGCGACTGTTGTAATTTGATGCCATCACAAAACCGTAAGCACCAGCACTACGTACCACCAATAAGTCATTTGGAACGATTTCTAGTTCACGGTCTTTGCCAATGAAATCCCCTGTTTCACAAATGGGACCCACAATGTCATAGGTTGCTTTTGGCTTTCCAGAGCTGAGCTCTGCAGGAATGATATTTTGCCAAGCAGAGTAAAGGGCTGGACGAATCAAATCATTCATGGCGGCATCAACAATCGCGAAATTCTTCTCTTCACCTTGCTTAATGAATTCTACTTTCGTAATGAGAATCCCCGCGTTTGCCATTATCGCTCGACCAGGTTCAAATATTAATTTCAACTCAGGTCGTTTCTCCATGCGCGTCATTAGCGCTTCAACATAGGCATCCGGATGGGGTGGGGTCTCATCTTTGTATGCAACTCCTAACCCACCGCCTACATCGAGATGACTGATGGTAATACCCAATTCAGCCAGCTCGTCAATCAGCGACAACATTCTATCTAGGGCGTCTACAAAGGGATCAATGTCTGTGAGCTGAGAGCCAATATGACAATCCATGCCTTTCACTTCCAGATGTTGGTAACTTGCCGCGAGTTTATAGGTGGCTACAGCGTTTTCTCTTGGTATTCCAAACTTGTTGGCTTTGAGTCCTGTTGAAATATACGGGTGAGTTTTGGCATCAACATCCGGGTTCACGCGAATTGAAATTGGCGCAACTACATTCAGTTTGGAGGCTACTTTGTTGATTCGCTCTAACTCAGGCTCAGACTCTACATTAAAACACAAAATGTTTTTAGACAGTGCAAATTCAATTTCTTGTTCGGTTTTACCGACCCCTGAAAACACTACTTTAGTTGGGTCGCCACCGGCTTCAATAACGCGAGATAATTCACCGCCTGAAACAATATCGAAACCAGAGCCTAATTTGGCCATTACCGATAGCACCGCTAAATTTGAATTCGCTTTTACCGCATAACAAATTAAGTGTGCATGCTTGCCAGCTGCTTGGTCAAACGCATGCCAATGACGCTCTATTGTTGCTCTGGAATATACATAACAAGGTGTCCCGAATTGTTCAGCTATCTGCTGGACGGGCACATCTTCGGCGTAAAGGGTAGAATCTTGATACTGAAAGTAATCCAACTACGATTGCTCCTCTGAGTCATCTATGTTTTGGTCTGTGGCTGGTGAGTTTTGCTCTGTTGGATGAATTAGATCACCCTTTACTCCACAACTGGAAATGATAAAAATGACCGCCAATAAGGAAAGTGCGCGCATGGCACAACGCAGATTTTTGAACACTGTAATCACCCAACCGTTACGAAAGTCTATATCATCCCATCAAAAGCAAAAAAAACAAGCATTGCTACTACCTGATTTGGGATAAGACATACAATAAATTACTAATTGTAGAGGTTTTTAGTAAGACCTTGTTTGAGACACCCATCGACTTTGTAATTGAGACACCCACCTAAAAGTTATCAAGACACCCATCCAAAAAGGAAATAGAGCCCGTGTAACTGAGACACCCATCGACGTTGTAATTGAGACATCCATCGAAATTGCCTATTTTGAGCCCTACCCAAAGTTGTTAGGACACCCACCCACTTTGTTTTCCGGATGGTAGGTGTTATCTGGACAGTCATGAATAAAATTACGTAGACAGGCACTTAATTTTTAGTCGTAGAGAGCGACTTTGTAATTGAGACACCCATCGAAATTGCCTATGCCATATTTGGGACATCCATGGGACAGCTATTTTAAGACACCCACCTGAAAAAGAGTGCCTAATAGGACAGCCATAGCCGTCACCTTGAGACACCCATCGACGTTGTAATTGAGACACCCACCCAAAAAGGAAATAGAGCCCACCGTAAAACAGGGGAGGTAGGCGTTTCGGGCTAAATAGCTTAAGTCTGGTTTGCGAGTGCCGAGCGTACTGAATCTGGAAAGTGGGTGTTTTTCCAGAGCTGCTCGCATAGGGTTTTTGTATCCAGATAGTCTCCTTCCATTAACCAGTCAATGAGTATGTCTGGCGAGTTGGGGTAGCTAATTGGTTCGGGCGAGTCTTTGCTTAGCCATTTGGATACGATTTGGGGATCTAGGCTGTCCATGCTTTCGCAGCGATTCATGCGTTCTAAGGTGATGCGATTTGAAGTTTGTTCGTATTGATTTTTAAGTGGCTTGACTAAGATTTTCTTACCCAGTTGCAAGCATTCGCTAGATAATTCAAATCCGCCATTGGCGATGACTCCGGCACATTCAAATAAAGCCTGTTGGAAGGTTTGTTTTGATAGTGGGCGCCACAGGCTATTGTCATTGGCGAAAGGGGCTTCTATGTCGGGGTGGTAACAAAGAAATTTTTCGTTGGGGAATTTTTCCAACAGTGATTTGATAGCCGCTATATTTTCAAATGGCAAATAGACCAATATATGTTCACCTGAAGTGGCTTTGCTGTAAGGCTCTTCAATAAAAGGCGGCATGATAGGAAAACCAAAGTGGTACCAATGCACCCCTAAATTAATATCGCAGGGAGCGAATGTACGCATCAGCAATCTATCGAGCCAGGTTTCACCTTGTTTGGGGACTTTGTGTTTAAACGCGGCCTGATGACTAATCGCAATGGAGGATAAGTCATTCATTTTGGCAGCCCAAGCCGTTACTGGTTCGAAGTCATTGAGAAGAACATGGTACTTTGCCACATTTAACTGTTTTACGTCTCTTATGAATTGCTTTACTTCGGCTTGTTTTAAGGTTTTCCAGCGGTCCACTTGGCCATTTTCGGTAATAAAGGTTAACCCCTTCACAGTGCGGTAATTTCCAAATACTTCCATGTCGAAATAGCGAGAGGGATCGCGACCGCTAAATATAAAGTCAACTTCAATGTCATCGCGTTTTGCAAATGCTTTAGCCATGATTCGTGCTCGAGCAATGTGGCCATTGCCCGTGCCTTGCACGCCATACAATATTTTCATTAATACTACTTAAACAAGGATAGAAAGACTCAACATTGAAATAATGATACCTAAAAAAGCACCGGCAACAATGTCACTTGGATAATGGACACCGAGCATTACTCTGGATAGTCCAATTAAACTTGCCCAGATGTATACTAAAACTGCTACGCTAGGGTAGAAGTGTGCCAATAGTGAAGCCATTAAGAAGGCCGCTGCAGTATGACCTGAGGGTAAACTAAATTTATCAGATGGCGTAATGTGAGATCGAAAATTATAGATTAAGTCGCAAGGCCGTTGGCGCTTAAAAAGTTTTTTCAAAATCACGTAGATGGGTAACTCTAGGGCGTACGCTAGTAAAGATGTATACAGGAAAATTGCCCCATCTTCGGGATCAAATGCACACAGAAGTACACCTAACAGCAAATAAACGTGTCCATCACCGCTTTTGGATATGTATTTAATGATTCGGCAATCGCGACCCGCGGTTACACCGAAAATCCAGCGGAATATGTGTGTATCAGCTCTGCCAAATGCATTCATCTCTAGGTACTCTTTCTATGTGTACTCATTGAGAATAAAAATAACCATTGAGTGTGAAGGCTAGTTGACAGAAAAACGAAACCTTTGTGACAAATATAAGTCATATTTATGACAATGAAGAAAACTCATCTAAGGTTTTACAAACTCGTTGCTAACAATTAACCTAGGGCTTTAATGCTGAAGTTGGACTCGCTGATGGAATACAACACCTCTGAATTGTGTGATTTATTTGCTGATAGTGTAGACGTTGTCGACCCTTTATTCGTAAATTATGGGGGTAGGCTTTCTTACGGTGGTGAGATTACAACCATTAAATGCCACGAAGATAAAGGCCTAATTGATAAAGTATTGTCTCAACCAGGAAAAGGCAAGGTGCTACTCATCGATGGCGGCGGATCGACTCGCCGTGCACTCATTGACGTAAACACTGCGCAAATTGCCATTGAAAATGACTGGGAAGGCATTGTTTGCTATGGCAGCGTGCGTGAAGTCGACCAACTTGAAGAACTTGATATTGGCATTCATGGGGTGGCGTCGATTCCCGTCAATGCTGCGTTTGAGCAAATAGGCGAGGTGGACGTTGCGGTAAATTTCGCGGGTGTTACTTTTTTGCCTGAAGATCATTTATACGCTGATAGTACTGGCATTATTTTATCGCCTGAACCTTTAGATATTGAATGAGGCTTGTGGGTTCCGCCGCAAGGTCGAGCATTTTTAACAGACATTGATTAACCTGGCTGTTCTTTAAATTGAACAGCCTGGTTGTCCCTTCTTTGTCGTCACGGTTTGCCCGCTGCATTCTGCATTGAGGCAGTTAAACAACTGAATTGTTTATTTTATAAAATTGAATTTAGATACGCCGCGATGCGAACGCCTGCCATCTGCAATCGTTGTTTAATCTCAGGCAAATGCTGATGTTGATATTGCCAACTGAGTTTTTCTTCTGAGGGGTAAGCTTGCTCACGCAACTGAATACTTTCCTTAATCCATACTTTGGGATCTGTTGTCTGCCACTGTTTAGCCATCTCTGGGGTAATTTTGCGACTTAGCCAATCTGTCCACTCAGTATAAGATAACTTTTTGTTGTCAATAATGCCGCTATCCCACACTCTGTGAAGATTCGATTCCTGCCAAAAGAACTCTACTTTGACATCATTTCCACCCCGATCCGTTCCATTACCGGCGTGCAATGGTTGATGTAAATCGCCAATAATATGCACAATAAAATGCAATGCTAATTGTCGGTCTTGTAAGGTTGCTTTTGGGTTTTTCAGGGTTGCAGAAAACGATACTAAGGCCGTATAAGCGTCCCCATGGGAAGGGGCGTGTTTGGAAGAATGATACTCAGAACCTTCGTCCACACTCACGTAATGCCAAGGTGGCGATGTCTTTTGCCAAAACTCCGATGGATCTGAGCGCATTTCGTCGGCTAAGGTGGATATTTCCGCCAATGACTGTGTTGGGTACAAAGCGTCGATTTTCGCTTTTGCATCATCGCTTAAATACTTTTCTGCGATGCTTGCTGTTACTCGGTGGCCAGTTTGACCCCAAGCCACTGCTTTAGAAGTTTGCAATAAACAAAGTGCAGCGATTGCAAATTGCGATAATTTTAAAACGCGAGAATTCAGGAACATGGTTTGCTTACTCTTACTTATTTCTGATAGCCCCAGCGAGGCATTAATTTTTGATCGATATTTAAATGGTCGAGAATTCTCGCCACTACAAAGTCAACTAAGTCTTCAATTCGTTTAGGTTGATGATAAAAGCCGGGGGCCGCGGGCATTATGGTTACACCCATTTGTGACAATTTCAGCATATTTTCAAGGTGAATGGTCGACAACGGCATCTCTCGGGGAACAAGGATCAACTGTCCCCGTTCTTTTATCACTACATCAGCCGCCCGCTCAATTAGGTTATCACTTTTACCTGTAGTAATGGCACTCAATGAGCCTGTTGAACAAGGGCAAACTACCATTTGTTTCGGTGCAGCAGAGCCTGAAGCTACAGGAGAGAACCACTCATCTTTACCGAAGACTTTGATTTGTTCAGGCTTAGCAGCAAAACGCTGAGTAAAAAATTCGCTACAGGTTTTTGGGTTGGCAGGTATCTTCAAGTCTTCTTCGGTCGCTAACACCACTCGAGCCGCCGAAGAGATCAGTAAATACACTTGATAATTAGCTGCCACTAGGGTTTCAAGTAGACGCAACCCGTAAGGAGCGCCAGACGCGCCAGTAAAAGCCAGTGTTATTTTTTTATCAAAATTCATGTTTGCTCAGTTGCTCTAGTAAACGTGCATGAATGCCGCTAAAACCACCATTACTCATGACCAAAATATGGTCTCCAAGAGCAACATTTTGCAACAGCGCAGCAATAATGTCGTCTACATTATCATATACTTTTGCAGGAACGTCTGAACCTGCGATGAGTTGTGCCAAAGACCAGTCTAAATTGCTGGGTTGAAACAATAATACCTGATCGGCATGTCCCCAAGATTTAGCTAAGGTGTGTTTATGTACCCCCATTTTCATGGTGGCTGAACGGGGCTCCAAAACTGCAAAGATCCGCGCATCTTTGACTTTATGTCTGAGGCCTTCGAGGGTGGTCGCGATGGCCGTGGGATGGTGGGCGAAATCATCGTAAACCGTGATGTTATTAACTACCCCACGGGTTTCCATTCGCCTTTTGGCATTCACGAATTGACCTAAGGCTTCAATTGCTAAGTCGGGTTTTACACCGGCATGACGGGCTGCCGCTATAGCCATTATTCCATTGTGAACATTGTGTTGGCCAATCAGTGGCCAATTCACCCGCCCCAACTTGGTTTTATCCAACAACACATCAAATTCACTGCCATCATCAGACTGGTTTTCTGCTTGCCAGTCAGTGCCGATATATTGGATGGGTGTCCAACAACCTTGTTTCAAAACCTGTGCGATATTTTCATCCGCAGCGGGGGCGAGAGCCAATCCATTGCCGGGCAAAATACGCATTAGGTGGTGAAACTGCTTTTGAATAGCGGCTAAGTTTTCGAAAATATCTGCATGGTCGAACTCTAAGTTGTTTAGCACTAAAGTGCGTGGATGATAGTGCACAAATTTGGAGCGTTTATCAAAAAATGCACTGTCGTATTCGTCAGCTTCAATAACGAAAAAAGGAGATTCTCCTAAGCGAGCTGAAATGCCAAAATTTTCTGGGACCCCGCCAATTAAAAATCCAGGTTGCAAGCCCGCATATTCAAGGATCCATGCAATCATACTGGCAGTGGTGGTTTTACCATGGGTTCCAGAGGCTGCGATGACCCACCTTTGTTTTAATACGTTTTCCGACAACCATTGGGGGCCACTGGTGTACGTTAAGTTGCGATTTAGTACCTCTTCTACACATGGATTACCCCGTGACATGGCATTGCCAATTATCACCATATCCGGCTCTGGTCTGAGTTGTGAAGGGTCAAATCCTTGGGTTAATGGAATTCCTAAGGACTCTAATTGCGTGCTCATTGGCGGGTAAACATTGGCATCAGAACCACTTACATGGTGTCCCATTGACTTGGCAATGGCGGCAATCCCCCCCATAAAGGTGCCGCAAATTCCGAGAATATGAATATGCATAACTTCGATTGTATCAATAAAATTTGGCTAAGATTAACAGAGATTGGAATGCCAACAAATGGATATTCACTTAACTTGTTGTTTTTTGTGCTGAGTTTTGTGTTTAATAAAGGTACACTTTATTAATGTGTTCTATGATTAGTAATGATTACTGTCAAAACCATGTCTTTTATAAATTCTAAAATAGGCTTTCACAAGAATGAAACGACTCAATTCACAATTGCAAGAAGATGGCGCTCCAATGGAGCTAATATTGTTGATCCGCACTTTATTAGCAGGTTGCAAGGAAATTTCTTTTAGGGTTAGTCAAGGTGCATTAGCAGGCGTGCTAGGTTCTTTGTTAAGTGAAAATGTTCAAGGCGAAACGCAGAAGAAGCTTGACGTTATTTCTAACCAGATTCTAAAAGATATTTTGAAAGAATCTGGCTATGTGAAGGCCATTTCTTCAGAAGAAGAGGATGATGTTGTAGGTTGTCATCCTGAAGGTAAATATTTAGTGAGCTTCGATCCACTTGATGGCTCATCAAATACCGATATCAATAGTTTGATTGGTACTATTTTTTCGATTACCCACGCGCCACAATGGATGGAGCCGGATGACCCTTCTGCGTTTTTGCAGCCAGGTACGCAAATTGTTGCAGCAGGCTATGTGCTTTATGGTCCTTCTACAATGTTGGCAATGAGTACCGGACGAGGAACTCATATCTATACCCTTGATAAAACTCACGGTGGTTTCCTGTTAACCGAAGCGAATGTTGAAGTACCTGCGCAAACTAAAGAGTTTTCCATCAACAGCTCAAACCAGCGCCACTGGGAAGAGCCTATGCAGAACTACATAAACGATTTATTGGCGGGGGATGAAGGTCCTAGAGGCAAAAACTTCAATATGCGCTGGGTTGGTGCCATGGTTGGTGACATCCACCGTATACTTTCTCGTGGTGGACTGTTTGCCTATCCATTTGATAAACGTAATCCGAAAATTGCGGGTAAATTGCGTTTGTTGTATGAAGCTAACCCTATGTCATTTCTAATCGAACAGGCTGGTGGCGCTGCAACAACGGGGGACAGACGAATTTTGGAAGTTATGCCGGAAGAAATTCATCAACGAGTTCCGGTTATCATGGGCTCAAAAGAAGAAGTAGAGACTTGCGTCACCTATTACGCAAAAAAATAGTCTGATTTTAAACTGACATTAATGAATTGAGGGCGTCGGATTAGTACTTGCGCCCTTTTTTGTGGAGTTTTTTTGACGACTCACGGCACAAATTCATAATAATCCGTGAGTGAATGACACATAATACTTTAAAACAACCAGAATAAGACCAAGGTAGTGATTTCATCTTGCACTGGAAGTCTTTATAATTACGCTAATTTACGTTAAATCACAACTTAAAGGTATCAATCAATGAGCTTAAATGCTGTTCCAGCCGGTAAAAACTTGCCAGATGAAGTGAATGTCATCATCGAAATCCCAGCCCACGCTGACCCAGTAAAATATGAAGTAGATAAAGATACTGGTGCTATATTTGTTGATCGTTTCATGGCAACTTGTATGCACTACCCAACTAACTACGGCTATGTACCTCAGACACTTTCTTTAGACGGTGACCCTGTTGATGTTTTAGTGATGACTCCGTTCCCTTTGTTGGCCGGTTCAGTCATTAAATGTAGACCAGTGGGTGTTTTGAAAATGACCGATGAGTCAGGGGAAGATGCTAAAGTTTTAGCTGTGCCAATTGATAAACTGTCTACTATCTATCGTGAAGTAAAAGAAATCGATCAGGTTCCAGAGCTAACTAAGCAACAAATTGAACATTTCTTCGCTCATTATAAAGATTTAGAGCCTAACAAATGGGTGAAAATCGAAGGTTGGGGAAATTGTGAAGACGCTAAAGCCGAAATTGTTGATAGTGTAAAGCGCTACGAAGCAGAATAATCCCTTAGTTTTGACCGCACTACTAAAAAGGCTAACCTCGGGTTAGCCTTTTTTTTGAATTTTTGGCGAGCCAAGTATTTTTCGACAAAATCCTGTAAACTTACCTTTCTTTATTAATACCTGTTTATGATGATTTTCATATTCGTCCCTCAAATGGCTCGACAATAGAAACATGAAGCTAAATTCGATTCGAACTAATCCCCAGTTGTTGTTATTGGCCATGGCGTTTGTGATGCCCTTGGTGTTTTCTGTTTGGAATGCGCTATTAAACAACTTTGTGGTGGAAAAAGCGCAATTTAGCGGTGCTGAAATAGGTATGCTGCAAAGTCTACGAGAAGTACCTGGTTTTCTAGCATTTACAGCCGTTTTTTTACTTTTGGTGATTAAAGAGCAAACCTTTGCAATGCTCTCTCTTGCACTTATGTGTGTTGGAGTGGCAATGACTGGTTTCTTTCCATTTGAAATCGGCTTGTACTGCACAACAGTGATTATGTCCGTTGGTTTTCATTATTTTGAAACCATCAACCAATCATTAACCTTGCAGTGGTTAGGAAAAGACAAAACGGCCCACTTTATGGGGCAGCAATTGGCGGTGAAAAGTTTCGCTTCTTTATTTGCGTACGGCAGTATTTGGTTATTGATGGAATATGTGGGAATAAGTTATCAAACCATGTACATGCTTGCTGGTGGCCTAGGTTTAATGATAGTCATATTTTTGTGGGGCTTGTTCGCGCAATTTAAACAACCTTCTACCCAACATAAACATATGTTTTTGCGAAAACGTTATTGGTTATATTATTGCCTGACGTTCTTCAGTGGTGCCCGCCGTCAAATATTTATGGTTTTTGCCTCATTTATGATGGTTGAAAAATTTGGTTATAGTGTAGGGGAAATCAGTCTACTTTTTATTATTAACTATGTATTTAACTTGTTTTTCGCTGGCAAAATTGGTAGCTGGATTGCCAAAGTAGGTGAGCGGCGAGCACTAACAGTAGAATACCTTGGTCTAATCGTTATTTTTGTCAGTTATGCATTGGTAACCAGTTCCCAGTGGGCGGCTGTTTTATATGTGCTCGATCATCTTTTTTTCGCAATGGCTATCGCCATGAAAACCTACTTTCAAAAAATAGCTGATCCTCGAGATATTGCCTCTACAGCTGGGGTAAGCTTTACTATTAATCATATTGCTGCTGTGGTGATCCCTGCATTATTAGGTATCGTTTGGTTAACTTCGCCGTTATTGGTATTTTTCATTGGTGCTAGCTTTGCTGTATGTTCTTTATTGTTAGCATTGAATATACCCGACTCTCCAGATGCCGGTAATGAAGTGAGAAAGAACCCATTAGGTTGGGCTAATCAAACCATACAAGAGGCTGGCAAGGGCAGCGTAACGGCAATACCTGAAGAATCAACAACTATTAAGCCCATTGTATAAGGATGAACTAAAATGATGCGTGCTCTTAGACTGAGTTTGTTATTTGCTTTGTTAGTTAATACTAACTTTGCTTTTGCTGAGCCTACGGAAGTGTTTTGGGAAGATTTAGTACCTAAAAACTATGTTGCGCCGCCTGTCGACATTGACCACGCTATATCCACCGGTCAGCAAAACCTATCCGCTCCTGTAGTGACCAAATTCAACAATATGGAAGTGAAGATACCGGGGTTTGTTGTTCCTCTCGAGGGAAATCAAGACAACATTACGGAGTTTTTACTGGTTCCATTTTTTGGGGCCTGTATTCATGTACCCCCGCCACCGCCTAATCAAATTGTTTATGTGAAAATTCCAAAGGGGGTGCCAGCAATGGCTTTGACCGATGTGGTTTGGGTAGTTGGCACTTTGACGACGGAAAGTTGGAGCGGTGAAATTGCTACAGTAGGGTACACCTTGCAAGGACAAGAAGTATTGCCCTATGACGGTTAACTGAGGTTAGGGTTTCTTATTTAGCCCTAACCGGTATAAATGCGTTCAGCCTGATTAAACAAGACCCAAGAGGTTAGAATGTATTTGTCGTTGGAAACCGGCACACAACCTCTGTGGGTATGGGTAAAATAGGCTGGCGCAATGACCATTCTGCCCGCTTTGGGTTGCACTGACTTATCTTGATAATAAAAATCTGTACTGCCACCTTCATCTACGTCATTTAAATAAAACATAAATAATAAAATGCGATGAAGTGCATCGTTATTGCCCGCTTGGGGATAAACTTCAGAGTGCCAATAGGGATATCCGCCTTTTTGCTTCTGATATTTCTGGGCGTTAATATCACCGATACGAAATAGATATTGCACTAAATTTTGTAAATTGGGTTTGCCCACAGTCTCGAAGTTTTCTTGGGTCAATTTAACCGGCAGGCCGGTGTTGGGATCTTTTACGGTTAATCCAATCGGCCCAATTAATGCAAAAAAGTACTTTTCAAAATAGGCCATCAATTGTTGGGATAACAAGGGGAGCAACGCCTGATATTCGGCTTGAAACTCAGCATTCTGGACGATGGATACGTCTTTACTTAGTTTTTTGTCAGTATCGACACCGCCACCGGTTCGGCCTTGCTGTGTATTTTTACTGTTTTCAAAACGTTGGATGAATCCGTCACACAACTTTTGCGGCACCACGTTATCGATGACTTCAATAAAATCCTTCATTACTCAGCTTCCACCTGAGGATAAATATGCTCGTGAAGTTGGGATTTGATGCTTTCATCTATTGGCACTGCTTTATTGGCTTTAAAATCAAAGCGCACTAGGGTAGTCGTACCTGAGGCTACTTTCTGATCTTGTTGCCAAATCTCTTGATATGTATCGAAAGAACTATTGCCAATTCTGCTCACATAAGTGCGCACTTCCACTGGTTTGCCGTAAAATATCTGTAAATGAAAATCGATTTTGTAACTGGCCAAAATCAGTGGCCAGTTTTTCAAATCTAGATCTGGAGTGAAAAATTTGAAGATGGGCTCTCTACCGCATTCAAACCAGCCAGCAACCACAGTGTTGCTGACATGGGCTAAACCATCTGTTTCATAAAATCTAACGTTAAACTTTTCGCTAAACATACTCTATCTGTATTCCATTATGCCTGTCTGGCGTCGTCTAATATTGGTTTAAGGAAATGAGCTGTATGAGAGCCTTTCACCTTGCTAACCTCTTCTGGCGTGCCTTGAGCGATAATATTACCGCCGCCTGAACCCCCTTCAGGCCCCAAATCGACTATCCAATCTGCGGTTTTTATCACATCCAGATTGTGTTCAATAACCACTACGGTATTACCGTGATCCCGAAGCCTATGCAACACTTCCAATAATTGTTTTATATCGTGGAAATGCAATCCTGTTGTGGGTTCATCCAAAATATACAGGGTTTGGCCGGTATCACGTTTGGATAGTTCTTTGGCAAGTTTCACCCGTTGGGCTTCCCCGCCAGAAAGGGTTGTCGCAGACTGTCCTAAACGAATGTATGACAAACCTACGTCCATTAGGGTTTGCAGTTTACGGGCAATCGCTGGAATGGCATCGAAGAATTCACGGGCTTCTTCCACCGTCATATCGAGCACTTGATTAATATCTTTGCCCTTGTAGGTTACTTCTAACGTTTCGCGGTTATAACGTTTGCTTTTGCACACGTCACAAGGCACATACACATCGGGTAAAAAGTGCATTTCCACTTTAATTAGACCATCTCCCTGACAAGCTTCACAACGTCCGCCTTTGACGTTAAAACTAAATCGTCCTGGCTTGTAACCGCGAGAGCGTGCCTCTTGGGTAGCAGCAAACATTTCTCGAATGGGAGTGAATATACCTGCGTAAGTTGCAGGATTTGAACGCGGTGTGCGGCCGATTGGACTCTGGTCGATATCAACCACTTTATCTAGTTGATCTAGGCCTGTTATGTCTTTGTAAGGAGCAGCTTCACCTGTGGTCGCACCGTTTAAGGCGTGATGTGCTAACTTATAAAATGTATCGTTGACCAAGGTCGATTTGCCAGAGCCAGAGACGCCGGTTACACAGGTCATGAGTCCAATTGGGATATGTAAATCTACTTGCTGAAGGTTATTTCCCGTTGCACCAGTTAATTTCACCCATTTATCGTCTTTGACTTTATTACGTTCTTTAGGGATTTCTATTCGCTCTCTACCGGAAAGGTATTTCCCTGTAAGTGAGTCTTCACTTTTTAATATGTCTTCGAGGCTACCTTCAGCAACAATTTGGCCGCCGTGTACGCCCGCTCCTGGTCCGATATCAACAATATAGTCGGCTTCTTTGATGGCATCTTCATCATGCTCTACAACGATAACCGTGTTACCTAAATCCCGAAGGTGTCTAAGGGTTTTTAACAAGCGTTCGTTGTCGCGTTGATGCAAGCCGATTGAGGGTTCATCTAAAACGTACATAACCCCTACTAAGCCTGCACCAATTTGACTGGCTAAGCGGATGCGCTGGGCCTCGCCACCGGATAAGGTATCGGCACTTCTTGACATAGAAAGGTAGTTCAAACCCACGTTAACCAGAAAACTTAAGCGGTCGTTAATTTCTTTTAGAATCTTTTCCGCGATCTGTGCACGCTGTCCGCTTAAATCTAATTGGTCAAAAAATTCCAGAGCATCAGAGATGGACATCTCGGTAATGCTTGGTAGTGCTGTTTCACCAATAAATACGTTTCTAGCTTCTAATCGCAAGCGGGCTCCGCCACAACTATTACAGTGTTGTTGGCTAAGGTATTTAGACAGCTCTTCACGCACAGCATTAGATTCTGTCTCTTTATAGCGGCGGTCCATATTTGGAATAATGCCTTCAAATGGATGCTTGCGCTCCATGATGTCGCCGCGATCGTTAATGTACTTAAACTTAATTGCGGTTCCTTTGCTGCCGAACAAAATAACATCTTTATGTTTGCTATCAAGTTCTTCAAAGGGAACCGTAAGGCTGAATCCGTAATGATCAGCAACGGCTTGTAACATCTGAAAATAATAGTAACTGCGTTTGTCCCAGCCGCGAATCGCGCCCCCAGACAAACTTAATTCTTGGTTACTAACAATTTTTCCAGGATCGAAAAACTGTTTGTTTCCTAAACCGTCACAGGTAGGACAGGCACCTGCAGGGTTATTAAAGGAAAATAACCTAGGCTCGAGTTCAGCCATGCTGTAACCACAGTGGGGACACGCAAAGTTGGCTGAAAATACCAATTCGTCTTTCGCTAAGTCATCCATAAAGGCGACCTTGGCGGCACCTGCGGATAACTGCAATGCAGTTTCAAAAGACTCAGATAACCTTAACGCTAAATCGTCACGCACTTTGAAACGGTCGACCACCACTTCAATGGTGTGCTTTTTATGTAGGTCGAGCTGAGGCGGATCGGAAAGGTCACAGACCTCACCATCAATGCGTGCGCGTATGTAACCTTGTGCAGCTAAACCCTCAAGGGTTTTTATGTGCTCGCCTTTGCGCTCTTGCACAACAGGTGCAAGTAACATTAACTTGGTGCCTTCTTCCATCTCTAGCACTCGGTCGACCATTTGACTTACCGTTTGTGCCGCTAAGGGAACATGGTGAGTAGGGCATCGAGGCTCACCTACGCGGGCATATAACAAGCGCAGGTAATCGTAAATTTCAGTGATGGTGCCCACCGTAGAGCGTGGGTTATGAGACGTTGACTTTTGCTCGATGGAGATAGCCGGTGATAAACCTTCAATATGGTCAACATCGGGCTTTTCCATCATCGACAAAAATTGTCTGGCATAGGCGGAAAGGGATTCTACATAACGCCGTTGCCCTTCAGCATATAAAGTATCAAAAGCTAAAGAAGATTTACCCGAACCCGACAGGCCTGTAATAACAATTAGCTTGTCACGGGGAAGCGTTATATTGACGTTTTTCAGATTGTGGGTGCGCGCACCCCTAACTTCAATTTTATCCATGGATCCAAAATGTTGCCCGACCAAAAGATCAGTATTACATAATTGCAAATCATGCTCTATTCAGAACGGGCTATTATTCCAAAAAAAGCGTAAATTTTTTATTTAAAACGTGTTTTTAACCATCTATCGCCTATTTTAATGCTGTGATAAACTTCGCGGCCAATATTTAGTATTCACTTCTTAATCAATTTAATGGGCAAAAGATTTTTGTAATCCATGTTGTTGATTCAGGAAGACGTCAATTAGCTTTATTTTAAACCATAGTGATTTGTTTTGAACGCAACTGAATTACGTGCCGCCTTATCTCTTGCCTTTATCTATGTCCTAAGAATGTTGGGACTATTTATGGTGATGCCAGTTTTAGCCATATTAGCCCAAGACTACCCTGATTACTCTGTTCTAATGGTGGGAATTGCCATTGGTGGATATGGTTTAACCCAAGCTATATTGCAAATTCCCATGGGAATGTTTTCAGACAAATTTGGCCGCAAACCTATCATTATTGTGGGCTTGTTGCTGTTTTCGTTAGGCAGTTTAATTGCAGGTTTTGCTGACAGTATGTGGATGCTAGTGTTAGGGCGCATACTGCAAGGTACAGGGGCCATCGCAGGGGCTATTATGGCATTAGCTGCGGACGTTAGTCGCGAAAATCAGCGACCTAAAGTGATGGCGATTATTGGTATTGCCATCGGCTTTTCATTTTACTTAGCACTCATGATTGGGCCAATGATTTCTAATCTGTGGGGGTTATCTGGGATATTTTTTGTCACCGCGGTATTAGCTATTTTATGTATATTTATAGTTGGTTTTGTGGTCCCTTCACAGCACAAAAGTGCACCTTCAGGAGATACCTTACCCACCTGGAAAGATGTGGCTAATTTGTTTGGTGATAAACAAATTCAAAAGTTAAACATCAGTGTTTGTTTATTGCATATGATGATCACTCTGTTTTTCATGCAGTTGCCGGTAATGCTTCAACAAATGGGGTTAATGGTTGAAGTGCAATGGAAGCTCTATTTGCCGGTATTGTTAAGTTCTATTGTTGGTTTAACGGTGCTGATAGGGCTAAATCGCAAAGTTTCACAGAAAGTGCTGATGTTAGTGTCGATTTTACTGCTAATGATTGCCTGTGCTGGATTATCTTTATCAACAACTTTATTCGCTGTAGCCGCTTTCGCGGTGGTCTTTTTTAGTGGTTTTAATTATTTAGAAGCAAACTTACCTGCATGGGTTTCGAGCATCGCACCGGCTGGCAAAAAAGGCTCTGCCATGGGGATGTATGCCAGTTTTCAGTTCTTTGGTGCGTTTTTAGGGGGAATGTTAGCCGGAGTTCTCAATCAATATTTCTCCCCTTCAGAAGTACTAATGTGTGCCATTGGCATTTTGCTTGTTTGGACAGGCATCGTATTTAATTTGAAAAGCGTGGGTAAATATCGACGCTATACTTTAAGTGGAGTGAGCCGGGCTGCAGATTTAGAGCGTCTAAAAAAGCAGCTGTTGGCTATGCCTGGGGTAGTTGATCTTGCCTTGGTGGCCCACGAAAATAGTGTTTATGTGAAAGCCACTGCAGAATTTAATCTTCGACAAGCGCAACAAATCGTCCTCGATACTGCATCCGGTCAAGCGTAAGCCGGCACTTAATGTCTTCGAAGGATGGATTGTATTAAGTTAAACTTAATGCCAATTTTGGTGAGAATATAAATGACTAATTTAATCCCTTGGCGCTCGTTATTGTTTCTACCTGCTAATAATCAAAAATTTATTGAAAAAGCCCATACTCGTGGCGCTGATGGTTATATTCTAGATTTAGAAGATAGTATTCCTCCTGACCACAAAACCACTGCACGGGCGAATATTGTAACTGCTGCTAAAGTCGTGGCGAAAGACGGCGCTGATACCTTAGTTAGAATAAACTCCGGACTGCGACTCGCAATAAGAGATTTAGAAGCGGTAATTGATCCTCAGGTTTGCGCCATAGTTATCCCGAAAGTCAGCAGTGCGGCCCATATCCAATTAATTGCTGAGACAATCGATGAACTGGAACATGAAAAGCAAATGCCCCCGGGGTATACGCGACTGATTGCGCAAATTGAACACGTTGATGTGATGTCTAAATTAGACGAAATCGCTAATAGCTCTCGCCGCTTAGTGGCCATGACTATGGGCACGGAAGATTTGTCTTTGTCCATTGGCATGGAACCCATCACTGAAGCACTTGTTGGCCCTTGTCAGCAATTAATTATGGCGTGTCGGCGGGCAAATATCATACCTATGGGGTTTCCTGCTTCCATCGCGGATTTTAGCGATACTGACAAGTTTCAGGTCGTTGCCGAGCTTGCCAGCAAAATAGGGTTTTCTGGTGCGCCTTGTGTACACCCAATGCAAGTTAAAGTATTGAATCAAGTCTTTATGCCCTCTGAACAACAAGTAAAACAGGCCAATGACATAATTCGGTCTTTCCAGCAACAATATGAGCAGGGGACAGGGGCCACTAATTTTGCCAATAAAATGATTGATTTACCTGTGGTGAAACGAGCAGAAAATCTTTTGAAAAGGCTAAATCGGTAAAACTAGACTAGCTCAATGAGTAAATTGATTTATATTAATGGTAAGTAATTTAAACTGAATTTAGTTCTGATTTTATTGAGATAAAACTAACTATTCGGGTTACAATACTGCGGATAAATACGAACAATGATGCCAAGTTTTTTAACTAAATTGGCAGCGAACATACCTTTTCTACATAAATATTTAGGTAAGTTTCTGAATTTAATAACCAATTTAGAAATATCTGCTTGGATGCTAAATAAGTATGTCTTGAGACATACAAGAAATGGGAAAGACAACTTGTTTAGCAACGAATAATAGGAGTAAACATGGCAACTAAAGGTGTCAACAAAGTCATTTTAGTGGGTAATATTGGACAAGATCCAGAAGTTAGATACATGCCCAACGGTAATGCAGTAGCAAATTTAAGTTTGGCTACCAGTGAAAGTTGGAAAGACCAAAGTGGGCAGATGCAAGAGCGCACCGAATGGCATAGATTGACCATGTATCGTCGTTTAGCTGAAATTGCCGGTGAATATTTGCGTAAAGGGTCGCAAATTTATGTAGAAGGCAAACTGCAAACGCGTAAATGGCAAGATCAAAGTGGTCAAGACAAATACACTACTGAGATTATTGTTGATCAAATGCAGATGTTAGGAGGTCGTGGAGGCCAATCTGACAATCAGCAAGGTGGCTATTCGAATCAAGGTCAAGGCGGTGGTCAATATAACCAAGCGCCACAAAAGCCTGCACAAGCACCACAGCAGAATTACGCTAAACCACCACAACAAGGCGGTGGACAGCAATACGGCAACGCACCTCAACAGAATCCAGGTGCGAATCAACAAAATCCAGGGAATAAGCCGCCTATGGCTGAGCCTGACTTTGATTTTGATGATGATATTCCGTTCTAACCAAAGACAAAACTGGAAATGTTGAAAAACACCCTAGAAAGCCGCTATTAAGCGGCTTTTTTATGGCAACCTTTACGCTTTAATTAATAATTGTATTTAACTTAATTCAATTTCAACGGAGGGCTAACATTATAACTTAGTGGTCTGCTTTTATACTCGGTTGATTCTGTTATTGTACTTTCCCTAAATTGTCATCAATATGTTAATGTTACGAGTTAATGATTGATCGCAACTATTTGCAATACGGTTTTTGAAAAAAGGAACTCAAGCTTAATGAACCTAAAAAAGTTCTCTGTTACTTTGCTATCCATTGGGATTAGTATTTCGTCTTTCGCCCTCAGTGCAAAAGAACACCCAAATCTTATTCTGACCGAGCCCGGTGTGGAAAGAATTAGAGCGAATTTAGGCCAAGTTCCTTTATTTGATGAGTCTCTTGCTCGCATAAAACGAGAAGTTGATGTAGAGATTGCAACCGGTATCGATACCCCAATTCCAAAGGATTTTTCTGGCGGTTATACCCACCAACGTCACAAATTAAACTTCTTTACTGCGCAAAAAGCTGGTGTGCTGTACCAAGTTTTAGAAGACGAAAAGTATGCCAAATATATCCGTGATATGTTGTTTCAGTATGAAGCAATGTACAAAGATCTACCGCTTCATCCACAAGAGCGCTCTTATGCCAGAGGAAAGCTATTTTGGCAGTGTCTAAACGACAGTAACTGGTTGGTTTACATGAGCCAGGCTTATGATGCCATTTACGATTACTTGAGTGAGAGTGAGCGCGACAAGCTTGAAACAAATTTATTTCGCCCTTTTGCTGACTTTATTTCATTAGAAAACCCACAGTTTTTCAACCGCGTACATAACCACAGTACATGGGGGATCACGGCTGTAGGTATGATTGGTTTGGTAATGGATGACGAAGAACTTATTCAACGTGCACTTTATGGCATTGAAGATGACGGTTTAGAAGTCGGTGGTAAAGACAACGACGGCGGAACAATTAAAGTCGAAGGGCAACGCAAAGGTTTCTTTGCCAACCTAGAAGAACCTTTCTCACCTGACGGTTATTATACTGAAGGACCTTATTATCAGCGTTATGCCATGTACCCATTCTTAATATTGGCACTGGCAATGGAAAATAACCGCCCAGAAATGAAAGTGTTACAGCATAAAAATAACGTGTTACTCAAAGGGGTTAACGCGTTACTGAATTTGTCTGATGCTGATGGTGAATTTTTCCCAATTAACGATGGCCAAAAAGGCATGTCCTATTACACCAGTTCTTTAGTTTCAGCGGTTAATCTGGCGTATTTTTATGGCGATAAAAACCCTGAGCTACTCAGTATCGTTGAAAAACAAGGGCAGGTACTTATTGATGAGTCTGGCTTAGCGGCGGCAATAGGTGTACGCGACGGCGAAGCTAAACCATTCACCAAAAAATCAATTAATCTAAGTGATGGTATTGATGGTAAACAAGGGGGAATCGGCATATTGCGTTATGGCAATGAAGATCTCACTTTAGTCTTTAAATATGCGGCTCAGGGCCTGAGCCATGGTCACTACGATAAGCTTTCTTATTCTTTGTATGAAAAAGGTGATGAAGTTTTACAGGATTACGGATTAGCCCGCTTTGTTAATATTGAACAAAAAGGCGGCGGTAACTATCTTAAAGAGAACACGACTTGGGCAAAAACAACCATTGCTCACAATACCTTATCTGTAAATGAGAAAAAGCACTTTAATGGTAGCTATGATATTGCCAGTCAACATCATTCTGAGTTGTTTACCTTCGATGCTGAAAAAGACAATGTTCAGGTGGTGAGTGCCACAGAAAGCAATGCTTACCCTGGCACATCTATGCATCGCACTATGGCAATGATTAAGGATGAAAGCTTTGAGAAAGCCTTTTTACTCGATATCATGCGTGTTAAATCAGATAGCAAAAATCAATATGATCTCCCGTATTACTTTATGGGACAGGTTTTGGATATGAACTTTGCTTATGACTCTCCTAAAGTCCTGCGTCCGTTAGGAGAAGATAATGGTTATCAACATCTTTTCGTTGAAGGCAAAGGCAATGGAGTGAACGGAAATTCAAAATTTTCATGGTTAGGTAATGGCAAGTATTACACCTTAACGGCCGTGACGGATAACGATGATGAGTTGCTTTTCACCCGCATTGGCGCTAATGATCCTGAATTTAACTTGCGCCGTGATGCCTCTTTGTTATTGAGCCCCATGGCTCCTACGGACCTGTGACTGAGTTATCACAAAATTCAAAAAGTAATATCGCAGATTTAAACGTAGTAGTGGATAACAAGAACTACACTGGAGTGACTATTACAGACTTGGCAGGTAATCAGCAGTTATTCATTATTGCCAACGATAATGCCTCAAAAACTGCCAAGCATAGCTTGAAAGTTAATGGCAAAAAATATAGTTGGACGGGGCCTTATTTCTACCAATAAAAAATAAGCATCAACCATATTAAACACCAGCCGTAGGATTCTCTGTTGCAATCCAGTGATATTGCAAAAATATGCACAGAGATGAAGACGGCTTTTTTAATTGAAATCGCCTTCTCCTCGTCTCTACCTCTATCAATACTCCTCTACTGTAAATCTACCGTGTTTTTTAGGCGCTTTTTTGGTATTTGTTTAAAAAATGACTTATCTTTGGTTCAGTGAAGTATCCATTTAATCGCAAAACATCCCAAGGAAGGCACTATGAACTTTATTTTACCTTTAACTATTGTCGTTTCCCTGTGCTTTTCTAGCTCATCTGTTGCTAACGAGTTTAATGATGCCATTGATTCCATTATGCAGGGGGCGATCGAAGATGGTGCGCCAGGGTGTAATCTGGGAGTTATCCACAAAGGAAGCTTTATCCATAAAAAAGGTTATGGATTGAGTAATCTTGAACTCGACACGCCCTTAGACGGGACACAAGTGCATCGAATGGCTTCTGTTTCTAAACAATTTACTGCCTTGGCTGTGCTACTACTTGCTGAAGAAGGCAAGATAGCCTTAGACGACGATATTCGTAAACATCTTCCATCTTTGCCCGATTACGGACACACAATAACCATTAACGGAATGCTGGGACACGTTTCTGGGATGGGAGACTATGATCTGATCAGCTCTTTTGACCAAGAAGAAAAAAATCCAAAGTCCATAGAATTGAAGTCTGCTGCTGGTGGCTTGTTTCGTCTTGGGAACGAGGATTATCTGACTATTGCGGAATTCTTCGAGGTTGTCAGCACTGTGCCCCTTGCTTTAGAGCCAGAAACTGAATTTAGTTATAGCAACCTGGCTTATTTTTTACTGTCGATGTTAGTGGAAAACGTTTCTGGACAGTCCCTTCGAGATTATTCCCATGAGCATATCTTTAAGCCCCTAGGTATGAAAAACACCTTCTTTAGTGATGACCCTGTAGAGATAGTGAAAAACCGTGCCTATGGTTACAAAAAACGTGAAGATGGCACCTATGTAACCGATATGACAAACTTATTCTGGGTAGGCGACGGCGGTTTACACACCAATTTAGATGATTTGTTGATATGGAATAGTTACTTTTATTCCCCGAAACTGGGTAAAGATCCCAAGCAATTGCTCGCGGATATGAACACTCCCAATAGCAAGTTTGAGGCCCGTGAGGGTATTTTGTATGCGAACGGGCAATTTGTTAGTGAAGAAAATGATCAGCTAGTATTCTTCCACTCTGGCGGTTGGCTGGGCACTTATACCTTTTTTAGCCGAATTCCAGACAAAGACCTTGCCATTGCTTGGATGTGCAATGATATTTCTAATCAAGAGTTGGCTGCTAGTCTGAAAAAAGTGTTGAAACTAGCGAAAAAGGCGTTTTAGTAAACAAAGCTTGGAAAAGATGCCAACCGGCATCTTTCCAGTCTACTCTCTGTCGACGTCTACGAGGTTCATGCATTGGGTGACCATAGTTTGAAATGCTAAACAGCAATCTAGTCTGCGCGCTTTAGTGTCGAACTATGATTTTTCCTCAAGTTAATCGTTGATTACAAATCAACGATTCCGCCATGGTCGAGTTCTTTATTACGCCAAATATTCTGGTAATGAGTGTCCTTAAACACCGCGCCTCCTTGCACAGTATAGTCAATCCATATATTTGGACAGTCAATCGGGCACAACCCCTTCACAATATCGGCAAAGGAGTTTGGTCGACAAGGCAAATTAAACCCAGTAATCGCTCCGGAATTGAGAAATACCCCCTTCGGCCTATGCACCTTGCCATATCTATTTGTTGGAGAATGTCTAGTCTTGATAACCCCATGGCGCGGGCGGCGTATCAATTTCTTGAGTTAAATCGAAATCCACCCTGAACTCTCTTCCCTCGCGGATCAAACGGTAAGTAAATACCTCAGGGTAGATATACATTTGCCAGATATTGGTGCTCGACTGGGGATTGCCCGCTTTTGCGAACAATTCTTTAGAATACTGATCAACAGGGAAGGATTGAGCCTGTGGCCAGCCGGCATCTTGAGTATGGCCGCCGTACATGGTTGATTCTGAATAAGAGCCATCAGCATGGCGATGGTCATGTTTCAAAGAGAGACCTGAGCCGGTTTTGGTGATTATCCAAGTGCGTGACGCGTCATCGCCTACGTGAAAGGGGATTTGCAATTGTTGTTCAGTACAGCGCCTTACGTGCATAACCAAAGGTTGCTCCGACATAGCGCTTGGACCTTGATTGTCGATGGTTACCTTACCAGAAAAGGCTTTTCCGCAAAGTGCTTTTAAACTGTTGAAAAAACTATCTTGAGTGGCTATGGATACTAAAGGGGCAGGTTGAATAACTTGTTTTGCGCTAACCATTGTACTAACCCAAAGAGAGTTGCCAAGCAGTAGGCTGGTGATTGTTAGGGGAGTTAGAATTCGCTTTATCATGGTGTTTCCTTTATTAAACGTCCATTTACTTATTGCTTAACGCTACCACATTAGTAGGTTTGTGCGCACCCTCCCATCAAATTGACGCTTTGCTGAGTTTGAATAGAAAGTTAAACATGGGAGAAAGTTAAACATGGGTGTCTCATTAGCATGGCTGTCTTCATAATGATTAACATGGGTGTCTCATTAGAGTTTTAGCGTCTCTAGCATGGGTGTCTCATTAGCGCTCTTTGCTTAACGCTACCACATTAGTGGGTTTGTGCGCACCCTCCCATCAAATTGACGCTTTGCTGAGTATGAATAGAAAGTTAAACATGGGTGTCTCATTAGAGTTATTAGAGTTAAGCATGGGTGTCTTCATAGCCTTTCATAGCCTTGGATTTAACATGTCCCTCGCGGATCTATAGGTTAGCCTCGACTCATTTCCATTAGGCGACTGTAAGTTCGGCGAAATTCAAATTTCAATGCGCCTTCTAAATACAACTCGGTAAGCGGCACATTTGTGCTCAAGTATATTTTGACGTCTTGGTCGTAAAACTCGTCAATTAAACTTATAAAGCGTCGTGCCATATCATCTTTTACAGCATAAGAAACCACGCGCTCACCTGTGCTAGCTGCTTGGTTGTCACCTATACCATCTTCGGTACCCCGGGCTTTAATCCAGCCTCGAACTTTACCGCCTAATTGAGGGACCTGGCTGATCATTACGGTATTAAATCGTGATGCGATTTCCATGTAATCGAGTTGCGAGCGAGGCCCTTCACATAAAGCATGAAAATCGAACCAGGCGACAGAATTTGTGACTGTCTCTATAGCGCGGACAACTGGGATCTGTCGATGGCAAATGGTGACATGAGTTTGATTTATTTCTGAGTTGGATACTTGCTCTGTTAATTGGTCAAAAATAGCAGAGAAGTTCATATCTGAGTTCATGCCGATATTATGTGATTTGGATGCAAAGTTAGCTATGTCCTTGAGTGACGGCACTGAACGTAACCGGTGATCTTGTTCTCCGGCGAGATGAATTGATTGGGTTTGTTGTTGAAGAAGGGCAATGCAGGGTAAAAACTTATGACGGGCTAAACCGTTTTCATATAAGCGATCGATGGGAATATTAGAGGTTGCCACTAACACAACGCCGAGTTCAAATAGGCTGGTAAATAAACCCGCTAAAATCATGGCGTCACCTATGTCTGATACAAAAAATTCATCAAAACACAAAATGTGATATTCATTAGCAAGGTCTTGAGCAACCTTGACTAAAGGATCTTGTTGTCCCTCATGTTCTTTCAAAGCCTGATGTATGCGAGCCATAAAGCGATGAAAATGAAGTCTTAATTTACCTTCTGACGGCAGACAATCGTAAAACAAATCCATTAAAAAAGTTTTGCCGCGCCCAACATCCCCCCACAGATAGATACCCTTAGGTTTAAGCCCTTGACTGTCTCGATAGGTTGGCAAACGCTCAAATAGATTATGAAGCGCATCTACTGCTTGAATTTGTGCTGGGTCTTCTACCAGGCTTGAGCCCAAAAGCGATTGATAACGACTTCGAGGGGAGTGCATCGCAAGTTTGAGTGTTGTGCCGTCAGGCATCGCAATCTATTCCTAGGTTGTATGAGGTGGCGTTACTTTACTTTTTTTGCCAGCGTAATCCAAGATCATATAGACCAACTCAAGATTAAAGCCGCTAAGTTATTTAAGGGCTGCAAGATAGCACTATCCTATCTTTCGTCTTTGAATTTTTCGGGTAAAAATTACACAGTGTGAAAATGTTTCACATTTTTATCTGCTCGCAGTTTTCTGCTTCCACTTCCACTGACAACGTGTAATTGCTTTCTAAGTTTACAAATTCTAAATGCCAGTGTTGATTCCAGCCACCATTTGAACATTGCTATAGCCTATTCTGAATTGATAAATTTAATGAGATACAAGTAGTTAGCCAGTCTGCTCACCCCATAAAGATGATAACTTTCTAAACTTTTTAATAGTTGCAGGGGTGATCTATCTCTCCTTTAGCTCGCAAACTTAACATCCTTTAAATGGATTCTGAGGGTTGGCATTCACCTTGCTCCTTTAAGTAACACAAGTCATAAAAAACACAGAATCAGGGAACTCAAAAATGTTTAGTTCCCGATGAAATCGTAGTTAATGCAGTAGGAGAATGATGATGAAACCGAATATTATTGAAGAGCAACATCCTAGTAAGATTGTCGCTGTGTATGAAAACGAATTTAAGGCGAAGCAGGCCGCAGAGAAGCTTATTAATACAGCTGAGATTTCAGAAGATCAGTTCAATATAGTCGCACCGGAAGATCGCCAATTTGAACGTAAAATAGAGCCAGAAACCCAGGCAGTTGGTAAAACGCTTCTCGCTTCTCATTTGATGCTGGGGTTAATTGGTATGGTTACAGGACTGCTCGTCGCCTCATCTTTAATCATAGCAGGAACACAGTTTGCTGTTTCCAGTCCGATAATGTTGATTATTGCCACAGGAACCCTAGGAACTTTTATGGGGCTTCTCGTTGCGGGTGCAGTTTCATTGCGTCCTGATCACGATTCAATGGTGAATAAGGCAAGAGATGCAACTCATCACAATAAATGGTCAGTGATAGTGCACGCAAAAGACAGACAGCAAATACAACAAGCTAAAAAGGTTATGAAAGACTCCGCGGTGAGGTTTGCAGAGACGTTTTAATACAAGGACAGGCTTCCCTTTAATTTAAAGACGTCTAAATCTGCGGATTTAAAATTGCCATGCAACGAAACGGCTCACTTTACTGCCTTGAGACATTTCAATAGTCTCAATCTGGTGAGCCTGAGCTTGCTTTAACTGCTGATAAATCTTGTTCAAATGCTCTTTTCTTGAGACTAAGCAGGTGAACCATTGCACTTGCTTGGCAAATTGCTGACTCTCAACAATCATCTTACTAATAAACGCGGATTCGCCGCCTTTACACCATAACTCGTTGTGTTGTCCGGCGAAATTAAGGTGCGTTTTACTGACTTCCTGTAATCGATGAGGACCGGCACTTTGCCTCTTCTGTTTATGTCGACCGAGGTTCCGGTTTTTACGCAGATTTCCTCCCCGGGCATCTTGTGCATTAGCATGAAAAGGCGGATTACACATGGTAAATGTGAATTTATCACCTCCTTGAATTATGCCCTTAAATATATGCTGACCATTAGCTTGTTTTCGAACCTTGATGTGCGTTTTTAGATTACTATTGTTGCTGATAATCCGTTTGGCAGATTGCAGTGAGGTATCGTTGATGTCACTTCCAACAAATTGCCACCCGTAGATTTGGCTACCAATAATCGGGTAAACCAAGTTCGCTCCCACACCCACATCCAGCCCAATTACATCATTTTGATTGTGATTGGGGATAGCGATTAAATCCGCAATATGATGAATGTAGTCTGCTCTTCCTGGTACAGGAGGGCACAAAAAGCCATCGGGAATATCCCAGTAGTTTAGGTTGTAATATTGTTTTAAAAGGGCTTGATTGAGGGTTTTTACTGCTTTGGCGTTAGCAAAGTCAATGGTACTGCGTCTACCTTCTTTTTTAACCACAAAGTTTTTGAGCTCTGGAGAGGATTGAACTAACTGGGCAAAATCATAGCCGTTTTTATGAAGGTTTCTTGTGTGCATTGTTGTTTGTTAACTCATGACTTAAGTGACAATTCGCAATATTTAGCGCCAACAATCATTTTAACATGATATTCATGGGGGCACTGTGATTGTTGTTTTTGCAGATGAAATGAGATTGAGCGCGGCTAGGCTTAGGCCTAGGATGGCAAATTATTGTCAACTTGCCGGCTGTGGAATTTTTGCATCACAGGAATTAGACTGTGCCCTTAAGGTTAGTCATCAAATGCGCATATTATTTGAAGTGGAAATTAGCCGATGCCCAAGCTTTAATTTTGTTTTGCTGGCCCTGCTGGCATAGCAATCGGCTAACTTTACTTGCGTATTCCCTAGTATTTCAGTAAAAAATATCAGTTATAAACTAAAGGGCACAACCTTGCCTACGGCACCTGAAACTTGCTCAACAATACCATTGCCTATGGCTCTCCATTTCGACTCTCGATTGGCTAATTCAGTTTTCACTTTTTCAACACTTTGCTGGGTTAACGCAATGGCGCTCTTAATTTCGGTACCATCACCCAACTCAATTTTCTGTTGGAGCCCAGTTAATTGCGCCAAAATAGAATCCATACTTTTACGGCTTTCGGCCAGTTCATTTTCGATTTCTGCAACCTGTGTTTGAAGTTGTTTCACGCCTTTACTTAACTCTTTGCCCATATCATCGGCCAATGCTTCAACTTTTTCATCAATCCATTCATCCATTTCCTGCCTGGCATTATCTGCAACGGTTTTCACATCCGGCGGAAGGGCATCAAAACTGGGGACTAATCTTCTGGTTCTCATTATTAAATTCCTTTTGACTCTGTGGTTTTTTGAGCGGCATGTTTATTGATTAGGTTGTTCACCTTGTTGGGAATTTCATCTAGTAGGTCGCTGAGTTTATTGTTGATATCTGTGGTTATGCGCGTTTCTACGCTATCTAAGTTTTGGGTTAACCCTCCCAAACTTTGAAATGCCGTACCTGATACTTTTGTTAAAAACTGATCGAATTGGCTGGATAATGGCCCTAAAAGACCTTGAACTTTTGTCGCGGCGGTATCTAGTTTCAGTTTTAGATTGTCGCTAGCGCCGGCTAAAATGAGCTTATAAATAGGCGTTTTATCAAGGTTATTCTGCAGGGTTAACAGGGTTTGTAATTGACTGTCGTTCAATGTATCTAATTGACCATGATGAGCCGCTAAACTGGCTTGCAATGTTAACAGCTCTGCGGCAATCTCTTGTGCTTGGCCAGTAAAGCCGTCACAGTTTATATTTGCCGGCAAGCTTATCGATGCATATTCTGAATTTATGTCATCAAAAAGCCTCGTTCTAGATTTAATTATCTCTGCAAAAAAATCATCACGTAACTCCAAATCATCTTTAGAGTGACGATCGGCGATAGCTAATATTTCGGTTTTTTTGACTAAAATCTTCTGCGTAATGTCGACATCCAAAGGTGCTAACGTTTGTTCATTTTCAAGTGCTTTTAATTGCGTTTGATAGATTTGAAATGAAGCTGCTAATGGCTCATAAGCGGTATTAAATTTTTGGGGATAATCTGTGTTTTGAAAAATAAATGTTTTTTCATAAAACAACTCCCTCATTTTGAGCTTGGAGTTGCTAATTAAAGCCTCTGCGTGTTTTTGAGTACTGCGGTTTATTATTTCACACTGTTTTGTCAATTCAGCGCCAACCAACTTTACCATCTCTGCTTCAGTTTTTAGTTGATTATCGAATGCGTTGGCAATGACATTCTGTTGCTGAGCCAGTAATTTTTGGTTTTCGACTGATTGATCGGTAAGATCTAATACCGCCTGGCTGGCACAACCACTAATAACACTCAGTGTTGATAAAATAATTGAAACTGTAAATAGATGTTGTATTTTCATTTGGACGGATCCTTTTTAGCCAATTGAGATTCTACTAACCCATTGGCAAGTTCTTTTGCCTGACTTTTTATTTCACTGAACCCTTTTGGTTCTGCAGCGCTTTTTAAGGCCCTAATTAATTTTGTGCGTTCTTCATAAAGTTTTTGGGGGCCTTCATTGATGCTTTTTTCAGCTTCCCCCAATACTTTTGCAATTAATTTATCGAAAAGCGTCGCAGTGCGCCTGGACGCATAGCCAAAAATGAAACCTATTAAGGGAAGTGTCCAAACCCTTGCTTTATAAGGACCTAAATCAAACCAGCCGAACATTATTGCCATCACCATAACTAGCGCGAGAATTGGCCCGTAAATCAGTTTGGTGTAGGCGACCCAGCGCTCGAGTGGATTGAAGTTTTGTTTGCGCAGGTATTCTGCCGAGTTCACTAATAAATTTGTGATTACCCCAAAAACAGCCCAAAACAGGATTTCTAACATGGATAAATTCGGAGATGTCCACATGAAGAGTTTATTAGGCGGTGACAACGTCTCGAGGTCATTCAGTTGTTGTTGCTTTAATCTGGCCAAAGCAAATAAATTCTCTTTAATAGTGTTTGGTAATAAGTTACTAGCTGACAATTTGGAACTAACCTCGGCGACCAAAAGGTAAGCGTTGTTATATTCCCCTTGATCCAATTGGGTTTCGATAGGGGTAATTTCTTTTAGATCGTTAACCCTTAGTTTTAACTGTAATATTTGTGCTTTGGTTTTAGTGAAGAGTTCAAATATGGAGGTTGACCGGTCGCGAATTTTGGCAATGGTATCTAGGCTTTGTTCTGCACCGATATACCAATCCAAATCGCCTAAATTTTTGAAATTGACTTCACCGGTACTCGATAACTGGGCAAAATATTTCCAGGATATTGCACCTTGTTCACCTGATTTAGTGTGCATTACTATTAGGTGTGATACTAAATAAACGAAAATAACCAAGGTTAGCAATACGATTAATTTGAGTATAAAAGATTGCCCGATAGTTCGGGTGGGGCGATTATCCATTATCATGTATCTCCAAAATTTCAATTCGCGTTAACGAATGAGTATTTAGTGTTAGTTGTCAATTCCCTTGAAACTACATGACAATATTTGGCGTAACGAGTGCGACTAAAACCGTACCTTTCACCTGTACCCATAAACATATAGACCAAAATAGCTTATGTTGCCAATAGCCAACATAAGAAAGTTGCCTAAAGGCGACTTGATTAAATAACTACTCATCTGAATTTTAATCTCAGTGCCGAACTTAATGCTCAATAACTTGCCACTAGAGGCTCAGGGTATTGTTACCTTTTAGCTCACCAAAAATCAGTTGCGGGGCTTTTCAAAAGACCTTGGTTTATTCTAACTGGCCGATAAATGAATAGCCTTAAACAGTTATCATGAGCAATTTTGAGTATTCCATGATAAAGCAGTATGCTTGAGATCTGGTTTCACTAGGTTGCTGCCCAATGCGCTGGATTGTCTTTCTTCTACTCACTGTTGCAAGTTTTTGCTCAGTTTTAGGTCGCGCCTATGCCGTCAACACTGAGCGTTTTGCGTTGGTGATTGGCAATCAAAATTATCAATTAGCGCCTTTGCAAAACACCCTGAATGACGCAGAAGCAATTTCTGACGCTTTTTTTGAACTTGGGTTTCGGGTGACAACCCTAACAGATGCTAATTTTCTGTCGTTGCAGCAGGGAATTAACAGGTTTTACGATGAGGTGGACCGGGCACCCGGCAGTCAAAAGCTCGCGGTTGTGTATTATGCTGGACATGCAATCCAAATTAACCACGCGAATTACCTAATTCCCCTCAATATTCAGTTTGAAAGCGAGCAAGAGTTTGTTGGTCAACTATATAATCTTTCACATTTATTTGAACTGATGAATAAGACTAAGAAATTACAAAACATTGTCATTCTAGACGCGTGTCGGAATAATCCATTTGAAGGCAGCGCTTTTTCGTCACAAGGACTAGCGCCGGTTAAAGCCCCTGCAGCTACGTTAATTGCTTTCGCTACAGAACCAGGCGGAGTAGCCTCAGATGGCAAAAGCGAAAACGGTGTTTATACTAAGCACTTACTCAAATATATTTCTGAGAGTATCTCAATTGAAGAAATCTTTAAAAAAGTCAGGTCTGCAGTGGCTAAAGAAACACGCAACAGGCAAATTCCGTGGGAACATTCATCGTTACTTGGGGAAGTCTATTTCAGCCCACCGAAAAACAAGGAAGTGCCCAATATAGTAGTGTTTTGAATGGGTTTAAAAAACATAAGCTAGTCCAATATGCAAAGAGGTGAACGATTCATCAATACCATTGAACTGCATATCGTTATAATTTATATCTTGCTGATAATCATTAATTTTAAAGCGGGTTTGAAATAACAAGTTGCTGGAAACCGGCATTGTCCAGCTTAAACTATAGCTAAACCCTTTTGTATCACCTGTTAGGTTACCCGTTAAATCATCAAATTCCGTTAGCTCTTCCTCTTCTTCTTCATCGGTATTTTCTGAAAACACATTGGTGGCATCCAGATCAGCAAAGGCAACAGATAAACTAAGACTGCCTGCTTTCTCAAAGTGCCAGTGATAACTGATACCAATAAATGGCCCTTTTTGCTTATATCTTTCATCGGTAACACTGAGTTGATCCTCTTCTTCAATATCCCGTGGGGTAAATTGGATTTTAGTATTGCCATATTTATAGCCGCCAAATAACGTCCAATTTTTATTCAAACGATAGCCTAATGTAATGTCTAGATCATCACGAGAGGCTTTACCTGTATCTTCTTCTTCGGATATATCCGCATCTTTTAATGTTGTTTGTAAGTTGGCAGACAACTGCCAGTTTTCAAGGGTCATGGCGAGGGGGATATTGATGCTGGGAAAGCTAATTTCATGGTCTAGCTTTTCAGAAAATGCAAAGTTGCTATACCCTAATGATGCACCGGTAACAAATCGAATGTCTTGTAAAGAAGAGCTTGCAAAGCTTAAAGGCGATGCTAAAAGCGTTAGAACGAATACTATGGAGTAGCGATTGTTCATTATTTGCCCTCTAATTGTTATTTTTTTGTGCAATTAAATAAGACTAATAGTATTGTTAATACATAGCAAAGAATAGGCCAAATAAATGAATACCAGCAAACGCTTAACGTCATACCTTCCTATCCTCTTTACCGTCGTGTGCTTATTTTTTATTGGCGGGTGCAATTCCACCGACGAGCCCATTGAAGAGCCGCAATGCCGTAGTGAAAAACAAGAAAGCTGTGATGCGGGTGACGAAACACAAAGAGGGTACGATCCCTGTTTGGTGAATAAAAACTTGCCGGTCTGCGAACCTTAATGGACCCACAAGAACTAAAACTCCAAATTGCTGAAGTTGCAGGAACATGGATTGCTGCACTGGCTGTGGTTATTGGCGGTATTTTTGGGGTATTTCAATATTTAGAGCACAAAGATGCGGTGAGAGTGGACCGAAGTATGGCATTTGTTGAACGTTACCATAGTGATGGTTTGTTGATGCAGGCTAGACTTAAAATTACCGACTCCATGACGGCCCATGTCGATGAAATCAATCAGGTATTAACCGATCCATCAATCCAACCAGACAACGTTGCTGGTCAGTACAAAGAGTTTATTAATAGACAAGTTGAAAACGACCAGTTATCAGGCCCTTTGGATCAAATTTTCACTTTTTATGAGCAGATTATACTGTGTAGAGATCTGACCTTATGTGATGATGCTGTTGCAGAACAATTTTTTGATACCGATGGTAGGGCGTTTATTCGTACGTTTTATCCATATATTTGTAATATTCGAGAGAAGTGGAATAACCCTGACAAATTTGATCGCTTATTAAATTTCTATGCAGGTAATGGAAAGAGTATCTGCGATTCCTAAGATAGACTGCACAGGGGCTCTGATTATGGGGGGCTGGTTTCAATAAGCACCCCTGGTGTCGTTATTCTCGCAACTGCTGAATAATTGATAATAGTTCAAAAGGGCGTTCAAATTGAAATAAATGCGCTTTGCTAGGCGTTGTCAGGTAACGGTTTTGGTCGGAAAGTCTAACAAGACGCTGATAATACTCAGTACCGTCCTTCTGCCACTTTATTAATCCAGCTTTTTGTTCTTGGTTGTCTGTTTGGGCAATGTAACTATCTTCAAACTGAGTGTCGATAATCACTGTGGGTATGTGTTGAGGCCAAACTAGTTTAGCTGCTTGTTGCAAATCCTGATGGTAATTGGCAACTTCAATAAATAAATTCTTTTGGTTATGAATTTCTAACCGCTTGTCCATCAACTTGGTCACATACTGCCAGTTTGTAGTCGCTAATGTTGATAATGACGTTAGCTTCTCTAAATCTGCTTGGTTTTTCTGTTTAACTCTAGCTGAATATTTGTGTTGTGAAATATACGTTAAGTACTTTTCTAAGTTGTTTTTAAACGGCAGTGCATCTTGGCTGTATCGGGCAATTGAAAATTCACTGAGCACGTCGGGATCGATTAACACCACGTTGGAAACTCGTTTTTCCCTATTGTCTTGCAAGGCTATTTGCGCGCTGATATTACTGCTGGCAAATGCCACTAGAGTGGCATTTTGTATATTGAAATGCTGTAAGGTTAAGTTTAAATCTAGTGCAAAGTGAGTATAGCCAACAGGTGCGTCTGCTAAGTTAACCACAGTCGCGGCGCGGTCAATGGCAATTACCCGGTAATGTTGGGCTAAAATTGGCGCACTTGCAGCAAACCAGGCTGAATCTGAATGCCAGCTATCAATGGGGCCAGAGATAAGAATCACCCAAGGCTTTTGAAGTGCATTTTTCTCACCCCAAAAAGATACGTGTAATGGGTGCTCGTCTATCTTAACTTCCATTGATTCAACACTAATTTCTGTTGCAAATAGCGGCATGGCTAGTATTGCAATCTGCCCTAAAAGAAGCGTTAAAACGCTTCTCATTAGTTGTTTCAAAAAGCACTTTCTCAACCTCATCATTAGGTTCCGGCATTAATATTTCATTAATCAATAGTGGCATGATTAAGCCGGTGATTCGCGGTTAAAATAGACAAAATGCTGAATTATAGAATTGAAAAGATGGATGATTATACAAATTGCTGGCTTAGTGGGAGGGAATGTTACCCAAAAGTTGAACTTAAAAAGGTTGAATTATTGTAGCGCTTTGCCCAAAAGTTTGCTGTAATAGATTGATAATAAATAAATTATAAAAACGTGAACTATGCATGCAGGTTGGCGCGAGTATCTAAAGCAACGGTTAAAAACATCTTCAAAGTTTTACTCAGTAGGGCTTGAATTTGGCGACGATTCAATTCAGGTTTCAGTACTAGCTGATGAAATGCAAAATATCACATGGGTGAAACAACATTTGCTCCCCATTCACGATTGGCAGAAGCATCTGCACAATTATGTTTCCCAAGAGTCCTTAACGAACACACCTTGTCATGTCGTTCTCAGTCCCAGTAATTACCAAATTCAGCAAGTAGAAAAACCCCAGGTAACTGAAAGTGAAATGGCTCAGGCTCTGGTTTGGAGCGTTAAAGACCTCATGCCAAATCAGGATGACATAGTCGTCGACTATTTTGAGTTACCCGTGCAAAGTGCAGGTGAGAATAAAGTTAATGTTGTTGCTCTGCCTAAAGATAAGGTTGAGGAGTTAACAAACGGCATAGAGCACACAGGTTTAGAGCTGAAAAGTATCGGTATACTAGAGCTGATCATGGCCGATTTAGTTGAGTCTGGTGATGATGCAATACTAACCCTTGTACAAGAATCGGGTCAGGAAATATGCCTTAACATTGTAAAACAAGGGCAGGTGTACTTTTCAAGACGATTGCGTGGCTATGAAAATCTACCTACATTCAGTGAAGAAGAGTTGCAAATGGGAGTAGGCGATAACTTGAGCGTCGAAATTCAACGTTCAATGGATTACTTTGAGAGCCAACTCAGACAAGCCCCAGTGAAGAAAATTTTGTTAGCAATTGAGTCTCCACACATAGAAAAATTAGCGCAAATGATGCAGCAATTAACCTTTATGACTGTAGAGGCTATGCATATTGATGTTACCCATAGCGAAGACTTAGCTTACCGGAGTAGTTTCATCGGAAGTTTAGGCGCGGCTTTTGTGCAGAAAAACGGAAGTGCCAATGAAAACTAGAATTAATTTTTATAGAGAAGATTTCAAATCAAAAATTATACTTCTCAATTTGAATTTTCTTTTAGTGCTGGCCACCTTGTCCATCATTTGCATTGTGATTGCCTGGTTTTGGGCGAGCAATTCATTAGGCGACGCAGAGAAGCAGACTGACTCCTTACTTTTCCAAATTGCACAAAAAAAGGACTTGTCTAAATCCTTGATCGAAGCAAAAGACACTCGGACTCAAAATGTGGCGATTGTGGCAGATGTGGAAAAACATCAGCAAGAACTCGTTATGAAGCGCACTATTTTAGATGAATTGGACAGTCGTCAAACTCAAAGAAGTCAAGGCTACTCAAGCTTAATGATAGACTTGGCAGAAAATCATAATGCCAATTTGTGGCTGACTAATATTTTGGTTTATGAGCGCCATATTTATTTAGAAGGTGCTGCCAGTGATTCTAAAGCTCTTCCTCAATGGCTTTCACAACTCAACCAAGCAAATTACTTTATCAATACCGACTTTGCTGGTGCGCGTATGTACCGCAATGAAGACCAACAATTGCAATTTATCCTAAGTTCTAAACTTGATGATATGAAGGGGAAAGGGCAATGAGTCAGTCTTTGGGAAATCAATACGCTGATATACTCGCGAAATTTTCGGCCCTGACCACCCGTGAGCGTGCCTTAACCATTATTGCAGTTGTGACCCTTATTTTAATAGGGGGTTATGTTACTTTGGTCGAACCTGTTTTAGACAAATGGGATCGAGAAAAAATGGAAATTCAAAGACAAAAGCATGAAGCCGCCAAATTAGATGGGAAAATTGCCGTATTACAGAAAACCTTACAAGAAGACCCTGATGCAGCGATTAAAGCGCGCCTCCAGTCTGTCAAACAGCGAATATCTGAAGCGGATGACAAACTCAAAGCACAGACGGAAAACTTAGTACCCGCCTCGCATATGCCTATACTATTAGAGCAAGTATTTGAACAATTTGAACAGCTTAAGTTAATCGCAATGCATTCAATTGCGCCAACACCTCTGCTTACTCTGGAAGAGGAACAAGCCCTTACTGATGTAAATTTGTACCAACATGGTGTGCAAATAACCTTGCAAGGTGGCTATTTTGAGATACAAAAGTACCTGCAAAAAGTGGAAGCACTGCCTTACCAGTTTTATTGGAAAAAGTTTGAATATAAGGTTGAGGATTATCCAGACGCTTCGGTTCAGATTGAAATTTATACCTTAAGCACCAGTCGCGCATTTATTGGAGTTCGCAATGATTCGTAAATTCACTTTATGCCTTGGTGTCATGCTTTGTTTTTCACTTGGTGCTAAACAGCTTGTTGATCCAACTAAGCCGAAAGGGGTTGGCTTGCTTGCTGCTAAAAGCGGCAAAGACGAAGGTGGTCCAGCACCTATTTTATTGACGGCTGTGTTTATTAAAGCTAATAGTAGAGTAGCGGTAATAAACGGTGAATCCGTTGCTGAGGGGGAAAGCTGGCGAGGAAACCAAGTGAAAAAGATAAATAAAGACGGAGTCGTTTTAATTGTAGACGGCCGTGAAACCGATTTGTTATTAAATCAATACTCAATTAAAAAAGATGCATCGAATGACTTCTAAGCAAACTGTACTTTTAGGATTGTCGCTAACCATGTTTGGCTGTCAATCAACATCAGAAACCGGGCCCGCTCAAAAGTCCATGGACCAAGCTATGGAATATCAAATTGAGTCTATGCAAGGTAAACAAAGCATGCCTCTAAACGACCTGCCAGATGCGGTAAGTCAGGCGTTGTTACCTGGTCAATCGTTAAGTGAAGAGCCACTTTTTGATGAAGAAAAATATGATATTAGCGCTAAAGCTGTTGATGCAGTCAGTTTTTTTGCAGGCTTAGTTGAGGGAACGCCATACAGCGTAGCGGTTCACCCAGAAGTTAAAGGCGCTATATCTTTGAGCTTAAAACAGGTGTCCTTAGATCAAGTGTTTGATTTAGTATCAGATCTTTACGGTTATGATGTTCAGAAATTCGACCAAATTTTTCGCGTCTTTCCTGCTGGTATGCGAACAGAAACGTTTCCTGTCAATTACCTATTGATGCAACGTGATGGTACAACCCAAACCAGTATCTCGTCTGGTGGTGTAACCCAAAGCGAAAATAATCAAAACTCTAATACCAGTAGCATTAATAACTATACGGGTAATTCTTCTACTGGCAACAATCTTGGCAGTAGTTCCAGTGGCAATAACATCAATGGCACCAATATTAGCACGCGAACAGAAACTGACTTCTGGACTGAATTAAAAGAGACGTTAACGTCTATGGTTGGGGCAGAAGAAGGTCGCATGGTAATGGTGACCCCTCAAGCTGGTTTGGTGACGGTACGTGCGATGCCAGGGGAAATCCGCAGTGTTAAAGAATATTTGAAAGTATCTGAAGAAATTATTAAACGACAAGTGGTGTTAGAAGCTCGAATCATTGAGGTGTCGTTAAGCGATGAGTATCAGCAAGGTATCAACTGGAATCAAATAGCGAATAGTAATAGCAGCACTCAAGTTAGTTTGTCTACTACTGCTGGTACGTTTGGTAATCAAATCAGTGCTGCACTGGGGAATGTCACCAGTTTATCTTTCTTAAATGAAGACTTTTCTGGCGTTTTAACTTTGCTTGAAACCCAAGGTAATGTGCAAGTTCTGTCGAGTCCTAGAGTGACAGCCACAAATAATCAAAAAGCGGTGATTAAAGTGGGTGATGATGAGTACTTCGTGACCGAAGTTTCCAATCAAAACACCATTACCTCGGGAACCACTACTGTAACCCCGAATATTGAGCTTACACCATTCTTTTCCGGTATCGCATTAGATGTGACACCCCAAATTGATGATAAAGGCGGCGTGTTATTGCATATTCATCCTTCCGTCATTGAGACCGATGAACAAGAAAAAGTCATTACCCTAAATGAAGAACGTTATGTGCTGCCTCTTGCCCAAAGTAACATTCGTGAATCGGACACGGTTATTCATGCGAACTCGGGTGAAATAGTTGTTATTGGTGGATTAATGCAATCCATAGTGTCTGAAACTGATTCAAAAACACCGTTATTAGGTGATATTCCGTTATTAGGAAATCTTTTCAAAAGTAAAAACGATATTGAAACCAAAAAAGAGTTGGTCATTTTGCTGAAGCCTACGGTGGTTGATGCAAATACCTGGAAGCAGCAATTGAAGCAAAGTCGTGATCAAATGGCTGATTGGTTATACGTGGAATAACACTATGTACCTGTACCATTACGGTATTAAGGAATTACCGTTTACATTAACGCCGAATACTAGCTACTTCTTTGGTCTCCCCAGTCACAAAGAAGCTCTGGCTGTGTTAATTACTGCCCTTAAAACCGGTGAAGGTTTTATTAAAGTGACAGGCGAGGTAGGTACAGGTAAAACACTCATATGCCGTAAGCTATTAAATGAATTGCCGGGGGATTTTGTCACTGCCTATATTCCCAATCCTTTTCTTAGCCCAGCAGAATTGCGCAGATCTGTCGCTAATGAGCTCAATGTTGCCTTAACTGACCATTCTGATCAGCAAGAGTTTACCCATCGTATTCAGCAACGCCTTATTCATATTCATCAACAAAACAAAGGTGTGGTATTGATTATCGATGAAGCTCAGGCTTTACCGATGGAAAGTATTGAAGCTCTTAGGTTAATGACGAATTTAGAGACCGAGTCTCGAAAATTATTACAAGTTGTGCTGTTTGGACAGCCAGAATTAGATCAAAAGCTCGCATTGCCTGAGTTAAGGCAGCTAAAACAACGAATTACGTTTTCGTATAATTTACGTTTAATGGATGCTGACCAGGTTTATCAGTATGTAAGGCACCGTATGGCCGTAGCTGGCTATAAGGGACAGGAGTTATTTAGTAAAAAATGCTGCGAACGTTTATTTAAAGCCAGTAAAGGGACGCCCCGGATTGTCAATGTATTATGCCACAAGGCATTGATGTTAGCCTATGGTGAAGGCAAGCATGAAGTCTCACTTCAGCATGTGAACTTGGCTATCAACGATACAGAAGCGGCATTTTTACCAAGCAGACATTTACGTCTTATCTTCATTATTGCCGGATTAATTTTATTGGCATTAGCAGCTACCTTTATTTATGAGAGTTGGTTGTTATGAGTGTCGTAAATAAAATGCTGCAGGATCTTGAGGAGCGTAAGGCGGAACCTGAATTGTCAGCAGATTACCGCCCGTCGACTGAACCCAAAAAGTCGTTTTTAAGTATTTATCTGATTCTGATGGTATCAGTAATAATTTTACTGGTGTGGCTTTTTAAAGACAATTTATTCAGCTCAAGTACATCAGCAATCGATGTGGTCAATACGCCAGAAAACCAAGAACAAAATACGCTACAACAGCTTGAGGAAACGCCAAATTCAGAACCTAGAGTGGTTTCAGAGCGGCTACAAACTGATGAATCAACAGTAACTGAGCTTGAACTGGTTGAACAATCTGAACCGCTAAACCCAGTGAATCAACAAGCAGACGATAACCCGTCGGTTGACACACAAAACCTAAAAAATGTTGAGCAACAAAGTGATTATCAACTAAGCCAAAATAACCTACAGCAGTCAGTTGATAACCAAAACATTGAAGTAGGTGAACAATTAGCGACTCAAGATAAAGAGGTAGAGGTACGCAAGGTTGAACAGAAACTGACTAAATTGAAGACTTCCTCTACCCAGCCCGAAGTACAAAAACTAGGTGAATCCGACACCGTTGACGGTGTCTTCGAAATGAAGTCGAGCCAAGCCGCTGTTGATAAAGCAACCTTAAAACAACAAATACAGGTGGCGTCAAAGCGCGGAGATGACCGCACGGCTGTTAAATTACTCCAAAAGCTGGTTAAAGTTGCGCCAGATAATACTGCTGCCAGAAAAAGGTTGGCATCAATGTTATTCGCCCAAGGTGAACATGAAAAAGCCACTATGAGCTTGCAAACAGGCATAGATTTGTACCCCGGCAACTTAGAGCTGCGTATTATGCAAGCAAGACTATATGAACAAATGAAAAAACCCGTTGAAGGTTTCGAAATACTCATGTCTCACGCAGTGTCAGCTTATCAAGCTCCCGATTATGTGGCCTATAGAGCAACATTGGCGCAAAAGGTAAACCGTTTTGAGCAAGCGAGAATAGATTATCAACAATTGGCTAAAAGCCAATCTGCAAACGCCAAATGGTGGTTAGGTTTGGCTGTGGTTGAAGAACGACTAGGTAACATGAGTGGGGCGTTAGATGCCTATCAGAATGTTAAACAACTATCCCAAATGTCCGTCGAGGTGGAAGAATTTGTTGAACAAAGAATACGCTATTTGGCAGGGGTTAACTAATGCAACCTAAAGCTAAAATCCGTCTCGGAGACTTGTTGGTTCAAAACAACATTATTACTGAAGAGCAACTTATGCAGGCGTTGTCAGCTCAACGCGAATCCGGTCGTAAATTGGGTGCTGTATTGGTTGAACAGGGGTTTGTTTCAGAGCACGACTTACTGACGTTCTTGTCACAGCATTTGAAAGTACCGCTTATTAGTATACCTGAGTATCGGGTCCAGCCAGAAAGTGTAAAACTATTGCCAGAGGTACAAGCGCGTCGCTACCGTGCAATTGTTTTAGATGATAAAGGCGACCATCTTTTGGTCGGGATGAGCGATCCTGCAGACATCAATGCGGTTGATGCCTTGTCTACTTTATTATCAAAACCATTAAAATTAGCGGTAGTTTCTCAATCTCAATTATTCGCAGCATACGATAGCTTCTATCGACGCACTGAAGAGATTGCATCCTTCGCCCAGGAGTTGGCGGAAGAATATCAAAACGAAGATGAGTTTGATTTTGCCAGTGGTCTGGAGTCTGAACAAGACACCGCGGTGGCTCGATTATTACAATCCATCTTTGAAGATGCATTACAAGCGAAAGCTTCAGATATTCACATTGAACCAGATGAAGGCTTATTGCGGATTCGGCAACGTGTAGATGGCTCTTTGCAAGAAACCATTATTAAAGAAAAGAACATTGCCTCAGCATTGGTGCTTCGCTTGAAATTGATGTCGGGACTGGATATTTCTGAGAAACGTTTGCCCCAAGATGGACGCACTCAAGTGCGCATTAAAGGGCACACCGTTGATGTGCGACTGTCGACTATGCCAGTGCAAAACGGTGAATCTGTGGTGATGCGTTTGCTTGATCAGTCCGCTGGATTGCTGACCCTTGAACAAACTGGCATGCCCGGCCCAATGCTGCGACGCCTAAGAGTTCTACTGCAACGTCCCCACGGTATGATTCTGGTTACAGGGCCAACCGGCTCAGGTAAAACAACCACTTTATATGGCGCGCTAAGTGAGCTGAACAAACCCGATACGAAAATTATTACGGTTGAAGACCCAGTTGAATATCGTTTACCACGAATCAATCAGGTTCAAATTAACAATAAGATAGACTTAACGTTTTCCAATATTCTTAGAACTACCCTTCGTCAAGATCCCGATATTATTATGGTTGGGGAGATGCGTGATGCAGAAACCGTAGAAATAGGCCTACGAGGCGCCTTAACCGGTCACTTGGTGCTGTCTACCTTGCACACAAATGACGCTATCAGTAGTGCAATCCGACTATTAGATATGGGCGCGCCAGGTTATCTGGTCGCGAGTTCACTCAGGGCAATTATCGCCCAACGATTGGTAAGAAGAGTTTGCGACAACTGTCAGGTTGATTACACCCCAAATGAAGAGGAAATGTTTTGGCTTAGTAATATTGATGCCAGTGCCAAAAGCGCCACCTTTAAAAAAGGCACTGGGTGTCAAAACTGCAATCAGAAAGGTTATCGCGGTCGCTTAGGGGTTTTTGAGCTACTTGAAATGACCGAAACTATGATGGATGCGTTGAAAAATGCAGATACTGTCGCATTTAGCCATGCTGCTCAAAACAGTCCTGGATATTCACCTTTAGCTAGTGTTGCCCTGTCATATGCAAAATTAGGCTTTACCACTGTGGAAGAGGTACTTCGACTTGTGGAAATGGTTGCAGAAAGTGACGATAAGGGAGTTCAACAACAGGATTCAGAACATAGCAGTTCAAATCATGAAGGTGAGGTAGATGGCTCAGTTTAATTACACTGGACGCACATCTAATGGTGAGCTAACTAGCGGCTTAATCGAAGCCGTGGATCAGTCTACTGCGGCTAAAATTTTAGTTGGACGCAATGTTACTCCCCTTAATATTTATGAAAGTAGTGAACAAAGTGGTGCTAAGCAACAAAGTAGTGAAATAAACTTCTTTACGCCAAAAGTCAGTTTAGAAGATTTAGTCATTTTTTCGCGGCAAATGTATTCCCTTACTCGTGCGGGTATTCCCATATTACGAGCGGTAAATGGTTTAGCCGATTCCACTAATTCGAAACGGATGGAATTGGCATTAAAGGATGTTGCAGAACAATTAGAACGAGGCAGAACATTTTCGTCTGCTTTGCATCAACATCCCGAAATTTTTAACCAATTGTTTGTTTCTGTTGTGCATGTTGGGGAGAACACCGGTAAATTAGACGATGCTTTTTTGCAGCTATCTGATTATTTGATTCGTGAACAAGAAACCCGTAAACAGATTAAATCGGCCATGCGTTACCCCTTTTTCGTGATATTAGCCTTAATTGCTGCTCTGATCGTGATGAACATATTTGTTATCCCAGTATTTGCAGATATGTTTAAAAAATTCGACGCTGAACTGCCATTAATGACTCGCTTTTTGATTGGCATGTCAGATATGTTTGTAACCAAATGGCCCTTTATGCTAATTATTGTTGGCGGTGTTATTTACGGGATTAGACGTTATTTGAACACTGATGTAGGCCGATATAAATGGGATAAACGTAAACTAGGCTTACCGGTTATTGGTGGTGTGTTAGAGCGCACACTATTAGGACGTTTTGCTAGAAGTTTTTCGATGATGTTAGTATCAGGGGTTCCCCTGACCGCAGCCCTTAATTTAGTGGCTGATGCGGTCGATAATCGTTTTATGTCGGAAAGAATTTTGAATATGCGGCGCAGCATCGAAAAAGGCGAAAGTTTGTCTCGTGTGGCCCATGCAAGTGAATTATTCACTCCCCTGGTGATGCAAATGATCACGGTAGGCGAAGAAACTGGACGCGTAGATGAACTACTCGCAGAGGTAGCCGATTATTACGAACGTGAAGTGGATTATGACTTAAAGAGTTTAACGTCTAAAATTGAACCTATACTCATCGTCATTGTTGCAGTGATGGTGTTGATTTTAGCGCTAGGTATATTTACTCCCATGTGGGAAATGATGGGCGCGTACAAAGGTCGTTAGTGTGGCCTAAAAGTGTATGATTAGGAATTGAATTGGATAAAAATCAGGCGGGACAAGAAAGTAGCAGCCAGTTATTCGGCAAAATTGTAGTGTTAATCGTGTTTATCACTATTCTCACTAGTTTTGTGCTGTATTTTAATACTAGCTCCCCTGATATGAAGTACGTTGCGATGGAAAACTTACAGCAGAGGTTTTCACAAAGTGTGACAAATTCACATTGGCAATGGCAGGCTGAAGGTCGGCCAAGAATAATTATTTTAGTACATTACGAATCACAACCTGACGGAAATAACCAAGCGGTAGAAAAAGACCGACGACCCATTGAAATGGGTTTAAATGGTTACCCAAAAACCGCGCCAAGTACTAAGGGGTGTGAAAAATTATGGCAAACCATTCTCAATGTTTCTATGAGCGTTGAAGGCTTTAAGGTTTACCCGGAATATTTTGCTGACACGGATCCTGAAGATGCGGTAAATGATGCTAAATGTCGTTTTAGGTTATCCGTAGGGCCCTATTTCGAATACCAAATTGCAAGTGGGCAAGTCAGTCCCTTGTTGGATTAGCAAACTAAATTCTAGTTTGAAATGGTAAAGCGAATGTAGGTTATTGACAAAATTACTGTTAACAAAGTTAGATAGTTACAAACGAATTATATAAATTGAAATTGGGTATAAAGAAGGGGTCGCTTTTGAATTTTTCAACTGGTACCTCTCATCAGCTAAAAGGTAGGTTAATCATGCAAACTAAACAACGGGGTTTTACCCTTATCGAACTAGTCGTAGTGGTCATCGTTCTGGGGCTACTTGCTGCAACAGCGTTGCCACGAATGTTGGATATTACAAAAGACGCCGAAGATGCCACTGTTGAAGGTGTTGCTGGTGGCTTTGCGACGGGTGTTGGTTTAGTACGTGCAGCCTGGGAATTGGAAGGTCGTCCAGAAGAAAACTTTGGCACAAACACCACATCCGTAGAGATTGACGGTGTGCAAGTGGGAATTGACAAAGACACCGGGTATCCCACGGGGCAACTTAGCAACGATTCTAGTACTGAAGATGACAATATAAATAACCTTGATTGTGAAAGTACATTTAACTTAATCATGCAAAGCGCACCTACGATTTCTTCTGATTGGAATGATTTACCCTTTGAAGATTACCGTTATTTCACTAATTCAAGTGATGGACAAGGCTCTGGTGGCAACGATTTGTGTTTTTATTATCTTACTCAAACCATTAAAAACTTAACCGTTGAGCCCACGGATAGAAATTCCGGAAACGGCTTTATCTATGATCCTAGAATTGGTCAGGTAATTGTTTTTAGTAACAATTAGGCTGTAAAAAATACGATACAAAAGTATCGTTAGGCATACCCAAATTTACTATTTTGCTATTTTATATAATTTAAAAACTTGAGATTATAAAACTTAAACTGAGGAAACTACCATGCAACAACAACGCGGATTTACATTAATAGAATTGATCATAGTTATAGTGATCTTAGGTATTTTAGCGGTAACCGCCGCTCCAAGATTTATCGACTTAAGCAGTGATGCTACAGCTAGTACCCTGAAAGGTGTGAAAGCTGCTATGCAAAGTGGTGCACAGTTGGTATACGCAAAATCAGCTATTGCTGGTCAACAAACTGTAGCCAACGCAGGGGATGATACCTCTGAAGTGTCGGTAAGTGGTGTTGATGTTCAGACTGACTTTGGATACCCAGATGCAGAAGAAATGACAGAAGCAATGTTAGCTGGCTGGGTACAATTGGATATTGGTACCGATTTCAACTTTGTATTAGGTACTGCTGATGCGACCACTCCTGATGCTGGAACTTTTGGTATAGCACCGGGTGGAACAGCGACAGATTATACCGATGACGCATGCCACGTAATTTATACCGATGCGGCTGACGCAAATAGTGCTCCAGTCATTACCGTGGTTGATACTGGCTGTTAATTAGCAAAGCCAATTAAAACTGGTTTTTTGCAGATGAATAACGGTGAGAATATCATCTAATATTACGCATACCAAAGGCTTCACTATAGTGGAGCTTATTGTGGTGGTTATTATACTGGGTATTCTTGCCGTAGTTGTTGCCCCTCGCTTCCAAGGAACAGGAGGGGTAGCAGAATACACTTATCAAGCTCGTCTAATATCTTCTCTTCGCACTATGCAACAACGCGCAATGAACGATACTCGCGAAGACTATTGTTTCCAGGTGAACATATTTACTGGCGCAAATTCTTCGTTTGGTCCACCGACGCTTATTTACAAAAATAGTACCCGTGCATTGTCTTGCTCAACTACCATTGATAGCTCCGAAGAGGCAGCCTACATGGTCGCCAACATCGATGAAATGGAAGCCGATAATGTGACTATTACCAGTGGAGGTGGCAGCATATTGTTTAATCGATTTGGTTGTCCTGATAACGGCAGTGGCTTTTGTGCAAATGCTATAGAAATTACCTTTCAGGGTGATACTGAGGTATCGGTTTGTATTGAGTCCCAGGGATATATACATGCCTGTGACTAATTCTAAAGCTCAAGCAGGGTTTACGTTAATAGAAATGATTATTGGCATTGTGGTTTTCGCAATTGCCTTAACGTTCATTACCACGTTGATATTCCCTCAAGCTGGAAAGAGTGTTGACCCCATTATGCAAGTTAGAGCCACCGAATTAGCGAATACTATTATTAGTGAAATTACCGCAATGGGGTATGACGAAAATAGTCAAAACAGTGTTCGCTGTAACGATGACTTGAATGATGATGGTGATTTAGATGACGCAGGGGAGATTAGTTGCACGCCTATTGGCAACTTTGGCCCTGATAGTTCAGAGTTTCGCAACAATACAAATTCGAACTTCGATGACGTTGATGACTACCATGGGCTACAGCAGGGCGCCGGTTTTTCTGATGCTATCATTCGTAATTCCTTAGGCGAAATATTGTTAGTGGACGGTCAAAATCTGTACGCTGGTTTTAGTATTTCGGTTTTGGTGACTTACGACGGGAATATGGATGGCGTAACCGATAGTGATCAGTCATCTAAACTGATCCTCGTTTATGTAACTACGCCAGGGGGGGAAACCATTGAGTTTTCCGCTTACCGGAGTAATTACTAATGCAACGGATTAAACAAGGCGGTTTTACTTTAGTTGAAATGATAACAGTGCTGGTGGTATTAAGTGTGGTTTCAGTGGGCATTGCCGGCTTTATACGCACAAGCACAGAAATTTATGTGGATGTAGTAGAGCGAGACAAGTTGTTAAGTCAAGGACGGTTTGCAATACAGCGCATGAACCTGGAAATTAGTAACGCCCTACCAAACAGCTTACGAATTGCAGGGGATAGCAGCATACAATGCCTGGAATTTACTCCCATACTATTTAGTAGTTTCTATTTTGATATACCCGTTGCTCCAGAGCCTGCAAGTGACGAAATTAAACTGATTGCAACAGATGCGGCTGTAAATGATTATAGCTTTGAAGATGACCAATCTATCATCGTCTATCCCACCTCAGTGGATCACGTTTATGGAGAGTCTTCTCGGCGTTTTTACCTTGGAAGTGAGCCGGAACTAGATTCCGAAGACTCTAAAAAGTTAGTCGTGAGATTGGCAACAGAGGAGCAATTTGAAACGGATTCGCCCAGTTCTAGGGCATATGTTACCGGGGCACCTGTTAGTTTCTGTGTCACTGATAACAAATTATATCGTAAGCAGCAGTACCCCACGTCGCCTTTTCAATCGACGTCCATTAGTGGCGCGGTGCTTATGGCTGAAAATATTCAAAATGATTTAACCGGTTCAACTCAAGATATGCCATTTCGAATTGCAGAGGCAAGTTTAACCCGCAATGCCTTTGTTATTACACTTTTACGCTTTGAATTGAATGAGGAGCTCGTCGTTTTTAACAACGAGATACATATTCCAAATGTCCCCTAAGCCTTTTCAAAAAACCATGCATCAACAATCTGGCAGCATGCTCATTATTGCCTTGTTTGTGATTGTCATTATGACCCTATTAGGTCTGACTATGGTTAAGCTACTGAGTTCATCTTCCGATTCCATCATCCATGAAGTCTACGGTGCTAGAGCTTTACATGCTGCTCAATCATCTATGGAGCGCAATGTTAAAGACGCATTTCCTTTAACTCAAGACGGTTCTGGTAGTTGCGATAGCTTAAGTACGTTTTCCTTCGCTTCTGTGCCAGGACTACAGAACTGTCTCACTGTCTCAAGTTGCACCTTAACCACTGGATATGAAGATGAGACCACCCAATACTACCATTTTGAAAGTACTGGAATTTGCCAATCAGGAAGGATAGTTGCTAGTCGAACTGTGGCAGTTGATGCAATTGTGGAGTGAAGATGAGAATTCTATATGCAGTTGTTTTTTTACTGTTGGCAAGCTGGGCTGTTGACGCTGATGAGGTTGAAGGGTTTTATCAATTTAATCAGTTGGAATGGACAGGTAGTGATTCTGTCTTAGATAGTTCAGATAAGAACAACCATGGTAGTCCAGTAGGCGATGTTTCACCTGTCTCGTATTCAGCTGGCTCATGCCGTTTATTAAATGTTCCTCGCAATACAAGTTCTTCTGAGCAAGACGCAGTGGATACGCAAGTTGATTTAAACCAGGTTGGTAATGACGGTAGTATCGCCTTTTGGTATCGCAGCAATTTGTCTTGGTCTAACTCAACTAAACGGCAGTTACTCGATGCATCAAACCAAGCACCTAGCCAGGATAAGTATTTTTATCTCTCATTGGGGGGAGGAACTTTACAGTTTGGCATAGAAGACGACAATGATTACGATATTACTGCCGAGCGCACCGGATTATCCTATGCTGCAGATGAATGGGTTCACATTACCGTTACATGGGACTTATCAAATAAGCGGATTCAAATTTATGAAATTTCTGGTGGATCTGGAACGGTTTTAACAAGAACCGATGGTAGCTTACGCAATTTTCTTGGCGATATGGATACTCTCTATATCGGTGATAATCGCAGCAATTATATTGTTAACCAAGGTACGGGTAACTCAGCAAATGGACAATTTGAAGACGTTTATATCTATGACTTTAAACTTTCAAATTCACAAGTGCTTAGTTTGGCTAGTACAGAACCAGATTGCGAAGAATTAGACGCAGTTTTAGTCTCCCATTGGCCAATGGATGTTTGCTCATTAGATGGCACCAGTGGCGAAGTTATCGATATTGTTGCTGGTAAAAATGGTACCGCAATTGACGGTGCTAACATTGATATCAACGGTAAGCTATGTCAAGCCAGTGAATATGCCGGTAACGGCGAACATATCAATATTCCCCACGATGCTAATTTTGAATTGAGCGATGGCAGTATCGCCATGTGGTTTCGACTTGATGATTTAGACCCTCCAAGTAATTCATACTTTAATGGACGAGCCCTATTTTCAAAAGATTCTACGGGGTTTGATAGCGGCGGTGGACACTTAACGATATACGTTGGGTCAAATGGAGCCATCAAGGCCAGGCACCAGTCGACCTCAAAGAACTACAACCTTAGTTCGAGCGCAAACTTAATTTCTGAAAACCAATGGCATCATTTGGTGTACACATTTGGCAGCTCTGGGGTAAAAGTTTATATTGATAAACAATTGGTTGCGACCAATACCTACACAGGCGGTATTGACGGAAACCCTGAGCCAATAATATTAGGTGCTGGAGCATCCCACACCGGTGATAATGAATCTGCCCCTGATGATTTAAAAGACTACTTTATGGGTGAAATAGATGATGTGCGTCTATACCAAGGGCAGATGAGTCAAGAGGAAGTGAATGACCTGTTTGCGGAGTCAGAAAGTGTTTGTATTACCTGTGAAACGGATATTCTAGTTGCTCAATATCAATTTGAGCAAAGTGAATGGCTAGGCGCCAACGCAGTCACGGATTCCTCCAGTAATGGCTATCATGCAACGGCGTTAGGTGCGGCAATCCCCATTAATCCATCGGAACAAGTTGCCTGTCGTGCTATGGAAATACCTGCTAATGCTAGCTTAGACAGCCAGTTTAATGGGATTGACACAGGTATCGATGTTAATGTCATAGGCAACAAAGGAAGTATTTCATTTTGGTATCGCAGTAATGAGGCTTGGAATTCAGGCAATTCCCGTCAGCTATTCGATGCATCAACCGATGTAGGAGGTGATGTGGGTAACTCTCGGTTCTTTTACTTTGCGATTTTAAGCGGTGGCCAGCTTGATTTTAAACTAGAAGATGAAAACGACCTTAATTTTGGTGCACAAACTAAATTGAGCCTTTCCTATGCAGCCGATACTTGGGTGCATGTTGCAGTAACTTATGATTTAGAGTCAAAAACAAGTGCAATCTATTTAGATGGCGTTAAGCAAAGTGTTTCTATTACTGCGCAATCGGGATTAAGTACTGAAATAGGCGATTTTGACACTTTATACATAGGTGATAATCGCAGTGCCTATCTCTCCAATGGCAGTACTCAAAATTCTGCAAATGGCGAATTTGATGAAGTTCGTATTTATAACTATGTGCAAACTAGCACAGAGGTGAATTTCGACAAAGATGCCCTAAGTACTTGTTCGTTTGTGTATAAATACCTAATTGATCATGATGGCAATGGTTTAACCTGCGACCCTGAGCCTGTCACTATAAAAGCCTGTGCTAATGAAAGTTGTAGTGAGCTTTATGATCAAGATATTACCGTTAAGGTGAGCCCTAATACTGGTTGGCCTGATGGTGAAACGGTAACTATTTTAGCGGATACTCCAGCCAGTTTAACCTTGAGTAAACCTGATCCTGGTACTGTGACCTTAGATGTGGTGGATGAAAATGTTGAATGTACCGGGGTCTCAGGTGGAAGTTGTGATTTAACCTTCAGTGATGCTGGTTTTCAGTTTATCGGTGCTAGCAAAACAGACACTTTCCCTGATCAGATAGCCGAGAGTAACTTTACTTCGGCTCAACTACGGGCAATTCAAACGGATGATTCCAGTGGCAGTAATCAATGTGTCGCAGCCCTTGTGGGGGCCCAAGATTTAACCTTTAATTTAAGTTGTGATGATCCGAGTAGCTGTTTAACGCCAGTACAAACCGGAAGTGTCACTATTAACTCAGGCTCAGACGCTACCGTGTCATTGACTTTCGATAGTAATGGTTACGCCTCTTTAGGGGCTTTCTCTTATGCAGACGCAGGACAAATAAGTCTATCTGTGCAAAGTGAAATTGATGATGCCACTTACTTAAGTGGGTCTACTCAATTTGTGGTTTACCCTGACAGAATAGACATACAATCTACTTCAACTACGTCTTTGAGTCGTGCAGGGGGGGGAGTTTGGCTTAGAGGTGACAGCGCGGGGAAGTGATAACGGGATTTTACCTAACTATCAGCCACAGCAAATTGAATTGTGGCTACAGCGAGCTCTTCCAACAAGTATCAGCGGTGATAGCGGTGTGCTGACGTATGCGCAAAGCGGTACTATTGTCGCCTCTGAAACCGGCAGCTTTAAGTCAAGTGTCATTTCTGCCAGTAATACAAATATTGCCAGCAGTAATGGTGTGTATAGTTTTACCGCCGATTATGCTGAGTATGGGACGGTTAATTTGGATATTCGTGATGCAGATTATTTCGGTCATACGATAGGCTCCACTTCTGCCGGCGGCGGCAGCCCTATTACTTTGGGCCTCTTTATACCCGCATATTTTGATGTGGATGCAAACTCGCCCCAGTTAGCGGATAACTGTGCGGTAACATCTGGTTTTACATATTTAGGTCAGAACACGGCTTTTGCGACACCTCCGCAATTCGTTGTGACCGCAATGAATGCAAAAGGAAACATTACCACCCACTATCAACTAGATAGTTTATGGTCGTGGTTAGGTTCTTCGAGTGAAGATTATATAATTATGTCTGATAGTGGACATGTTGGCAGTATCAACTTTTATGGTTCTCCAGATATGGATGTGACCGATCAAGGCGTTGCAGGTAGCAGAGCCTTAACAATAAATAATGCATATATAAATTATTCTAAATCAACTACGCCTTATGGTCCTTTTTCGGCGAGTTTGGAAATGAACATTTTACCGAGTTTCTTCACTGACAGCACTTATGCTAGTGCGCCGGTCTGTTACCATCAAAGTTATGACATAAATGATGACTGTGATGCTGTCTCTTCAGTTGTTGCTTTGGATGATACTAATAATATGCTTAATTTAGTGGCTATTGGCGGAACTGAATATCGTTGGGGACGGATTGTTATAGATAACGGGTTTGGCCCAGAGACAGAAAACATTCTGCTACCCGTTTCAACTGAGTATTTTAATGGAACTGATTTTATTCAAAACACCGATGATACTTGTACCTTACTAACCTTAACTGCGAGTGATTTCAGTATCACAGATTCCAGTGGTTCGAGTACTTCAGCAATTAGCGTGTTAACCAGCGATTTTGGTATGACCAGCGGCAAAACCCTCGGTTTTGAGGGCATTGACGTCAAAAATGCAGATATTTCAGTTATGGGCGAGTATCGGATTGAGTTGTTACCTGTCGGGGATGCCTCAATTACTTGGGATGATTTTTTGCAGTATGACTGGAATGGAAGCGATAGTGGGATTGGCAATCCATCGGCGATTGTTTCCTTTGGCCAGTTTCGCGGAAACGACCGAATTATACATTGGCGCGAAACCGGAAATTAATCTTCCACGATAATGTAGCATGGTCTTCAGGCCATGGATGTTTAGGGGCTGCACGGTATGTGTAGCATGGTCTTTAGGCCATGGGCATAATGCATGTTCCGCTGATCTTGCGCGGGGCTAAAGCACCCGCCTACAGGTGTTCTTGTAGCATGGTCTTTAGGCCATGGGCATAATGCATGTTCCCCTGATCTTGTACGGGGCTAAAGCAACCGCCTACAGGTTTTTTTGTAGCATGGTCTTCAGGCCATGGGCATATCGCATGTTCCGCTGATCTTGTGCGGGGCTTGTAGCATGGTCTTTAGGCCATGGGCATATCGCATGTTCCCCTGATCTTGTACGGGGCTAAAGCCGCCGCCTACAGGTTTTTTTGTAGCATGGTCTTTAGGCCATGGGCATATTGCATGTTCCGTCGATCTTGTACGGGGCTAAAGCACCCGCCTACAGGTGTTCTTGTAGCATGGTCTTTAGGCCATGGGCATATTGCATGTTCCGCCGATCTTGTACGGGGCTAAAGCACCCGCCTACAGTTTTTTGTAGCATGGTCTTTAGGCCATGGGCATATTGCATGTTCCGCTGATCTTGTGCGGGGCTAAAGCACCCGCCTACAGGTTTTTTCGCCAATTTTTTCCCTAAACCTGCAAAAAGTAAAATTCTTTTGCTCTTAAGGGGCTATAAACCTATTCTTTACTTGCTGATTTAAAGGGGCATTGGTAAAGTTAGCGGATCATTATGTCTATCTCCAACAGGGTGCGGTCTGTTCATGTTTAAAAAGCTTCGAGGAATGTTTTCAAACGATTTATCAATCGACCTCGGTACTGCAAATACGCTAATTTACGTTAAAGGTCAGGGGATCGTTTTGAACGAGCCCTCAGTAGTTGCAATTCGTCAGGAGCGCGCTGGCGGTCCAAAAAGTGTTGCTGCGGTGGGTACTGCTGCAAAACAAATGCTAGGTCGAACACCTGGAAATATTAAAGCGATTCGTCCTATGAAAGACGGTGTGATTGCCGACTTCTACGTGACCGAAAAAATGCTTCAACACTTTATTAAACAAGTGCATGACAATAATTTTCTTAAGCCCAGCCCGCGCGTATTAGTTTGTGTGCCTTGTGGTTCAACTCAAGTAGAACGTCGAGCTATTCGTGAGTCTGCTTTGGGTGCAGGTGCTAGAGACGTATACCTCATTGATGAGCCTATGGCTGCCGCAATCGGTTCAGGTTTGCCAGTATCTGAAGCTACCGGTTCCATGGTGGTTGATATTGGTGGTGGTACTACTGAAGTCGCCATTATCTCATTAAATGGTGTGGTTTATTCTTCATCAGTTCGCATCGGTGGTGATAAGTTTGATGAAGCCATCATTAATTATATTCGTCGTAATTTTGGTTCACTAATTGGTGAAGCAACGGCAGAAAGAATTAAACACGAAATTGGCGCTGCCTACCCAGGCGAAGAAGTTCGTGAAATAGAGGTTCGGGGCCGTAACCTAGCTGAAGGCGTACCTAGAGGGTTCATGCTCAACAGCAATGAAATTCTAGAAGCACTACAAGAACCCCTTACTGGGATCGTGTCGGCAGTCATGGTTGCTCTGGAACAATCACCTCCTGAATTAGCATCTGATATTTCTGAACGTGGAATGGTCTTAACTGGCGGTGGCGCATTGTTAAAAGATCTTGATCGCTTACTTATGGAAGAGACGGGTATCCCTGTTGTCATCGCTGATGATCCGCTTACCTGTGTTGCTCGTGGCGGAGGTAAAGCGTTTGAGATGATAGACATTCATGGTGGTGACCTGTTTAGTTACGAATAATCTGGGTAAGGGGTTATTTGTGCTGGACGTCGTTAATTTTATACAAACACTATCAAGCAGGTATTTAGCCTAAATGAATACCATGTTTACAAGAGGGCCATCACTTGTCAGTCGACTCGCGTTGGCCTTATTCGTTTCTGTTATCTTCATTTTTGTCGACCACAAATATGATGGTTTCGCCTCAGTCAAAGTGTATTTAAACTCCATCGTTAGTCCTCTTCAGTATATTGCCAGCTTACCTGGGCAAATGTTGAGTTCAGGTGCTGAGAAGTTCTCTACCCATCAAAAGTTACTAGAAGATAATCAGAATTTAACCTTGCAAGCAATGAAAATGTCAGAGAAATTGCAAAGGTTCGATTTGTTAGAAGCTGAAAACGATCGTTTACGCACACTCCTTGGAGCGCCAGTTTCAGCGCCTATCCAAAAAATGGTAACCGAGTTAATGGCGGTGGATAATAATCCGTTTAGCCTGCAAATTATCATAGATAAAGGCGCGATTAACGGAGTTTATGAGGGGCAAACTGTACTAGACGACAAAGGCATTGTCGGACAAATTATGGAAGTGGGGACAACTAACAGTCGAGTACTGTTATTGGCCGATATTACCCATGCTATTCCCCTGCGTAATGCGCGAAACAATGTTCAGCTTATCGCCAGTGGTTCAGGTCAGTTTGATGAACTTGTGTTGGAACATGTAGCGCACAGTGCTGACATTCAGGTGGGGGATCTATTGGTATCCTCAGGGCTGGGCAATGTGTTCCCAGAAGGTTATCCCACAGCAACTATTACCTCCATTGTTCGTGATGAAAGTCGTCCTTTTGCCCTTGTAACCGCTACTCCTATCGCTCAACTCGACAGGTTGAGATACCTATTGTTGTTGTGGCCAGCGGATGCACCAACGCAACCCATCATGCCGCAACCTGCAACTCCGGCGGACTCCAAATGAAGCTGCGTAATTATGCTATTTTCTTAAGTATTATTATCGCGTTGATTCTGCAAATTGTACCAATGCCAATAACCGTTGAGCAGTTTCGACCCGATTGGGTCTTACTGGTTTTGTCATACTGGGCGTTAGCCCTTCCAAGCAGAGTGAATGTGGGGGTCGCCTTCATTGTCGGCTTGGTTTTAGATATTTTAATGGGCACAAGTTTGGGCGTGCATAGCTTCGCTATGAGTATTAATATTTTTGTCTTGGTGTCGAATTATCAACGTTTGCGCAATTATTCTTTGTGGCAACAGGCTTTTATCATTGGCACCTTATCTGCCTTGTATCACTTGGTGGTATTTTGGTTACAACACTTACAAACTGACGTGATCTTCTTGTTTACTTACCTTTGGCCTGTATTGACCTCTATGCTTATGTGGCCATGGATATTTGGTTTGTTGCGTAAAGTCAGACGGCAATTCAGAATCACTTAAGGTCCTACATGTTATTGCTAGCATCTCAATCACCGAGGCGAAAAGCGCTTTTAAGTCAACTTGGCGTAAAATTTACTACACTTAATGTAGATATAAATGAAACTCAATTAGCCAATGAGGACTCTAACAGTTACGTTGTGCGTTTGGCCATTGAAAAAGCCCAGCAAGGTTGGCTTCAATATGGTCAGATTGATGCTGTATTAGGTGCTGATACCATTGTCGTTGTGGGCAGTGGTAGTGAAGAACAAGTATTAGGAAAGCCTGAGAGTTTTGAACATGCTCGACAAATGTGGCTGCAACTCAGCAACACGCAGCACCGAGTAATGACTGCTGTAGCATTAAAAACCGCTGACGGTACTGACCACCTAGTGGTGAAAACAGAGGTTCGTTTTAAATTACTAACTGAAGCGGAAATGCAATGGTATTGGCAAACTGGCGAGCCACAAGATAAAGCGGGCGCTTATGGTATTCAAGGTTTTGCAGGGAATTTTGTGAAACACATCAATGGCAGTTACAGTGCCGTGGTTGGATTACCTTTGTACGAGACCAGTGAATTAATTAAACAGGTAGGTATTAAGCTGTATGAGTGCTGAATTACTGATAAATGTAACCCCTTCTGAATCAAGAGTCGCCTTGATTGAGAATGGTATTTTGCAAGAGATTCATATTGAGCGTCACACCAAACGTGGGTTGGTGGGGAATATCTATCGTGGCAAAGTAAGTCGAGTTTTGCCGGGTATGCAGGCAGCTTTCGTTGATATAGGTTTAGATAAGGCTGCATTTCTGCATGCTTCTGATATTGCCTTTCACAATGAAGTTAGCGACGAGATGTCCACCACATCCATTGCCAAGAAAGACATTCGTGATCTGTTGCGAGATGGGCAAGACATAGTTGTGCAAGTAGTGAAAGACCCCATCGGAACAAAAGGCGCAAGGCTTACCACCGATATTACCATTCCTTCCCGTTATTTAGTGTTTATGCCCAGTGTTGACCATGTAGGTGTATCACAGCGCATTGAAGATGAAGCAGAACGAGAAAGACTCAAGTCATTAGTTCAGGAATATTGTAGTGATGACGGTGGATTTATTCTGCGTACTGCTGCTGAAGGCGTTCAGGAAAAAGAGCTTATTTCAGATGCGGAGTTTTTAAAACGCTTGTGGGCGAAGATCCAATCGCGTATGAAAGGCCGAAAAGGCAATGTCTTGTACGAAGATTTACCCTTAGCAAGACGAGTACTGCGGGATTTTGTAGGTACCCAGCTAGATCGCATAAGAATAGATTCTAAATTGTCATTTCAAGAGCTACAGCATTTTACCCAAGAGTATGTGCCCGAGCTAAATAAACTACTTGAGTATTATCAAGGCGAACGACCCATATTCGACTTATATGACGTTGAAAATGAAGCTCAACGCTCACTAGAGCGCCGTGTGGACTTAAAATCTGGTGGTTATTTAATTATCGACCAAACCGAAGCGATGACTACCATAGATATTAATACTGGTGCCTTTGTTGGTCATCGGAATCTAGAAGAAACCATTTTTAATACCAATATTGAAGCCACCCAAGCCATAGCCCGTCAACTTAGATTGAGAAATCTTGGTGGCATGATTCTAATCGACTTTATCGATATGACCGATGAAGATCATAAGCGCCGCGTTTTACACAGCTTAGAATCGGCTACAAGTAAAGACAGAGCAAAATCAAATATTCATGGTTTTACAGCCCTGGGTCTAATCGAAATGACGCGCAAGCGCACCCGTGAAAGTTTAGAGCATATTCTTTGTGGTGAATGCCCAGCGTGCAAGGGCAGGGGGTCAATTAAAACAGTGGAAACCACCTGCTTTGAGGTGATGCGAGAAATCGTGCGGGTTAATCGTGCTTATGACGCAGATAAATTTGTCGTCTATGCCTCTCAAGCCGTAGCCGAAGCATTGTTGGGGGAAGAATCTCATATGTTAGCTGAATTAGAGGTGTTCGTTTCTAAGCAAATAAAAGTGCAAACTGAATTGTTATATAACCAAGATAAGTTCGATGTGGTAATGATGTGAAACCCGCCTCATTCTATGCCGCCTACCTAGTCAGAAAACTATGGACGCTAGCCGCTGTGCTGCTAGTGCTGGTGGCCGTAGGCCTAAGTATTGTGCGTTTCTCGTTGCCCTATCTAGATGGCAACAAACAGCAAATTGAAACTTGGCTGAGTAATCGTTATGGCATTAACTTAACCATTGGCGAGTTAACCGCTAATTGGGCCAAAAGTGGTCCATCATTGGTTCTCAAAAATATTAAGCTGCAACAAGATGCACAGTCTCCCATTGGCCTAGAAATTGAAGACACACAAATTGAAATCGACTTTTGGAGCACTCTTGTAGCTCGACAAATTCAGTCTCGTCGGTTCGAATTAAGTGGCTTAGCACTTTCAGTGAACTTAGCACGTATTCAAACCTCAGAAAGCAAATTTCCCGTGGTAGATGCGTTAGAAGATTTGTTTTTACAGCAATTACAACGCTTTTCAATTAGTAACAGTGTCATTGATGTGACCACTCAATATGATCAACAACTGATTCAAATACAACAATTACGCTGGCTGAACAAAGACAACCGCCACCAAGGGGAAGGTTTGTTGCGAGTGGTGGAGTTGGCCAATAACTCTGCTACCTTTAGTCTTGATTTGACTGGGGACAAAGACAATCTTAGTGGCACATTTTACGCCCGCGGCGAAGAGGTGGATTTGTCGCCTTGGCTAAATCAATTGATTCGCACTCAAAATCAACTGACTCAAAGTAGAGGAAATTTTACATTCTGGGCCGAGGTGAATAAAAACAGCATTAAAAATGTGCAGATGATTTTGAATAAAAGCGAGTTTTCCTGGACCTCACCGGAAAGTCAGGTGGATGCAGCTATCGTAGGCGGCAGAATAAGTGGCGTGCCAGATGATCAGGGATGGCAATTTAATATTGATGATCTGATTTTAGAATCTAAACAACAAAGCTTATTAACCAGCTGGACTGGGCATATTGGGCGTAACGGGTTAACCCATTTTCAAATGACCACACCGGTTAATATTCGTTCATTGTTACCAGTTTTGCCACTGGCATTTGATAAGAAAACCATTGATTTTATCGAACAGCTTAAGCCCAATGCCCGTATTGATGAACTGGCTATATTGCTAGGAGAGCAATTTTCAACCACTGCGAATTTCTCTAATGTTAGTTGGAATCAGGTGGATGGCTTGCCGGGGGTGGATCATGTTGCTGGTAGCTTCCATATGTTCGACAACTTGGGTAAGTTGTCGATAAATGGTCGCCAGGGAGAATTCGCTGCGAACAATACACTAGACGAAAATATAAATTATCAGTCGATAGATTTTGACGTTTTCCTCGATTGGCAGCCTCGAGGTGTGCAGGTTGATATACCCAACTTTTCCCTAGTTGGTAATGAGCTAAATATCGATCTTCAAATGGCGTTTGATAGTAAAGATAACGAACTCAATTTGTTTGCTAATATCGGCAAAATCGATGTTGAACAAGCTAAAAAACTACTCCCTGACCATTATATGGGCGCCCAAACAAAGGCCTACTTACAAGGCGCTATGTTAAGTGGTGAATTGGCGTCTACGCAGGTACTTTGGCAAGGTTCTGTTAATCAATTTCCGTTTGAGAGTCACCAGGGAATATTTCAGATCAGTATTGATGTGAATGATAGCGAATTTAAGTTTGCCCCTGATTGGCCACAGTTAACCGATATGGATGTTGACCTGCTGTTTGAAAACAAGAGCCTGTCAATGATCGCCCACGAAGGTAAATTAAAAAATGTCGCTTTTTCTGATCTTTCCGCTCAGATCCCACAACTAAATAATAGCGCGGTACTAAATATTGAGGCGGATATTAGTGCTCAAAGTACGGATGTGACGGAACTGATCTTAGATAGCTTTCTAGCGAACACCTTAGGTACAGTGTTAACCGAAGGGGTAAATGTTAGCGGCACCCTTGAAACTAAGCTGGATTTGCACATTCCTTTGACAGGTAAAAATGTGTTAGCAACGGGGCAAGTCAAGTTGAAGGGAAACCCAGTTTACTTGCCTAGCCTCAATTTAAATTTTGAAAACATGCAGGGTGACGTATCCTTTGCCAACGAAAAAGTTCAATTTAACGGGCTTAAAGGAGAGTTGTTTAATCAACAAATTACCGCTAATTTTGACGGCTTCTCTGATCCAAGCGGTGCCTATAAAGCGGATATTGAACTTCAAGGTGATTGGCAAGTACAACCATTATTGCAGATGCATCAGCCGAGCTTGAATATATACCTTGACGGACATAGCGCTTGGCAAGCAAACACCCAGTTAACTTTGAATAAAAGTAGTTACGACTACGAATTTGAATTAGTCAGTAATTTACAAGGAGTGAGTTCCAGTCTGCCAGCACCCTTTAATAAAAGAAGTGATCAAGCAAAGCAGTTGTTTGTAACAGGTAATGGCAGTAATCATGCTTCTAATTTCAGTTTGCTGCTGGGGGATTCTATTTCTTTTGAAGGGGTGTTACCCCACGATACAATGCAATTTTCTCGTGCCCATTTAGCCATAGGCGAAAGTGAATCTATAGCCATGGGACTTGGGTTTAGCATTTCTGCAAGTGTAAAAGACGCAGATTTTGACGCTTGGTATCAAGCCATCGCAAATTTGATCGGAGATATCCCTCGGAACAATGAACGCCCCATTTTAGCAGCGCCTCAGCGGGTTCATGTCAATGCAGAAAATATGCTAGTAGCGGGGCAAAAAATCAATCAATTGGAATTGGTGGCGAAACACTTAAACGATGACTGGTTATTGGAGTTTAACGCCGAACAGATTCGTGCAAAAGTCACATTATATGACGATTGGTTGAACCGTGGTGTAGATATTGATGCGGATTTTATCGACTTAGCCCAGTGGCATGAAACCGAAAATAATCCTGCCATACAGGGGCAAGATTTACAAAACTTACCGCCAATTAATTTCGACTGCAAAAGTTGCAAACTCTTCGGTAAAAATCTTGGTAAAGTTGACTTTTCTTTATCAAGAGCGCCCACGGGGATGCAGATTGATAGCCTAAGGTTTAACAACAATAACGGTATATTGTATGCCAGCGGAGACTGGTTTATCAGCGAGCAAGGCTCCAGTACGCGTTTGACGGGTGAGCTTAGTAGTCCAGATTTTGGAGCATTGATTAAAGGCTTGGGTTTTGATTCTGGGATTAAAGATTCGAAAGCGAATTTTAACTTTGATTTAAATTGGCAGGATGCTCCCCATAAATTTTCAGTTGCTAGTTTAGGAGGAAATATCGACTGGCGATTAACTGACGGCTATTTATCAGAAGTGAGTGATAAAGGTTCCCGAATTTTTAGTTTCCTAAGTTTACAATCGTTGGTGCGCAAATTAAGTTTGGATTTTAGGGATGTATTCGCTAAAGGCTTCTTCTACGACAAAATGGATGGTTCTTTACAAATTGTGAATGGCAAAGCTGAAACCCAAGACATGGTGATTGACGGCGCCGCTGGTGAGATGTTGATTGCGGGTTATACCGACTTATCCAGTAAAGAGTTAAATTACCGTATCGAATTTACCCCTAACGTGACTTCTAGTTTGCCACTGTTAGTGTATTGGATGGTTAACCCTGCCACAGCCATTGCTGCTCTGGCAATTGATCAGGTACTGACTGAGGCAAAAGTTATTTCAAATGTAAAATATTCAGTTACCGGCACCTTAGATGAGCCAATACTCACAGAGTTGGACAGAAAAAGTAAAGAAGTTGCGTTGCCCGCACGAAATACGCCTGTTGAACTGGATGAAGACGATGTCCCACTTCAGGTGCTTCCCGATGAGAGAGTGAATTTACAAATAGATGATACGAGAGGGTATTAATGGCCAATTTAGTCGCATGTCAGCTAGTTTCAAGTCCAGATGTATCGGTTAACCTTCAACATGTTGAAGAATATGTTTCTCAGCAACAGCCGGGAGACCTAATTGTATTGCCCGAGTGTTTTGCGTGTTTCGGCGCAGGAGACTCAGCCTTGCTGTTAATTGCTGAAGAACTAGGAGAAGGTCCAATTCAAGAGGCTTTGTCGGCCATGGCGAAGAAATATAAAGTGTGGATAATTGCCGGAACTATTCCTATTTCTACCTCCACTTCGGGAAAGTATAGTGCGACCTGTTTAGTATTTGATGACGCTGGAAGACGTGTAGATGATTATCAAAAAATCCACTTGTTTGATGTACAAGTGGAAGATGGAACTCGCAACTATTTAGAGTCTAAATATACTCAAGCTGGCGATAAACTCGTAGTCGTTGATTCACCTTTCGGCAAAATAGGTGTGGCTGTGTGTTATGATGTGCGCTTTGCAAGCATGTTCACAGCTATGGGCGACATTGATGTATTAGTGTTGCCAAGTGCATTTACCCGTGCAACAGGAAAAGCCCACTGGGAGCCTCTGTTAAAAGCCAGAGCAATAGAAAAGCAATGTTATCTAGTTGCAGCTAACCAAGGTGGCATTCATGCTAATGGGCGGGAAACTTACGGCCATTCTTGCGTCATCTCTCCTTGGGGCGACACCTTGTGTGAGATAGAAACTGGTAGTGGTGCCGTTAGCGCTAAATTTGATGCTAACGAAATAAGTCGAATTCGCACTAACATGCCAGTTCAGCAACATAATCAATTCAGGAGTTACCTTGTCTAATTTGGTCGAAGAAAATTTATTAAATGCAGCAGATTTGGATCCCAATAAGGTTGTATCCGCTTTAAACTTAATTTGTCAGCATCAAAATGATTTTGCCGATATTTATTTTCAATCTAGTCAGCATGAAAGTTGGGTATTGGAAGACGGAATAATCAAAGACGGTAGCTATAATATAGAAAAAGGCGTAGGTGTACGTGCTGTTAGCGGTGAAAAGACCGGTTTCGCGTATTCAGATGATATTAGCCAAGAGGCTTTAAGCAAAGCGGCAAAAGCATCGAGAAGCATCGCGGCTTCTGGAGGGACCTTTAAAGTTGCTGCTAGTGCGCCAAAACAATCTTCTGCACGATATTTTGCTGAGAACCCTATTCTTGGTATGCAAGAACATCAAAAAATTACTTTATTGCAAGACGTAGATAAATATATTCGTGATCAAGAACCCTTAGCCACGCAGGTGGTGGTCAGCATTAGTGGAGTTTACGAAGAAGTGCTGATTGCGGCGACCGATGGCACTTTTACTACCGACATACGCCCCCTTATACGTCTCAATTGTTCCATCTTAATTGAGAATGATGGACGCAGAGAGCGCGGCAGTGCTGGGATGGGGGGACGTTACGGTTATGAATATTTTTTACAAGTCGAAGGGAATAAAACTCGCTACCAATTGCTAGCTGATGAAGCGATTCATATGGCACGAGTAAATATGCAGGCCATTGACGCCCCTGCCGGATTGATGCCTGTTGTACTAGGAGCCGGTTGGCCGGGAGTGTTATTGCATGAAGCCGTGGGGCATGGCCTAGAAGGTGATTTTAATCGCAAAGGTGCCTCAACCTTTAGCGGTAAAATGGGTCAGCAAGTAGCGGCTAAAGGGGTAACTGTTGTGGATGACGGCACGTTAACAGACCGCCGTGGCTCATTGTCAGTTGACGATGAAGGCACGACCACGCAGCGTAACGTGTTAATCGAAGATGGTGTGTTAACTGGATATATGCAAGATAAACTAAATGCACGTTTAATGGGAGTTAACCCAACCGGTAATGGCCGTAGAGAGTCATATGCACATCTGCCAATGCCAAGGATGACCAATACCTTTATGTTAGAAGGGCAATATAGCCCCGAAGAAATTATAAGTAGTATTGATAAAGGTGTTTACGCACCGAATTTTGGTGGCGGCCAAGTTGATATCACATCGGGCAAGTTCGTTTTTTCAACTTCCGAAGCGTACTTAATTGAGAATGGAAAAATTACCACTCCAATCAAAGGTGCAACCTTGATCGGCAACGGTCCCGAAGTCATGAAAAAGATTTCAATGATTGGTAATAATCTGAGCCTAGATAAAGGTGTTGGCGTATGCGGTAAAGACGGGCAAAGCGTACCTGTGGGCGTTGGTCAGCCAACCCTTAAAGTCGACGAGCTAACCGTGGGCGGAACCGCACTCTAACACGGCCAGGGCCTGTAGCATGGCCTTTAGGCCATGGATGTTTAGGGGTTGCACGGTATGTGTAGCATGGTCTTTAGGCCATGGATGTCAGGCCATGGGCATATTGCATGTTCCGCCGATCTTGTGCGGGGCTAAAGCACCCGCCTACAGTTTTTTGTAGCATGGCCTTTAGGCCATGGATGTTTAGGGGTTGCACGGTATGTGTAGCATGGTCTTTAGGCCATGGGCATCTCTCGGGGCTAAAGCACCCGCCTACATGAATTCTTTTAAATATTGAAACAAATCTCGGGCGGCTTTTGGGGGCTTGTTCAATTCTTGCTGTTTTTTGGCTTGGCGAGATAATTGCCTTAATTTTTGGCGATCTAATTCCGGATGTTCGTTAAGCAAAGCTTCAATGCCTCTATCACCTTGAAGTACTTTATCTCTTGCTTCTTCGACGTGATGAAACTTGCTGGTTTGTTGCCGGTGAGCTAACTGCAGTTGATCAAGGGCTAACTGAATAGGTTGAGTATCGCGGTGGCGCATCAACTTGCCAATTAATTGTAATTGACGGCGGTAACCGTCTTTTTTCTTATTAATTTTGCGGGCTAACTCAACTGCTTCAGCGAGCTCTTCATCCATGGGAATTTTAGCTAACGACGCCGCGCCTAGCTCAACGAGAGCTTCTCCCAATTTTTGAATAGCAAGACTTTCCTGCTTAAGTTGGGTTTTGCTTTTAAATTCTTGTTCTGGACCGTTTTCGGTGAAATTCGTATCGCTCATGATAATGTCTTTAATGTTACACTATGCCAATTGTAACCCAGCTAATACCTCACAGCATTAAAAGTTGTGAAAAGAAAGTGAGTCTTATATGCAAATGGAGCAACAATTAGCCCAAATTCAACAAGCAGTTGAAGATGTATTGGCATTGGCCAAGCAAAAAGGGGCCAGTCATGCGGAAGCTAGCATGTCTAAAGTCGAGGGGATTTCGGTATCGACTCGATTAAAAGAAGTGGAAACCGTTGAGTTTACCAATGACGGTGGTTTGGGCATTAGTGTCTATTTTGGCCAACGTAAAGGCAGTGCGTCCACTGCAGATTTAAGTATTAATGCCCTAACCCTAGCCGTGGAAAAAGCCTGTGAAATTGCCAAGTATACCAGTGAAGATCCTTTTTCGGGTCCGGCTGATGAGTCCTTAATGGCATATGATTATCCCGATTTGGATATGTATCACCCTATTGAGCTGGATACCGAAAATGGCATACAGCAAGCTATATTAGCTGAAGAGGCAGCCTTGGATTTTGACCCGCGAATAACAAATTCAGACGGTGCCTCCTATAATGCAAATATTGGTATGAAGGTGTATGGCAATAGTCACGGTTTCATAGGGGGTTATCCAAGTACCCGTTACAGTCTAAGTTGTGTTGTTATTGGAGAAGATAACGGTGATATGCAGCGCGACTATAGTTACACGGTAAGCCGTCAAAGAGATTTGTTAACTTCCGCCGCACAAGTTGGAAAAGAAGCCGCTGAATTTACCCTTAGCAGACTAAATGCACGTAAACTGAAAACGGCTAAAATCCCCGTTATTTTTCATCGCGACGTGGCGGCAGGTTTACTGGGGCATTTTGTTAGTGCGATTAGCGGTGGTAGTTTATTCCGTAAGTCATCCTTCTTACTAAACAGTTTAGGAACGCAAGTTTTACCCAGTTGGTTTGAAATCTTAGAGCGTCCTCATATTAAGTCAGGACTTGCCAGCTCACCTTTTGATAACGAAGGGGTTAAAACCGAAGACATGACCATAGTGAACAAAGGTGTGTTAGATCATTATTTGTTAACTAGCTATTCCGCTCGTAAGTTAGGAATGCAGACCAATGGTCATGCCGGAGGTATACATAATTGGTTAGTTAAGCACACGGGTCATAGTGATGAAGCTCTACTTAAAGAAATGGGGACAGGATTGCTAGTAACCGAACTGATGGGTCAAGGTGTGAATATTGTAACTGGTGACTATTCTCGCGGTGCTGCAGGATTTTGGGTCGAAAATGGCGTCATTCAATACCCTGTTCATGAAATCACTATTGCCGGTAATTTAAAAGATATGCTGATGAATATTTCTGCCATTGGAGCAGTAGCTGAAACCCGGGGTAGCATCCATACAGGTTCTATATTAGTAAGTGAAATGCAACTGGCAGGTAGTTAATCAAAAAATTCACTATATAGACTTTGCCCCCTTTTAGGGGCGCAGAAACCATAAAAAAGGGCTTTGAAAGCCCTTTTTTGGTTTAACTTGTTTATTGGGTCTGGAGAGATTACATATCTACAGAGCCGCAGAAACGGTAACCTTCACCGTGAATGGTGACGATTAAGTCTTCTGAGTTTACTTCTGATTCGAAATGTTTACGTATACGACGAATGGTTACATCAACGGTACGGTCATTAGGACGCAATTCACGACCTGTCATTTCCATAATCAACTGTTCTCTAGTCAATATTTTGCCAGGGTTACTTAAAAATAAATGTAAGGCTCGGAATTCACTGCGAGGAAGACGGAATTCATTTTGACTCGGAGAAATTAAGCTACGACTATCGCCATCTAAAATCCAACCATTAAAGCTTACGCGACTTGGAAGATCGTCGTCCTCATGATTGCTTAGGGTTCTATTTAATAGGTTTCGTGCACGTATAGTTAACTCTCTAGGGTTGAATGGTTTAGTTAAATAATCATCTGCACCAATTTCCAATCCTAAAATCCGGTCAACATCGTTGTCTCTTCCTGTTAAGAATATTAAACCGACATTTTTGCGGTCTCTCACTTCCCGTGCGAGTATCAAACCATTCTTACCTGGTAAATTAATATCCATAACAACTAAGTTAATGTTGTTGTTTTCGAAAAAGTCATGCATTTCGCTGCCGTCTTCAGCTTCGAATACGTTATAACCTTCGGCTTCAAATAAGCTTTTTAAAGTAGTCCTTGTTACTACTTCATCTTCAACGATTAGTATATTGGGCGTCATTGTTTTTATCCGTTTTATTTCAATATAGTTAGTTTAACAGAAAATATCGTTTAATCAGGCTATTATCCAGTGAAATTTGCATACTTTAGTAGTCTAGCGCTAAATTTTACAGGTGAATTAGCATACTGTTGTTTATTAATATAGATTTTTATCTTGCCATTCTCTTCTACTAGGCTAACCAACCCCCCATTTCTGAGAAAAGCGATAGTTTCACCAATAGTGACAATAGATAAGCTAGTTTGTTTCAAATCTTTATACAAAAGTTTAGACTCTTGGGATTTATCAATAAAAATGTAGTTACAGCGCTGCTCAATTGCATCTGAAAACGTGTTTACGAGCTGTAAATCTATCTTTAAATTGTTTTTAGTCACTAAATCTGATTTTTGCAGTATTTGATAGTGCTGTTGAGGTGCTTGCTCCATTGAACAAAATTTCAAACTTGTGAATCTTTGTTGCCATTGGGAGTAATTTACAACATGCAGAAAGAAAGTAGAGCGTATTGATGTTGGTGTCACTTCAAAATCATTATTGTGTGCATAAACAATAGCACTCCAGGTGACAATAATGAAAATGGCAAGCCTGCTGATCATCATTCAAATCCCGTTTGGCAAATTTGCAGAATCAACCCTTTTTACAGGAAAAAGAATTATAAATTCAACACCTTTACCTTCTTCACTGGTAATGGTGATAGAGCCATTCAAAGCTTGCGTAATTAAGTTATAAACTAAATGCATCCCCAAGCCACTGCCACCTTGGCCTCGTTTGGTGGTTACAAAGGGATCGAAAATACGTTTTCTAAGGGCTTCGGGGATACCTTTACCATCATCAACATAGCGTATTCTTATTTTATTTTCTGAAGGCATATCTATATAGATATCAATTCTGCCTTTGTCGGTAAATTCAAAACCATGAATGATAGAGTTCATTACTAAATTCATAATAATCTGGTTAATTGGGCCCGCTTTTGTTTCTATATACAGGTCCTCAGGGCAGTGGATATCTATCACGTGATGATATTTTTTCAACTTAGGTCGCATAGACATCAATATTTCATCTAGTAATTGTGCAACGGAAAATATACGGTTTCTTTCACTTGATTGGTCAACCGCTACTTGTTTAAAACTGGAAATGAGCTCAGCCGCACGGTTTAAATTACGATAAATGATGTTAAGGTTTTCTTGCCCTTCGGTTATGAATTTGGATAAGGTACTGGCTTTTAACGCTTTCGCTTCGAATTCAGTTTCAATGTGTTTAAGTCTATCTAGCATCATTGTTGAAGCCGTCACACCTAAACCAATTGGCGTATTAACTTCGTGGGCAACACCGGCCACCATATCGCCAAGGGATGCCATTTTTTCGTTTTGAACCATCTGTCGTTGGAATTGATGCAATTTTTCCAATGTCTCTATGAGTTCTTGATTGGCTTTTTTCAACGCCATAGTTCTAAGATGTACTTTTTCCTCTAAGCTTGCATGCAGCTTCTGTTGTTCTTCCTCTGCAGAGTCTCGTTCTTTCAAATAGTGTTGGGTGCGATCTAGCATGTCATTAAAGGCAGCCCCTAAAATGTCGAGTTCTTTAATGTTGGTGGTTTCTGCTCGACCTTTATAATCTCGTTGTCTGGAAACACGCTGTACTAATGCCGCGAGGTTAATTATTGGCGTGGCTAAGGTTTTTTGTAAACGTAAGGTCAGTAAATAGCAAATTACAAGTATTACTAACAACACTGCGCAAGTAGTTAAAATTGAGCTGGCAATTAAATCATTTAATATTTTTGCGGAAACACGCAAGTACACATAACCAATCACTTCATCGTTTATTTCAATGGTTTTAATGTATTCAAATGCATTGTCTGTTTGAGTGGGGGTTTTTAAACTGTCAAGTCGATCCCACATTTTCGGTGTTGGGGCTTGGCTGGGGCGATTATAGCTGGTGAAGTAAATTGGCTCTTGCCCTTCTACTTTTTTGTATATATAGACGGCCTCAATGAAGTCTGCGGATGCTAGGGTTTGTAAATTCTCATCTTCATTTAACTTATCATCAAACTCTAAACTGGCCGCTGCATTGTTGCTGATAATGTCCGCGTACACCTTAACTTGTTGTGTGAGCTCATTTTTATAATTATTAATTTGGTTGATTAAAGAAATGCTAGAGGTAACCACAAGGGCCAAGGTTGTGATGGCCATAACCATCCATACAATCAAGGTTTTTAAAGATAAATTTTTTGCGCCAGTTAGCATAAAGTTAATCTGTCTTTGTTTGTGGCAATGTTACCACTAAGGATTATAGTGATATAAATTGTTTAAAAAGAAAACATTTAATCCAATAATAGTGGAAAGATTTAAATCTGGTTAATCGGATTCAACTCATTACTTTCGAATGACTTCAAGCAGTGTTTTTTCATCGATATTTAGTTTTACTGATACTTTAGTTAATTCTATTATTTGCGCTACCTTTCCGGCATCATCACTTGCCGCAATGCGTAACGTTTTAAAATCAGCCATACAGATACACAGCATCTCTCCTTCTTTTATCTCGAATTGCGGGATATCAACAGGAGAGCGCTTGTATAAAATATTTGGACAGACGCTAGAACGTTCAGGTAGTTGAATACATTTATCGGGCAAATTTTCTTGAGCGTTAACTGCAAAAGTTAAGCTGCAAGAAAATACTATTGCCAGCAACACATCAGTGAAGTTACCTAAAACACATAGGCGCTTATTCTTCAGCATGACTGATAAAGTGCCTCATATTCCAAAGCCGCTTGATGCCAGGTAAATCGGGTGTTCATTGCTCTTAATTTCATAGCGTTGAAGCTGTCTGGGTATTCATAAAAATGAAGTAGCGCTCGATAAATGCATCCAAGCAGTGCTGAACTGTCTGGGTGCTCGAATACAAACCCTGTAGCTATGTCAGGCTGGTGAATAACGTCAACAACCGTATCTTTCAATCCACCCACTGCGCGCACTATGGGCAAGGTTCCATAGGCTAGACTGTACATCTGATTTAAGCCGCAGGGTTCAAATAGCGAAGGCATTAAAAAGAAGTCGCTTCCCGCTTCCAGCAAATGCGCTAACTCAACACTAAAGGTTTCAATAAAAATGAATTTATCTGGGTGTATTTGCGCGTGTCTGTGCAACACTTCACTTATTGACGGATCGCCTGTGCCGACAATTAGAAGTTGCACATTATGTTGTAAAAGATCTTCAAGAATGGGCAATATATAACCGAAGCCTTTTTGTTCGGTTAAACGGCAAACCATACCAATTAAAGGAACTTCGTTTTTTTGTACGAACCCTGCAGTTTCTTGCAGTTTACGTTTACATTCTGCTTTACCCGCTGGATTATTTACATCGAAGTTGGCGGGAATATGTTTATCTGTAGCAGGATCCCACTGACTGTAATCACAACCATTCAGAATTCCTGATACATCGTTTCGTCTGGCAGAAAATTCGTTATACAACATGTGGCTACCTAAGGTTGTCAGTAGCTCCTGGGCATAGTTAGGACTGACGGTATTAATCTTATCAGCGTAGCGGATCCCGATTCGTAGAAAGTTTAACGCATCCCCGTCTAATTGGTTATGCAGCGCACTATGATTGCTAACGTAGGGGATTTCATCTAAGCGATGAGTGCCATGGAAAGCACCATTGTGAATAGTTAATACAGACTTACTGTGGGCGAAAAATCCACTGTTATCAGTTTTCAGGAAGTAGGGGGTCAAGGCAGTATGCCAATCATTGCAATGCACAATGTCGGGTTGGAAATGGATTGCACGGCTGGTTGCTAAAGCGGCATCTGCGAAAAATGCGAAGCGTTGGGCGTTGTCAGCGAAAGCGTGATATCCGTCAGTATAAAATCCATCACGATGAAAATACTCAGGAAAATCCACACAAAAAACTGGTACATCTTGAATCTGAATTTGGCGAACATTAAATGAGTAGGTCTTGTTACTAGAGACAATACCTTCGGAGGCAACTATTGGAGCATCAAATTTATCTGCTAAAAGTTTGTAATAGGGCATCACTATGACGACATCATGCCCGAGCTTTTTTAATTCGATGGGGAGCGCTTTTGCCACATCAGCTAATCCCCCTGTTTTAGCTAAATCTTCTACTTCTGAAACTACAAAAAGAATCTTCAATATTTATCTCTCCAATTCGTAAACTTGGCAGTAAAGTCATTGCGACTGCAACTAGAATAGCAGATTACATGACCACCTAACTGAGTAGCAAGCGGCACGCCTAAAATAGCTAGTCACTTCAGTTACTTTAAATAAATTGTTTATACAAATAACTCTATTCTATTTTTGCGCCCTGTAAAGGTTAAATTTAGAAGTTTGTGCCAGTGTTGAAAGCATAGGGAGTGAACCCTTAATAATATCTGGATAAGGTAAGAACCGATTGGCTACTAACATCAATGTGCCTTTAGGTAGTAAAGCAAACTTCACTTCTTTAATAAACTTGTCGGTGACACTGTAATCCGTTTTTATGCCAGTATGAAACGGAGGGTTGGTTAACACTGCATCGAATTTGTGGTTAACCTCGGAAAGCCCGTTTGACGCCACCACTGTTCCTTTAAGGTTATTGGCAGCCAAACTGCGTTGACTACAAAAGATTGCAATGGCACTAACGTCGCTTAGGGTAAGGATAATATCAGGGTGATTCTTTGCAGCAAAACAGCCAATCACGCCTGAGCCACATGCAAAGTCTAGCACTCTTCCCGTTAATTTCTCAGGTAAATTCTCGATTAAAAGTTGTGTGGCAGGATCGAGGGCGCCAGCATTAAATATGCCTGGCAGAAAAGCGATTTTACATAAAGTGTCTTTGACTTGAATTTCTTTGTATTGAACAAACTTTTCAACGTCAAAAGTAAAGCTTCGTTCTATTAAAGCGCAAAATAAGCTGCAATGACGTGCTGAGTCGATTTTGTTTACTCGCTGGGAAATGTTGGTAAACAATTTGTCGGCGCTTTTAATACCCGACTTGTTTTCTCCAACTAAATAAATATTGCCACCTGATTTAACGCATGCTGCCATATTAGCAATTAGAAATGCCGCCTGTTCTTTCGACTTAGGCATGTAAATCACTGCGCCATCAAACAGGTCTGAATTTGGGGTATTGGCTTGAGTAACTGGGTAGTGCGCAGAAAATACATGTTTGTCATTTTTGGGACACTGTTGAAAGACATCATAAAATTGATGAAATCCAAATATTTCTGAATTACTCAACGCCGAGAAAATATCAGCTTCAGGAGGGTTAACAAAGATCCACTTTCCTTGCTCAAATATCTCTTTATTACGCACCAGAACTTGGCTGGTGGGTGACAACATTAGTTTACCCTCGCGAACATCAGATCCCATACACCATGGCCAAGACGATGACCACGCTGCTCAAATTTAGTGAGGGGGCGGTTGTCTGGTCGCGGCACATAATCTTGATTTTCGGACAAGTTTTTAAATCCCTCTGCTGCTTGCATTACTTCAAGCATATGTTCAGCGTAGTTTTCCCAATCCGTCGCCATATGGAATACACCCTCGATTTTCAGCTTAGAGCGAAGTTTCTGTACAAATTCGGGTTGTACAATTCTACGTTTGTGATGGCGTTTTTTGTGCCAAGGGTCGGGAAAGAAAAGTTGCAGTCTATCTAGGCTTTCATCGGCAATACAATCAGCCAATACCTCTACTGCGTCGTGTTCAAATACCCGTAAATTAGTGACACCTTGTTCGTTGGCGTCTGCCATACAGGTACCTACACCGGGCCTGTGAACTTCAATGCCAATAAAATCTTTTTCTGGTTCATTGGCCGCCATTTCTACCAGGGACTTGCCCATACCAAAGCCAATTTCTAAAACAACGGGGGCGCTGCGTCCAAAGACTTCTGCGAAGTCGAGCTTTCCATCTGCATGTAATAACCCCATGGTTGGCCAAAACTCTTCTAAGGCTTTAGCTTGCCCCTTAGTCAAACGACCTTCGCGCTTAACAAAGCTGCGTACTTTTTGAACGTATACGCCTGCTGCTTCGGCTTCTTCTTGAGTTTTAAATTGGCTCATGCAAATGTTATCTCTTATATATAAAATGATTATCTAGAAAGTGTGTGCTAAAAACGCGCAGTATTTTACCTTATATCGAACAGCTGCACTAGCTGAAACCTTGTATTTACGCAGGTTCAAGCAATTTACTAGTGTATCCAGTTTAGCTTAGTCGTTTGTAAAGCTGATCTGCCACTGCTTTAGGTTGGGCTAGGAGCATCATATGTCCTGTTCCATCGATCTGACTATAATCCGCGGTCGCTATTCTAGACGTTAATTCTTGTATTGGTTTAGCTGGCGCGATTTGGTCTAACTCGCCGGCAATAAAGTGCAGTGGAAAGTTGCTAGATTTCAGTCTTGCAGATAGGTCCGGTCTGGGAGTTGTGGATTGCACATGGGCTTTCAACACGCTTGGGCCTAAATCGCTTTCCATCTCTTTGACGATATTCACTAAGTCAGCATTTTGCATTTCCAATTGAGTGAAAAAACGTGCGAGTCTGGCTTGGTTCATGGTCACTGGCTTTTTAGCGTCGATCATTTTTACCAGCATTTGACGTTGTTGCACTTCCTGTTCACTGAGCCCGTTAGGACAGTATCCAACTAAGGTTAGTGAAGCAATTTTATCTGGGAATTGCAGGGCCGTTAATGCCGCTATATAGCCGCCCATAGAAAACCCGACTAAATGCACTTTTTGTTCAAAGCTATTAATACGGTCAGCGCTCAAGGCTTGCATTTGCTCTAAAGTATCAGCCCATTGCAAAGGGACATAGCTGCGCTGGGCAATATTAAGTTGTTTCCATACTGGAATCCAAATACGCTCATCGCACAAAGTACCGGGAAAAAATATAATAGGCGTGGTTATTTCAAGCATCATTAATCTATTTCAATAAAATTCTTGTATGATCATAACAAACCCAGTGCGTGAAAACCGCTAAATCAATTAAAGATAATATGCAAAGTCCAACAACTGACACAACTTTTAGTCAAAAACTACTTACCTGGTATCATCAATATGGTCGCAAAGATCTACCTTGGCAGCAGGATAAAACGCCTTATCGAGTTTGGGTGTCAGAAATCATGCTGCAACAAACTCAGGTGAAAACCGTGATCCCTTTTTATCATCGCTTTATGCAACGGTTCCCGGATGTGCTCGCGTTAGCCAATGCCCCAGTTGATGATGTTTTGCATCTTTGGACTGGCCTGGGTTATTACGCAAGGGCAAGGAACCTACATAAAGCTGCTCAAACTGTCCGAGATCAGTATGCTGGTAAGTTTCCAGATACATTGGAAGGCATGGTAGCTTTATCGGGCATAGGGCGCTCAACTGCTGGTGCTGTGCTGTCTATAGCCAGTGGTAAACCTATCAGTATTCTTGATGGCAACGTGAAACGTGTGCTTACCCGCTACTTTGGAATTCATGGCTGGCCAGGCAGTAAGGTAATAGAACAACAGTTGTGGCAATACGCTGATGACTTGACGCCAAGTACCGATACTGGGCTGTATACACAGGCGATAATGGATTTAGGAGCGACACTATGTACCCGCTCTAAACCTAACTGTGATGCCTGTCCAGTGCAAACAACATGCTTGGCTTATGCCCAAGGGACTCAAGCCGAATTACCAACTAAAAAACCGAAGAAAAGTACACCAGTACGAACCACGGTTATGCTTCTACCCATTTGGCAGGATCAGGTTCTTGTTTATAAACGTCCAGCTTCGGGCATCTGGGGAGGGCTGTTTGGTTTATATGAAGCGGAATCATTGCAAGATGCCCAAAGCAAAGCCTGTAATTTGCAATTAGGTGATATCCAAATTGAGCAGCTACAAGAGTTCCGCCACACTTTTAGCCACTTTCATCTAGATATAAAACCGCTGTTGATGCACCTTAATAAACCACCGACTTTGAAAGTCGAAGAGCAAGAAACCCTTTGGTATGATTTAAAATCTCCTGCAAAAGTAGGATTAGCTGCGCCAACGATTAAACTTTTTAGTACACTACGCAAAAATCTTTAATAGAACATTTGGGATACCTTAATTATGAGCAGAACGGTTTTTTGTCAAAAACTACAAAAAGAAGGCGATGGGCTGGACTTTCAATTATATCCGGGAGAAGTGGGTAAGAAAATATTTGATAACATAAGTAAGGAAGCTTGGGCCGATTGGCAAAAAAAACAAACCATGCTGATCAATGAAAATAAATTGAATCTGATGGAACCAGAAGCTCGAAAGTTTTTAGAAGAGCAAATGGTTGGATATTTGTTTGAAGGAAAAGAGCCAGATATTGAAGGATATGTTCCACCTTCGGCTTAAATTAAACTAGAATACTGAACAAATAGGGGCCTATTTGCTGGGTTTTCGAGCAAACAGACCTTAAAACTAAAAATTTATTAAAAATCGGTTGACTTGATAGCCAAGAATCCGTTTAATACGCACCCACGGCGCTACCAAGTATACTTTTTAGTGTTGTGATTAGACGTAAAGTCAGTGCCTCGATAGCTCAGTTGGTAGAGCAGCGGATTGAAAATCCGCGTGTCCCTGGTTCGATCCCGGGTCGAGGCACCATTTATTCCAAAAGCCCTGAACAGCAATGTTCGGGGTTTTGTCGTTTTAGGGCTGAAATCGAACCAGTGCCACGCGTCGTGTTCTGCGCAGGATAAAAAACTTTAAAGAATCTCTTCAATGGATTTTTCACCATTAAACAGTTCTATTATGGTGCTTTTATTAGGTGGGTTGGAAACACAATATTGTAACGCTTTTGCCACATCTGTTCTGGTAATTTTTGCCTCATCTTTGTTGCTTGGACGTTGTGATGAAAATTGGCCTGTAGGCTCATCGTTTGTCAAAGTCCCAGGGCGAATAATCGAATACTGTAAACCGCTGTGCATTAGATGTTCATCTGCCATGTGTTTTGCTACCAAATACGGCTGCATTTCACCTGATATCTGTGAAGGGTCGTCTGCACCAATGGAGCTAACCATAATAAAATGCGAGAGTCCGGTATTTTTGGCGTAGTCTGCAGCGCGGCAAGCTGCCCATAAATCGATTAACAACGTTTTATCCGCGCCTGTGTGCCCGCCTGAACCCGCTACAAATACAACTTGATTGCAGTTTTCGAATGCCTGTTCAAAGTTTTTTGTGAGATCGCCTTCAAATATGGTCAAATTATCACTGTTCACATCTGACAATTTTTCTTTATCGCGAACCAGAGCGACCACTTTTTGTCCCGCATCTAACATTAGTGATGTGAGTTGTTTACCGATTTGCCCACTTGCGCCAATAATTAATGTTCTATTCATTTTTGCTTACCTCATTTCAGTAGTTGCGTGTTTAAAGACTAGGAAGCAATTACCGATCCTACCCCTGAAAAGGCAGTGAGGCCCAGTGATAGCCAAAGTTTGCTACCCATCGCATAACCTATTTTTTAGGTTATTCATGTAAGTTTTTTACAACCGATAAGTAAATTTTTCTGGTTGTGAGGTTGTACGGTCGAATCACTGGCCTTTGTTTTGATGTTGCTAAATAACCGTTAGTTCTACTTCAATATTACCGCGCGTTGCATTTGAGTATGGGCAGACTTGGTGTGCTTTATTTACTAGTTCTAAGGCTGCTGCTTTATCCATATCACCCAGTGATACCGCTAGTTTTACGGCAATTCCAAAACCACCGTCGATTGCGCCAATGGATACTTCGGAATTAATGGAAGTATCACTAGGTAAAGAGATTTTTGCACTTCCTGCGACTACTTTAAGTGCGCCTATAAAACATGCGGCATAACCGGCAGCAAATAATTGCTCTGGGTTAGTACCTTGGCCGTCATCACCTCCTAATCCTTTAGGTGTTGATAGGTTAACTTCTAAACGGCCATCGTCAGATTTAGCTGTACCTTCACGGCCTCCGGTGGCTGTTGCTTTTGCTGTGTAGGCTGCGCTTTTTAATACTTTCATAGTGAACTCCAAAGTTTTCAATTAATCATTATTTAGTTTGCATGCAAAATAATAGATTAAATGTTTTTCAATTGCAAATATTTTGCATGCAAATTATAATTAATTTGAAGTTTGGCTTTATAAGGTTGGGAGCGATTATGTCGTTTGAGCAATTAAAATTAGAAAATCAGTTGTGCCATCGGCTATATATGGCGTCCAACAGCATTGCTCGGGCCTACCGCGAGCCTTTAGCTGCCCTTAATTTAACCTATCCTCAGTATGTTGTGATGATGGCGCTGTGGGAGGAAGATGCAATAACCATAGCTGAGCTGGTGGACAAAACCGCGATTGATGGTGGAGCCATGACTCAAATTCTCAAGAAAATGGCCGAAAAATCATTGCTTGAGGTTATAAAAGACAAACACGACAAACGTAAACGCCTAGTGCAACTTACGCAAAATGGACAACAACTAAAAATTGCTGCCGCTCATATTCCAAAAAGTATTTTATGCAAATTTGAGAGTGTAGATACCACACAAGCCAGCCAGCTTATGCAGTTACTAGACTTAATTGTGGGGGATTTAAATACTCAATATGACGACCAGGCATAATTGATTAACACTGCCAATTTTTATTGAATAGATTTCTAACCATTGAAGTTAAACAGAAACAGGGGATGACGGACCGCAATCAATAAACTAAAGAATACTTACGTACTGTTTGTTAAAGCCGTTCAAAGTATTTGACCTTTAGATTAAGCTTAATTGTTTAGCAAAAATCCTTATCATGCTTGGTTTCAGTGCTCTAATAAAACGGTCAAATCAAGTCTATGGTGGTAAATAGCATCATTGATCGTGAATCTTATTATTTATGATTATAACCCACTAATTTCTCACTCATATTATTGGCTAAAGCCGATAATTCATCAGACATTGACTTCATGTTGTTGGCGCTATTGGAGTTTTCAACACTGATGAGATTAATTACATCGACTCTTTGTTTAATATCCATAGATACGTTCTTTTGCTGACTCGCCATACTCTGGGTTGCGCCGTTTAATACTTTAATTTCATCTACTGCATTTAAAGCTTGTTGCAGGACAGCTTCTGTTTTAGACGTCGATTCGACGGTTTCTAAGGCTGATATTTTATTGGTTGCCATGGCGGTCGAAGCTTCTTTACTGCCTGCTTGCAGTTTTTCGATCATGTTCTTAATTTCTTCAGTTGATCTTTGCGTTCTACTTGCTAGGGATCTTACTTCATCAGCCACCACAGCAAACCCTCTGCCTTGCTCCCCAGCTCTTGCTGCTTCTATTGCAGCATTTAACGCCAATAAGTTTGTTTGTTCTGCAATATTACGAATTACCTCCATAACGCCGCTTATTTCTTCACTAGAACGTGCCAATTCTTCAATCACCAATACTGAGCTTTCGGTTTTTTCCGCTTGGCTTTTAATATCTCTAATAGTGTTATTGAGAGTTTGTACACTAAGATTGGTTTCATTGTCTGCACTGGTTGCAGCTTTGTTTGCTTTGTTGGTATTTTCTTCAACAGCTAATGCTTGTTCCTCAAGAACTGAAGCTGAGTTGGTCATATTAGAAATTTCTGACGTTAAATTTTCCACTGAAATTTGAGTACTACTAGCTAATTTATTTAAAGAAAGTGCTTTGTCTATCAGTTGGTCGGCGGTTAGCTGAACGTCTTCTATGGTATTTTGTAATTTACTGAAAAGCTTATTCAATTCTTTTCCCATGCGCCCGAATTCATCGTCCTGTTTTTCGTCAAATCGAACACTCAAATCACGACTACCAGATGCAATATCTCTAATTGACTTGATATAATCCTCAATCCGCTGACCAACAATCTTTTTCAACAAAATAAATACCGTAATAAGAATAACTAAACCCGCAAATAGTTGTTTACTGACAGCCCAAAGAACACTAGAAAATACGATACTAGATACTTCATTTGCATCGGCAGCTAAAATAACTTTGTAACCCCATTTATCAAACTCTACTTGGGATATATCCCAGTCTTCAGGGTTTTCCATTGCGTTTGCTATTTGGCTATCAGACATATGATCGGAATGGGCTCTGATATTGTTTTTTGCATCAACCAAGGCAATAAATCCTTGATTTAATATTCGACTACCTTCAATTGTTTTTAAAACTGTGGCAATGTCAGCGGAATACCCTACGTACCAAATACCAATTGTTTCAGCCTTAGCGTCCTTCATTGGTGCGTACCCAGTAAGATAAGGGTTGCCTAAAATCTCCACTTGACCATAGTAAGCTTGTCCTTGATTGATTGCTTTTATAGCTTTGCCATTGGGGTTTAGCTTAGTACCAATTGCCCGCTTATTTTCTTTTATTACGTTGGTACTTATTCTTATATAGTCACTTCCTTTTTTACTAAAGATAGTTGCAGTGCCATCCATAATTTCAGTTAGACCATCAACTAATTCAAAGTTATTGCCTTGGGATTTATTCCCCATATATATATTATTGGCGGCAACGCCATTAACAGTTACTGAGCCACCTATTCTTGGAGGGCCTAGTTCAGCTCCCATTTTCATTAACAACCGCATGCTATTTTGTACTCTCTCAGCTATTAATGCGTCTGTCGTTTGTAAAATATCAATTATATGGGATTGTTGTTTAGCAATCTGGTCTTGAACATTATCTTGGGTATTTTTGACTCTTTCTACACCACTAAGATACGCTAAAACAATCGTAAAAAGCAGTATTACAGATGCTACAGAATAGAAGAACTTTTGTTGTATAGACATTTCTAAATACCTCAAATAAGTAGAAAAAGAGCGTGAAATTTTGCAATGAATAGGTCAAAAATATTGAATAATCGGCATCCATATTCAGTTTAAGTGTGTAACCATTTCTATTAAGTTTAAATATTCTCTACTATACGAGGTTAGGCTTACACTCTAATTATTCTAGTTCCTTTTTTGGCATCTACTTATTTATCTGCGACAATTTTTAATACTTTATTGCCGTTAACCTGCTGAATCTTTAACTAATTGTATTTATAACGAAATTATTGTGTCTTGCTTTTTACTATGATCTTTTGCGAGTTATGTCAGCAAATGCTATCTACCATGGAATGGTTTTGGATTGAAAATAAAAAAGGGTGCAAGTCCAACTCACAGCCCTTTTTAAACCCCTGTATTTGCACTAAAAGCTCAATGCAGCACCTACACTAATGGCTTGGTTTTTAATCTCGCCACCTTGATGATTCTCTGCGTTAATGTCTGAATATTCTGCAGAAATCGTCACCATACTCCACAGTGTATGATAGATCCCAAGGGTAAACTTACTTTGTCGTTTTACCTGGATAGCCGTGTCTTGGGGAGCTAAATCGATATTGGATACGCCGTAATTGACACCTACTTTGGTATTATCAAACCTATGGGTTGCTTGAATAAAGTATCCGTCGCTATCTCTTGGATTTGCTGCACTGTCTGATCCGTCAATCAATAGCCCGTAGTAACCTAAACCATCAGCTGAAAATCCAGAGGCTAATAAACTCGTGTCGCCGATGTTGTAAACCAATGTCAGGTCTATTCCGGTTGCATTGTAATCGTTTAATGCTGTGTCGACACTTTGCGTTAGGAATGTGGTAGATACAAATCCACGGTCAAAGTCATAGCGCAGTTTGCCATGTATCCCTGGGGTCTTTGAGCCACTGTCTCCTACAAACCCGTTACCACCAAAACTTACAGGGTCCAGAGGTTGGAAAACGCCTATTGCTCCACTTAAACCGTTTTTTGTATAAGAATAGGTTAGTTGTGAAAGGCGATCAGTAAAAATATAGCCATAACCTGCACCACCTAAACTGGTATTTAGTGGGGTAGTGACAAGGGCGGGGGCACCTACACCGCTTAAAGAGATATCTTGTAAAACAATATCTATTCCAAATACACCGTAATCACGACCGGCTTTAAAGGTTCCTATTTGCTCATTTCCAACAGTGAAAAAGGCGCGATAAGCTTTATTATCACCGCCACCATTGAAAGCGCTGTTATCAGTGCTGCCCGGTTCGTAGGCAAAAACAGCTTTAATATCTACCCCATTTTTTTGGGTTGCCGCACTAAATTGAAAACTTGCAGGGCTATAACCGTTAGAAACAGAAGTCGCGTCATCACCAGTACATAACAGTGCATTACCTGCTACATTGTCAGGGTTATCGTCGCAGCTTACGTATACAAGATGGGTGTTGATATAGCCATTAAAGCCAAAAGTATATCCATTACTTTCAATTTCTACAGCGTTGACTGCGACGCTTGAAAATATGCTTAATGTAAGTGCGATAAGTTTTACTTTATTTATATTATTCATTTGCTTACCTTGGTTTATTAAGTGTTTCTAGAGCGTTTGAGTTAAGGCGTTTGTCTACTAAATAGTAAAATTTAGGCGCAACAAACCCTAAACAGGCAAAGTGCCTATTTCAAAAGCGATAAAAAGGAGAAGCGGGGCAGGTTTGCCCCGTTGTATTATTTGTTGGCTATTTTATAACCATGGGGTTAACCGGAGAGCCAGTACCACCTTTCATTTTTAACGGTGCTACTGAGAAGAAGAAGCTGTATTGACCATCTTCAGCAGAATCTGCAGCTAAATCATCTAGCCAATACAATTCTGTTAAAACAACACCTAAGTTTCTAATTAGCGCACCATGTAATGGAATTACCATGTCATTGCCATTGACCTTTTGTGCGGCGAGTTCAACGGCTAAGTTATCGGCTGCAATAACGGGAATTTCCTTATCAGCAATCCATTGTACTAGCTCAGGGCTGTAACATAGACCTGGCTCATCAAGAGCTGTCCAGTTTTGTTTGTCATCTTCGTCATAGAATCTACCCATTGAACCCGTTCTAATCATTAAAATATCGCGTTTTTCAATGGTCAGTTTTTGTTTTTTAGCGGTATTTTTAATGTCAGCTAAAGTGACACAAGTGCCTGGTGCTAAACGATGATTTTTATCACCACTAAAACGACCTACATCAATAAGTACGCCACGACCAGCCACACCTACATCTCCTAAATGAGCAATGTCCACATAGTCGTGGCCGTGTACAGTCGTATCGGATGATTTGCCGTTATATACCTTATCAGAATACCAAGCATGGCCCAGAGCATCCATGTGGGTAGTACCTTGTAAGTACATGAAAACCGCATCATCAGAATATTTCATGCCGCCAACTAGCGGTTCAGATTTATTCGATGAATAAATACCCTCATCCTGTGCCATGAAGTGCATCACTGGCACACGACCGGGAAAGACTGGTCCAACGCCATGGATCATGGGTAGTTGTAAGGTAAAGCGCTCACCAGATTGAATGGCTTTTACTCCACGTTTTACTTGTGTTTCGTCTAAATAATTTAAGGCTCCTATCTGATCGTCTTTCCCCCACTTTCCCCAGTTTTTAGGCGCATCGGCTAATAATTTATCGATGTACGTTTCCTCAGCCGCAAATGAAGTTAAAGACGCGCAGGTAAAGGAAATGCCTACGACAAGGGCAGAAAGGGTTTTTGTCAGTGATGTTTTTCTTGCTATATGTGTCATGTTTCACCTTCTTCTTGTTTTGCCTTAATTGGCGATATAGTTTCTTTGTGCTAGGGCACAGAGACTAGCTGTCTGCTAATGACGCTCATCTGAAGTCAGCGCAGACTTATGTAAGTTCATTGCTCCTGTTTTTGGACGGCATTGAGACTTTGCCGTTTCTTAACTAATGTAGATTGATTAATTCCTAAAGATGCTGCGGCTGCTCTTGTGGAGCCGTACAAACGAAGGGCGTTGTCGATTAATTCCCGTTCTAAATTGGAAACTTGCTCTTTGAGGCTAGCAGAACTGAAAGGGTCACTTTGTACGGCCAAAGGTTTGATGGATTCAGGTAAATCCTTAGGTAGAATTTCAGTATGATCAGTAATTAGCACTAGACGCTCGGCCAAATTCATTAGTTCGCGGATATTGCCCGGCCATTTGTAATGTAAAAGAACCTCGGAAGTTTCCGGGTGCAGAGTTTTTTCGGTGTTGTATCGCTTTGCGTAGTGTTCTAGATAGTGTTCCAGTAACGATAGTATTTCGTCTTGACGGTTACGCAATGGGGGTAACTCTAAGGGCATAACCTGCAATCGATAATATAAATCTTCTCTAAATTTACCATCGGCAATCGCGGCTTTAAGGTCATGATGGGTTGCGGTGATCAATCTTATGTTGGTGGTTTTAAAGCGTGTACCGCCTAAGGGGAGGAATCTATTTTCCTCGATCACTTTTAAAAGCTTCGCTTGCAAAGATAAAGGTAAGTCACCAATTTCGTCGAGAAAAAGAGTGCCACCGTTGGCAATATCGAGTAATCCTTCTTTACCTTTTACTGATGCTCCTGTAAATGCCCCAGAGGTGTAACCAAATAGCTCCGCTTCTATCAAGCCCTCCGGCATTGCTGCACAGTTTAAGGAAATAAAGGGAGCTTCAGCACGCAGACTATTATCGTGAATAAATTGGGCCAACAAGGTTTTCCCCGTACCTGTTTCCCCCTGAATCAAAATTTTAACGTCGGTGGGCGCGACTTTTTCTGCCAGTTTGTAACATTGCCGCGTATTAGTGCCGGTTAATACGCCAGCTTTGTCGGTGAGTACATCGACATCGATACCGTAGTTTTTTCTTACGGTGAGGATTTGTTCCAATTGCTCTTCAGCATGTTTTGCTCGCAGCAATGCAGTGACGTCGCGAACCGAACTCATCACAAACTCAAGTTCGCCGTTTGCGTCGAACATTGGGTTGCCACTGACTACTATTTTTCGATCACCTTTAATGGTTTGGACCCGAGTGATTGGTTGCTTTTCACGGATCACCTCCAGTGAAATCGACTTAGATATATACCCCTCTGCAACTAAGTCTTTCATGTGTTTTCCTAGCACACGATGACGCTGTAAACCGGTTATTTTTTCGTATGCTTTATTTACGGTTATAGTAATACCTTCAGCATCGGTAATATAAACCCCGTCGGGTAAAGCATCTAAAACCGGCTGCAAAAGTTTGGCGTTCAGTGATTTCATTTGTCACCATCGGATTGATTAGTTGGGTTGAAGTTGTGCTCAGGATCACCTTTGAAAAAGTTCTTACCGTATATTAGAAGAACTAATAAAATACCGACGCCAAAGGCCCAAGTCGCTCCCTTAATGACTAAAATCGCAGCAATAATGCCTGCAATGCCTAAATCTCGTTGGCTCTTAGCTTCCATAATGCCAATTCTAAAACTCACAAATCCTTGAATTAGCAGTGTTAGGGCAAGGGCAACTCCTAGGATGGGTTGTACTAAGCTGACTACAGGCAGTAACAGCAAACCTGTATTCGTGCCCCATCGGAAAGATCCTGAGCCGCCAAAAATAGATTGCATCGCTTCACGCCCTTGTTTATAGCGCTCTACAATCACCACATGCATTGCTGCCCATAGCGGACCACACATCACAACATCTGGCCCAAAAATACTCATTAGTACATTTCTTCCACCAAAAATTAGATGTGAGCGGTTAGGGTCATAGTCAATTTTTTCATCAGGGCGTTTCTCATCTGCTTCATCTAAAATGGCTTTTGATTGCAGTACATCCCCAAACAGCACTATGTAGGCCGCCAATGCAGTAGGCAGTGCCGTCAAGAACATAGATGCATCTGGTAAACCTACTCCAAAAATTGTGTACTGGTTAAACATCAAAACGAAGTCAGGGCTGGTAATACCCCACTCAATATCTGGCCAATTCGCCTCAGAAACCACAGGGGCAAGTACGACTGCCAATATAATAATGGGAAAAATACCCAGTTTTCCGAGGTTCGCCCAGAAGGCGTTGCGTTGTTTTAGTTGGGCAAAATGGGTGCTAAAGATCAGATAAAATGCTAAGCCAACAGCAATGGTTATGGTGATTGGGAATTGCTCGAAACGCCCCCCTTCTTTAAACACCACCACTATCGCCGCTAGGCCCGCGCCAATGATTACACCCGATTTAATCGCCGAAGGAATAAGCGTTACCACTTTGGAGGCAAGTTTGGTTTGTCCAAGAACAATGGCTAATAAGCCGAGAATGATTTGGAAAGCAATTAATGCATGAACCCTGTCAGGACCCGGGTCAAAGGTTTGTACATATGCCATTAGTAACGGTACCGCTGGAGTGATCCAGCCGGGGATCACAGGGTCCCCTAAAATATGGTGAAGTAAATACAAAAAGCCATTAATCATAACGATTGCGATAGCTGCTTCGAAGGGCATCCCGAGTAGTTCCACCATCAGAGGAATTGCAGCGAGGTCAACGGCACACATCAATAAGCCCTGTAAATAGTCGGGCCACTCGAATCGGTAATGTAAAAAAGGTAGACGTATTTTAAACGGCCCTAAAGGAAAAAAAGTTGTTTCAGTTCCGTATTGGTGGTTTTTCCAAGTCATGGGTTTAAAGTTCCAAATTCTTATTGGTAAGGTTAATAGGCCGCGTAATATATGCTTTCAATATCAGACAGGGACAATTTTCTAGGGTTATTTTTCAGCAAACGTTCTACTTTAATCGCTTCTTGAGCTAATTCTGGAATATCTTCTTTGTTAATACCCAATGAATGCAATCCTTTAGGAATACCAACCTGAGCGCATAAATTATGAAGTTGCTGTATTACTTTATTGGCGACGAAATCGGCATTGTTTTCGGGGGAGACTGGAGTAGATAAAGCGCTGGCCATATCAACAAAGCGGGCTAAACACGCGCTTTTATTCCACTGCATTACGTAGGGGAGCATTAAGGCATTACTTACACCATGGGAAATATGATAGCGGCCACCTAATGGGTATGCTAAAGCATGGACTGCTCCAACGCCTGCGTTTCCGAACGCTAAACCAGCCATCAAACTTGCAGTGGCCATATTCTCCCGGGCATCCAGATCTTGTGGTGCCTCGTAGGCGGTAGGTAAGTGTCTCATAATCATGTTCATGGCTTTAATAGCAAGGGCATCTGTAATTGGGCTGGCGAACTTTGATAAGTATGCTTCAATTGCATGCACCAAAGCATCGACACCACTTGCTGCAGTTACATGAGGTGGGCAGCTTAAGGTCATTTCCGGTGCGACTATGGCAACATCTGGTAATAAATAATTGCTTACCACACCTTTTTTAGTTTGTTCTCTGGGTACAGCCAAAATTGCAATATTGGTGACTTCTGAGCCTGTGCCCGCGGTGGTAGGTATGGCGATGTGGGGAACGCCCCTATTAATCACCTTATTCTCGCCAAACATAGCATTTAAGGATTGTGAGTTACCCGCTAACATTGCAACACACTTAGCAATATCAATTGCACTGCCACCACCAACACTGATAATTGAATCATGAGGTTTGCAGTTATATACCTCAAAACAATGTTCTACTACTTCATTGTCGGGTTCGGCGTTTACATCATCAAAAATTGAAAAAGGCATAGTTTCAAGTTGAGCGGTGATAAGTTCTAAAGTTCCTGATTTTCTAACACCTTTGTCAGTCACTACTAGTGGGTAATTAATGTTTAAACTCTTAATATGCTCAATTAGCTCTGAGGAACAGCCGTGACCGGTTATTAGTGTATGAGCGCTTTTAAAGGATGATATTTGCATATTGTTCAAGTCCTCATTCCCATTACATCATCTTAAATGATGATGCCGTTCCTATTGAATAACACGAAGTAGCAAGACAAGTGCCAATACATGAAAAGTCATGTAAACCCAATGTTAACGGGACTTTTCCATTTGGTTACTGTTTTATTAATATACAATTACATAATAATTCGATTCCTTTTGGAATCAAATTGATTTCTTTTGGAATCGAAGTCGTATTTTGTGATGTAGAATCCTTAGGGTTAGAGTCGTTAAAATTAAAAACACTCTAACCCCAATTAAACTACTACTATTGTATTTAGGATTAGAGGCGCTTAGATATAGCGGCTAAACGTCCAGTAACTTCGCCAAACTCGGCTAAGGTTTCGTCAAAGATTTGTTTGATTGACTTAGATTCTTTAATGCGCCCTGCAACTTGTCCTGTTAAGGCAATTCCGGCCTCTAGATCGCCACCAAAGTAAACGGCTTTTGTGTCTTTAAATTCGTTAAATATGCTGGCTGAGCCTTCTTTTAAAATACGGGTTGAGCGTTCGGTGCGAAGCGCCCGCAACGCCGGGCCAGGCCCCGAGCGATTTAAAAACAGTGTATCGGTGGAGTCCGCGGCAATAATGGCATCTTTCCAATTTTGATGAACAGGGCTTTCCGTTGCACTTAAGATACGAGTACCCATAAGCACGCCTTCTGCACCTAATGCTAGTGCAGCTGCCATACTGCGTCCGTCCATAATACCGCCAGCTGCGACTATAGGTACGTTTACCGCTTCACACACCTGAGGTATTAACACCATGCTCGATACATCGTCGGCGTTTTTAAAACCGCCACCTTCTCCTCCTTCGACTATGAGTCCATCGACACCGGCTTCAACTGCTTTTAACGCACCTTTAAAGTTGGGTACAACATGGAAAACCGTTAACCCAGCCTCTTTTAGTTGACTGGTATACTTGGTTGGATCACCGGCTGACGTTGTAACGAATTTAATCCCTTGGGCAATAATGAAATCGAGTATTTTAGGATCACGAACAAAAGCTTGCGCAATGTTCACGCCGAACGGCTTGTCTGTTAAATCGCGCATTTTTATAATTTCTTCGCGAATAATATCAAGTTCACCTGAACTGGTTTCAATAATGCCCATGCCCCCAGCGTTTGAAACCGCTGATGATAACTGTGAGCGTGCTATCCAACCCATGGCTGCTTGAATTATAGGTTTTTCAATTCCGAGCATATCTGTGATGCGTGTTTTGAGCACAATATTTGACATATTTTTCCTTTGAAGTGAATCATGAATAAGGTCGGTATTAACATTGTTATAGATTTGTAACTCAAAATGGTACTTTTTTTCATGAATAGAGTGCCTAGCAATTGGCTTATTGTGTTAAGCCGGTTTACAAGCAGGGCCTGCAATCACTATTGTTTGTCAAATTCTAATAAGGTGGACGGAAAAGGGTTGGAAGTAAAATGACTGTCATGTTTTTTTACAAACTCGTTTTTCAGGAGGGTAATTATTTTATTCTGTGTTTATATAACCTTATGAATTTTATTGTAAAAATAAAGTTGGCTTAAACTGTGCAAGCTTTTTTCTAGATGCAAAATTGAAGTGAGCATCGGAAGCTTCAGTAGGATTGAAGCATTACTGATAAAAATTGATAATAAGGAAATCGAACAATGTTTAAAACAAAAAAATTGGCATTAGCAGGCATTACGTTGAGTGCTATGCTAGGTGCTCCGAGCGTAATGGCTGCACCGATTTTCATGCAAGGTGATTTTCTCTATACCCAAGTTTCGGACGACGGCACTCTAGGGGATGAAAACGCTACTCCAGGATTAATCCACGATGCTACAGGAACTGGTACTTTCGATACTGCAAGAGGTGATTACCTTCGCCCAGGTACGCCGTTTGAGGGTTTTGGTATTTCGTCTGACCAATTCAGTACTGTTGGCAATAGAAACTCTTCAAGTGATCAAGTAAGTCAAGTGAGTCTTACCGATCTGGGTGGTGGCACATTCGATAACCACGTACGCTGGGAAGGTACTGCAGACAACGGTTTTTTCGATATCGTTCATGACTTCTTCTTTGATGATGACGATGAGAACTTAAATATAACTACTACTATTACCGCTGCAAGCGACTTGACCAATCTTGCTTTTTCTCGAGCAATTGATCCTGATCCAGATAACTACAGCGGAGGTTCAGCAGCTACCAACAATGAACGTGGGTTAGATCTGAATAATGATGGTGATTATGATGATGCTGGCGAGTTGGCACAAACTGACTTTATTAGTGCTTCTGGTGTTTTAAGCGGCCTTACTATAGGTATGTTTACCGAAAGTGATTATGAGCACGATTCAGGAATAGTTGGATCTTGCTGTAGTGTTATCACTCCAAGTTCGTACGTTTTTGGTGGTTCCTACGCTCCTGTTGCCGGTTTTGATTCTGTCGGTGACCATGGTATCGGTCTAGGGTTTATGATTGGGGATTTGAACGCGGGTGAGTCAGCAACACTTAGTTACTCATATGTATTCGGTGATACTGTCGGTACTGTAGATATTCCAGGAGATGACGACCCTACTGATGTTCCAGCTCCTGCAACTATATTGTTGTTTGGAATTGGTTTGATGGGTATGAGTATGCGTAAGCGCTTGGCTAAGTAAATAATAGTTGAGGACAAGTTTGATTTAAAAGTGTCGTTTTAAATTAAGCTACACCTTCAATCACTATTTTTAATCGCTTCGATGCGTTAAGTACTGAAGAAAAGTAGTATTAATCTAACAGCCCTGAACAGAAATGTTCAGGGCTTTTTTTTGGTGTAAAAAATTAAGCCTAACTAAATCGTTATTTTAATAAAAACTTGATTTTGATAACGCTATTCGACGATACAAAACGCATTAAGTTTATTGCCGTCTAAATCTCGAAAGTAGCCCGCATAAAATCCTTTGTTAGCGTCTTCTGGGCGAAACCCAGGTTTACCCTCACAGGTTGCACCTAATTCCAAAGCAGCATTATAAAAGGCGTTAACTTGCTTCGGGCTTTCCATTGCCAGCGCCACCATAACACCATTACCCACTGTTGCAGACTCGCCATCAAAGGGGACTGTAACTCCCAGGGATGATTCAGTATCCGCTCTCTTCCATGCAATAAAATAGCCGGGCTGTTCCATGAAACGGCTTCCTCCGATTGTCTCAAATAAACTATCATAAAATTTACCTGACTTTGCTAAATCATTTGTACCTAAGGTAACGTATCCAAGCATTTTCTTCTCCTGTTTGTGTTTTTGAATGCAAAGTCATAATAGTCTTTGACTACTGACAGCTAATGTCAGTAGTGTTTAATTAAACTGCAAATATAAGTTCACAGATCCTGTGAAAAAAGATGGAAGTTAAAAGGCAACTGATATGCGTAAAGCTGAGAGGCTAAATGAAATAGTCCATTATTTAAGAAGAATGCACCAAGCAGTTACGGCGCAAACGTTAGCTTTGGTATTTGAAGTGAGCCAAAGAACCATCTATCGCGATATTCAAGACCTTATTGATACTGGCGTACCAATTTTAGGCGAGGCAGGAGTCGGTTACTTAATAGACAAGAAGTATCACCTTCCGCCTGTTATGTTTGACGCTGATGAATTGGAGGCCATTGCATTGGGTATAGGTATGGTAGGCAATTGGACCGATAAACACTTTGCCAAAAAAGCACAGAGTGCCTATCGTAAAATACAAGCGACTTTACCAGATACCTTAATTAATGAGCTTCATCAAATAAGTACTTTTTCTGCGCCGAGCCACTACAAAATTCCATGGGAAGTGAGTTTTTCCGAAGTGCGAGAATGTATCAGACGTAAGCAATTAGTAAAGTTCACCTATCTAGACTTAAATGAACAGCTAACGGTGAGAATTATACGGCCATTAGCTTTGATTTCATTTAGCCCGGTATGGCTATTGGCTGGTTGGTGTGAACTACGCAAAGATTTTAGAAATTTTCGACTCGATCGTATTGCTAAGTTTGAAAAGCTCGAGCGTCGCTTTACGCATGAAAAAGACAAAAGTTTAACCACCTATTTGAAACGTGTAAATGAACAGGATGAAACGCGTTTCAAAGGGAATGATTGTAAAGAACTTGATAGTAATTAAACGCTAGTAACTCGCACAGAAAGCACCTTAGACTCATTTGCTACTATTTTTTATGGCCTTTTATTAGCAAATCAACTTTGGAATGTAAACTCGCTATTCTTATTTTCAAGTTGAAGTTTGGTTTTTGTTCAAAATCCTGGGTAGCTAAGCTACTCATTGGCTATACTGGTTTTTATGATCAATAAGCCAGAGATGAATGCGACAAGGTAAACTGTTCTGCTGGATATAAATGGTATTCCGTTTAGACGAGTACGACAAAAATATAAGAACCTTTAGATTAACCTAATATAAAAATACTAAGGCAAAATTATGGCAACTCCAGAAGAAATGGCGCAAACCATGCGAAACAATGTGGAATCTAAAACCGGAAGAACCATGAGTGCCTGGTTTGAGGTTATTTCTAAGGGCCAACTAGAAAAGCATGGGCAAATTGTTAAGATGCTTAAAAGTGAATTTGCGGTTACCCATGGTTTTGCCAATTTAATTGCCAATGACTTTTTAAATCGCAATACTCAACCAGCAGATGATACAGCACTAATCGACAATCAATATAGTGGTGCTAAGCAAGAGCTGAAAGAAATTTACGATAGCATAATTCAAGGTTTGCATCCTTTAGATGAAATGCAAATAGCACCGAAAAAATCTTATGTTAGCCTGAGACGCAAAAAACAATTTGCATTGATTCAACCCTCCACTAAAACGCGTATTGATGTGGGGATTAACCTTAAAAATGTAGAACCTCAAGGGCGATTGGAAGCTTCAGGTAGTTTTAATTCGATGGTTTCTCATCGGATTAAAATCAGCCATGTCGATGAGGTTGATCAAGCGCTTTTCGATTGGTTAAAAATGGCCTATGAGCAAAGTTAAACTATGCGCTTGTTAATTTAGTTAGCGGTTTGTCATTCCAATAATATATCCATAACCACTGTCTATCAGAGTACTTTTAATTGGCGGTTTCACGCCAGTGAATCATGCGATCATTGCCATGAAATATGCCAAAAGTGGCTACCGAAGTTGGATTTTCCGTGTAAGGCCCATCAAAATTAGAGTCGAAGTCGCTCCAGTCGAACTGCAGCCAGGTTGGTGCTTCGTATTCTATTTGTATCTCGCCTTTGTTATTGATCCCTGGTGCCGAAAGGGTGAACTCCCCTCGTCCAGATTGGAAAACACCGTCTCCTGATGCGCTACTGGTCGCAGGTGCTAAGTTTATATCCGTTATGTTGACATCGTTTGCAGCATCATAACGAGTAAAATAATCATCACTACTGATTACAAACCGACTTCCATCCCAATACTCAATTTTCATCGGAATGTTTAAAGACGATGTTTCTGGGCCATAGTTATTCTCAAGAACCCAACGACCAAAACGAATTTCTTGGCCGTATGGAAGTAATTCGTGAACGCCATTACTCGCATCGCCGTCCGAGTCTTTGGCTACAATCCCATCATTATCAACTATGGATGCGACTTTTAAACTTAACGCACTGGTAAAGGGTTCGATTAGTGAATTTTGGTTGCGCAGATACACAAAATTATCCGTTGAGTTAAACCGGTAAGTCAGCACGCCACTGGTTTCCGTTATCGTTGCAGAATTCAAGACGGCGCTAACAGCAACATGATTGCTGGCGTCGGCACCAATTTGGTTTGAGTCTTCTGTAGGCGTAGTCCTAACAACATTTGATTCATCTAATTTTATGAAATCACCAGTGTAGTTCAATGTTGTATTGCCATCTAAAGATTTGGCGGTAATAGTGAATTCAGGCTCAGTGCCGTAACTTATTTGGCCTGAGGAAGGGCTTAAAATGTTCATCTGTCCAGCATAAACAAAAGGATCGCCACCCGATAGAAAACCATCTAATACCGTTTCCAAATCAAAATATGCAGGCGTAAATCGGCCAATACTTGCACTGGTTGCGGCGGCTATGGTTTTCCCAAAATAGCCATTAACCGGTGGTGTGGCTGTTATGCTAAAAACGCCTACTTCAGAGATAGTTTGATTTGCTTCTACATGCTCACCATTGTCACCTGTCGCAATGTTTACACTAGCGACACCCAATGATACTGAGGCGCCGGTCAGAGGGGCAATGGTATCGACTGAAAGAGGGATGTTATCCATTTCAAAGTTGGGAGTAATGGTTCCATCAGAACAGGCTGCCGCCACTGATAGGTTAAACGCTTCTCCAGCTTGTTTAAACACACTGCAGTTGGCATCGTTAGTTGTGCATTGGGCATTTGTATCTGGACTGGCAACTATGAGTTTGGCAGGACTGACTATGGTGGTGACAGTCGAAGAGGCTAATCCATTTCCGCTTGCATCATTCACTTCTATACTAATTTTACCCGCGTCTTGATATTCAAAACTGAGCACTGCAGTGCCGGTTTCATCAAAGTTAATGATTCTATTTTGCGGCACGGAAGCGGCGGCCATATCAGTAGAGTCAAGGGTTGGCACTTTGCTACCCGTGGTTGGGTTGGCATAATTAAAAATCAAATCTAACGCCAAATCACCATTTTCCGCGGCAGTACAAACGGTACTAGTGTCGTCCAGTTTGACGGCTTGAATGGTCAAGTTAGTTGTACTGCAAGCCGTATGGTCTTCTAAGGTCAGCAGATAACCTCCGCTAGCGAAATCAATGTCACAATCTGGAATACATTCAGGATCATAAAGCGCGGGGATCTCGGGGGTGGCAGATAATGTGACGGTTTCCGCTGTTGTATGACTCAGCTCAACCGTTAGGCTTTCACCACTTGGAATGGTGACTGGGTTATTACTCCAAGTCGATGGATCACCAGTGGCTGCAAGGGTAACCAACACGTCATTTTGTACTAAATCAGTACAATCTAGGTTAGCGCAGGCTTTAAGCGTTAAAGACTCAGCACTGCAAGTTAAGCCACTTCCATCATGCTCTATTTCAATATGATGCAAAGGAACTGTGCATGAGTGAGTTGCCGCCATTAAGCTTGATATTTCAGTGGCACTCATTGCGATAGGTCTTACAGCGACTTCGTCGATAGCACCATGAAAAACGCTTTTTTGGTTTTCCGATGAATATAAATTACCAATATAAAAATCGCCTGAGGTGTTGGGTATTACGCTACTAGACTCTGAAAACGTGCCATCAAGATTTCCATTCACATAGAGTTTGACCCGTTCAGATTCGTCTTGTGTGCCATCAAATACTATTGCTATGTGATACCAGGTATCCGCCGCGAAGCTGGTGTTTGATTGAAACCTGTCATCTGAACCATCAATATCAACCTGAAGTCTATTGCCCCCTGAGTTGGTAAAAAATGCGCCATAAGCAACTTCATCTATGCCATCGGGGCCTTTTGAAAAGATCCCTCTGGAATCTGTGCCATTAGTTTGATTAAAGCTACTGGCTTTTATCCAAGCAGAGAGGGTCATGGTTGACAGTTCATCTAAATTGTCACCACCGCTACTAACAATATAATCATCAATACCATCGAACTCACCATATCCACAGGTACCAGGATCGCCTTCTAGGGCGGGGTTCAGTGCTGAAGTTGTAGGATCTTCACCAACACCATAACCAACGGAAACTGCATCATAACCGCTGTTAGTGCTATCTCTAACCTCATTAGCCGTGCCGTTCCAACTGGGCTCATCCATGCGCCACTGGGCGTTTTTGCAAATTCCTTCATTTAACCTGAAGTCGGTGGCTCTGATATAAGATGAGCTACCATAGTTATTAAGACTGTGGAAACGTAGAATATTCGTGGTTATTGGATCGAAATCGAAGCTTTGTAAAACGCTAGTATTTTCCGCCGTAAATATATAGCTGGGGGTAATAGCGTTGCCCAATAATTTGAAATCAGCGATACCGCTATAGCTGGAATCCCCATGATTTTTAATGGTAACTAAACGTACACCAATTACATCTGTCACTTCATCTTCTTCATCCAATACTATGGTTTGCGTCGCTGCCGTCATAGGTACGCTAAAGGTATTTGAGGGGGTGACCGACTCTCCAATCACCTCAAATTCACGTAGACCGATGTAGGATGAACTTCCATGATTGTTTATGGTGATCAATTTAACTGCGGTCACATCCTCCGGAACGTCTAGTTCTTCCAATTCAAAGGTTTCACCGTCAGCATGTTTAGCAGCGCTAAAGGTTTTTGTTCGGGTAACTGAGTTACCGATGAGTTCAAACTCTCTGGCTCCGACATAAGTTGCATCCCCGTGGTTATTGATGGTTACGAGTTTTACGTCGGTGACATCAATCGGTAAATTAGCGGGATCAAGGGTGAACGTCTGAACACTATTGTTCATGGCAGCAGTGAAGGTTTTACTTGGAGCGACAGATAAGCCACGGATTTCAAATTCACGGGCACCAATATAGGTAGGATCACCATGATTACTTATGGTGATGATTTTTACATGGGTGACGTCTACGGGAACGTCTTCGCTATCAAATGTAAAAGTCTCACCATCGCCATGCATTGCAGCTTTGAAAGTTTTATTCTCAGTTACCGAAGGGCCTAACAATTGCAATTCTTGAGCACCAATATAAGTGCCATCACCATGGTTCGATATTGTGCGCAGACGCACATCAGTGACATTGTCGAATTGATAGGCAGCATCGATACTGAAACTCTCTCCATCACCATTCATAGCCGCTGTGTACGTATATGTAGGCCCCACGGAATCACCTGAGAAAGTCAACTCTTTGGCTCCGATATAGGAGGAATGACCATGGTTAGTCAGTGTGCGTATGCGGGTAGCTGTTACATTGCTATAAGCACCTACAGACCATGTTTGTAGCTCTATACCCATATCGGCAGTAAATGTGGTTCCACCATCAGGGGCGTTGACAGTTTGCCAGGGACCACTAGCGATTTGAATATCAAGCTCAAAGGTTTGTATTGATATGTTATTGCCGTAATTAACTAATGAAAAAGTATCGAAATTAATACTATCTCCATTAGTTCCGTCATTGTTGGTATCAAAAGTAAAGGCAAAGGTATTATCTTGTTTAGAAGACAGCCATTGATTACTTTGATCACCATCGAACAAATTTTTAGCAGCATAAGACGTCGAATTATATTCACTATCTACGGTTGTTAAACTGCCACCGTTGTGGCTCAAAGAGAAGTTATAATTAGGCTCATTAGCAGATGAACCTGCAACTGGAATTTTTGTCCACACTGGATTTGACTGGGTTTTCACTTCAATTTGAAAGTGTTTAATTGAAATATCATTCACCCCGTAATTAACTAAGTTAAAGCTCTCAAGTTTGAACTTGTCTTGTGCACCAGCTAAATTACCGTCCTCATCAATATCAAACTGAAAATCTAAGGTATTATTTTCTTTGCTGCTTAACCATGGGGTGGTTAAATCGCCGTCGAGTAGGTTAGCCCCAGCATAGCTAGTTGAATTATATTGACTATCAATGTCGACCAAGGTGCCCCCTTGGTGAGACAAGGCAAAGTTATAGTTGGCTTCGCCGATTACAGCACCAGGTACACTTAGTTTTTGCCAGCTTGGATTTGCCGCTGTTTTAACTGCAATCTGAAACTGATAGATGGCTCGGTCATCAGTCCCATAGTTTTGTAAATAAAAACTCTCGAAAGTAAATTGATCTGCGACTGTGGCAACTGCTCCATCTCCGTCAGCATCAAATTGAAATTCAAAGAAATTATTGGTTTTGTTGCTAAGCCAAAAAGAGTTGTCATCGCCGTCATGCATATTTGCCGCAGCCCATGATGTGCTGTTGAGTTCACCATCGAAACTGGTTAATGTGCCGCCTTGATAGGATAAGGCAAAATTATAGTCAGCCTCTCCACTAGTGGAACCTGGAACAGTAATCTTCTGCCATTCAGTGTTTGATGCGGTTTTAACTGAAACTTGAAACTGATTTATAGAACGATCATCATTTCCATAGTTTCGTAGACGAAAACTTTCGAGGGTAAAATAGTCCGTAGGTGAGCCCATTACACCATCTTCGTCAACATCGAATTGAAAAGAAAGGGTATTATTGCCTTGGGGGCTTAGCCATCGAGTATTCTGATCGCCATCGTGAATATTAGCCGCGCTCCAACTATTGGTGTTTAATTCACTATCGACTTCAACTAAGGTACCGCCATGATGAGATAATGCAAAATTAAAATTGCTATCTCCAATTGCCGACCCTGGTACATGCAGCTTTTGCCAACTTGGATCAGCAAGGGTTTGCACCGCTATTTGAAATTGTTTAACAGAGCGGTCGTTATCCCCGTAGTTTTTAATGTAAATTTTGTCAAAATTAAACAGGTCATCACTGTCGCCTTCGGCACCTGTTGTGCCGTCATTGTCTGGGTCAAAAGTGAGTTCAATGGTATTGTTGCCATCGTTACTTAGCCACAGGGAATTGTCATCACCATCAAGTATATTTTCTGCCGCCCATGTGGTGGAATTGTATTCGCTATCGACGTTACCCAAGATCCCACCATCTTGTATACGTGAGTAAATGTAGTCTTCATCACCGGCCACAGAGCCGGGAACTTCAAGCTTGTCCCAAATTACCCCATCAGTTGTATATTCAATTTGGAACTGTTTTATGGATCGATCATCGTTACCGTAGTTGGTAATCTGGATTTCACTAATAGGAATGGAATTGCCAACATTTCCGTTCCAGTCGGTATCAAAATTGAATTCAATAGTGTTATTTGATTTAGACGTTAACCACCTCGACTTAGTACTGCCATCATTGATATTGCTCGCTGCATAAGTCGTACTATTATATTCGCTGTCTACTGATACTATACGAGCACCTTGTGCCCAACTTAAATAATCTATTTTGTTAGTGGGGTTTTCTTCAGCTATAACCGGGCGCCATCCCTCTGTACCAGAATCTGCACTCAGGGTACTATCTGAACTGGTCAGTAGAATAAATTGCTTTAACGAAGTTGAATCTTTACCGTAATTGAACAGTTCAAATTCATCTACACAAAGGGCTTCGTTGTTGTCATTTAGTTGAAAATTGATATCGTTATTGAGTTTGCCAGATAACCAATGAGTATTAGATTCTCCGTCTAGTAGATTGCTGGCGGCCCAGGTGGTGCTGTTATATTCTGTCTCCACTAAGGTAATTGTAGAGGGTTGCAGTACTTCTGCTGATAAACAGGTAGCTGGCAGAGCCGCAAGTAAAGCAGCAGCCTGTACCCTGGAGGAAGTGAAAATGGGCTTTTTGAAAATTTGCATTAAAACAAAGTCTTTATTAACGTTAGTAACGACACACAGATAGTAACCCAGCTATAATGTAATTGTAATATTAGGAACTAGACATGCGTATAAATATGCTCTTTATCTTGTCACTTGTCAGCATAACGGCATGTAATCCCGCTCCTACTGAGTTAAACAAGGAAAAAAGCCCAGAAGAGTTGCTCGAGGAGCAACAAGCACAGGATCAAGCATTGGAGCTAGAAGCTGAGCAAAAACTACTGAAAGACTCGCAGGTTGCAAATGATCTAGTACAGTCAGCTCTCGAAGAGAGTGCTGAGTTGGAAATGCAGCAATCGGAAGGAGAGTTAATGGCAATAGCGGCTGAAAAGCAGCGATTGGCGGAACAACAGCTAATTGAAACAGCGAATAAACAAACAAAGGAGCTAGATACATTGCTGCAACAAGATGAACAACAATAGAAGGCGCAACTAGCCTTCTATTGAATATTTCAACTTCTATTCTAAGCTCACATTATCTAACACAAATTCGTATTCTCCAAGGGTAGGGCCTGCTACAAATGCAAAGCCGGATACTTGGGTATGGTCCAAACCTTTAAAGCCTGATAACGGCAAGCGAATGTGCTGCCATTGGGGACTCACTTCAAAGTTCTGAGAAGGCGGAATATTGGCAGAGGTGGCCGAAAACGACATAACTCGATAGTTTCCCTTAGAGCCTTTTACATCAAATGTAATATGGGTGTATGCGGCTATATCTGCAGCACTAATGGGAGGTGAAAAATCACCAATTACTGCTCCCGCCCAGGGATATGGAAAACCAGCTTCGACAGTCGAGACAACTCGCAAGGCGGCGCTACCATCAACCCCTATATTGCCTACTCGTGTGATTGTTGCTGTGGAGTTGCCATTGGCATAACCATCATGAGTTTGAGTCCAGTTAAACCCTTCGTTTGGTTGCAAACTGTCTTGAGTTTCGAAATCTCCTAACATTGGATTTTCAATGGCAACCCCTTGCTGGCTTTGAGGCAAATCTTGTTGTACTAGATAGCCATTTTTCAATACATGTTTCAGATTGAAAATAGTATCGATATCGAGACTAGGATCCCCTTCAATGACTACCATATCAGCCCGTTTACCTACTGCAATTACACCGCGATCTTCGAGGCTAAACTGTGTGGCGGTAGTGCCTGTAGCTGCCGCCAACGCTTCCGCATTAGTTAATCCGGATTCAGTCAGTAAGATGATCTCATGGTATGCACTTACTCCGTATGCGGTACCCGGATTAGGCGCATCTGAACCTGCTAGTATTGTTACACCAGCTTGATGGAATAAACTGACATTTTGTTTGGCAATGGCGAAATCGAAGCCACTGGCGGCATGACTAAAACTAACTTGTAAGGTCTCCTTTTGCGCAGCCGAAAGTGCGCCAGATATGCGTTCATCGGCTAATAATTCGCTATTGCGATTTTGCTGATTCACCGATGCAATGACCCCCAACGTTGGAATAATAAAAACATCTTTTTCAGCGGCTATTGCCAACAGGTCGCTAGTGACCACTTGGTCAGCAAAAATATGCACTAATCCGTCAATATCACCCTCAATTAGATCTTTAGCTGCGCTAAAACTGGAAATATGCGCCAATACTTTTAGCCCTTGTAAATGACCTTGTTTTATCACTTCCAGGGCGGTTGCTTTGTCTAAACTAGGCATGTATTGCTGATTAGGCATATACACGAGTTTGATATAGTCAGCGCCCGCTTGTTTCCGCCTTGTCACCCAAGCCGCAACCCCGTCTATATTCTGAATTGTATCAATGGCGAAGCCATATTGTGTACCATGGCCTCCATCAACCGTAGCCAGAGTACCAGAGCTAAATAAATCGGCTTTATCGGTCTGTTGTAAATTCTGTCGTTGCTGAACACTTTCTAATAAGCCCATTTCATTGGTAAACATATCTAAATGGGTGGTGACACCAAAACGTAACGCATCTTGGAGAGCATTCCCATAAGAATGGGTATGGGCATCGATTATGCCGGGTAATACGGTCAGGTTTTGTCCTTCTATCACACGAATATCGCCAAGATGCTGGATATCAATTGATTTTGATATGTCTGCAATCAGCCCCTCTTTAACTAAGACATTGGTGTTTTCGATGAACTCTGTGCCATCAAATAATCTAATATTTTTGAATAACAACGTATTGGTCAAAGCCGATGTATTATCTGCTTGTTGATTTTCACTGTCAGCATTGGCGCTGTCTCTATTAGTGGGTAATATAAAAACCAGCGTAATCAACATTGTGATAACTACTGCACTAACAATACTAAATATATATTTAATCATGGTAACTGCTTCCCTTTAATACATTAATGACTACGTTGCTTTGACCAGGCTAGGGTGGTCAATAACAACAAAATAATACTCATAAGACCGACAATCATTAGGTGATAAACAACGTCTCTTTCTCCACTGGCCCCTAAAATAAACAGAGCGATTTCACTTAGATGGAAAGTCGGTAAAAAATGCGCAAATGTTTGCATGCTTTGTGGAAATAACATCATTGGTATCCACAAGCCGCCGAGGGCAGCTAAAGCCAAAAAGATGACATTGGAAATGGCGATTGCAGCGTTTCCTGAGCAACTAAAGCCAATAATTAGGCCAATCAATATAAATGGAAAGGTCGCTAGTACATGTGAAACTAACATCATCGCCCAAGTGCTTTGGGGTAACGCAACACCTGCCCCAAAACCTGCAACTAAGTATATGATAATTAGTGATATACTTGAGAAGAGAAGGGTGCTGAAAACTTTAGCTCCAATATAGCTAAACCCTTGACTAGGCGCTGCTAATTTCAAATCTAACCAGCCTTTATCACGTTCGTTGGCAACGCTTATTCCAAAGCCAAATATCGCAGGTCCCATTACCGCAAACACGCCGTAGGTGGCGAGTAAGTGAGCCGAGTTGTTACTGCTTCCCGGCAGCAAGATGGCAAATAGCGAGTAAAATGCCACCGGCATGCCCAATGTGGGAAATATAAATTCAGGTGCCCGGAAAGCTTTTAATAGTTCAGCGCCAGTTTCTAACACGAATGATTGCCAAATTCTGTTCATGACTGCTCTCCTTGACTTAAGGTGCTAAAAACATCTTCTAATTTAGGTTGAGCCACAGTGAGATCCGACAGTAGCGGATCGAGCTGCAACATTTCACTAAGTGACTGATTGACATTGTCGCTGCGTATTTCCGTATACCTTCCAGTATTCATTACTGAACTTACGCCTGCTATATTTTGTAATACATCTTTTGAAATTTGGGTTTCGCAGCGGATAACTGAGCCCGTGGTTTGCTTCTTAATATCATTAGGTGAAGCATCAGCGACAATTACACCTGAGTTCATAATCATTATCCGATCGGCCAAATTCTCCGCTTCCTCTAGATAATGAGTGGTTAGGACTATGGTTTTACCTTGGTTGGCAAATTGTCGGATAATAGCCCAGAGATTCCGTCTGGCTTCAATATCCAAACCTGTTGTGGGCTCGTCTAAAAAGGTAAGTTGTGGATTGCCGACTATGGCTAAAGCAAATTGAGCTCGCCTTTTTTGGCCTCCGGATAGATTTTTATAGCGTTTATCTGCGAAAGCTTGAAGTTCGCACATCTGAATGGTTTGATTGACGGAAAATGGCCTGGGATAGTAACTGGCAAATAAGGTGATTTGTTCACGTACAGTCAGTAAATCGGGTAAATCAGAGTCCTGAAGTATCACCCCAATTTGGCGTTTTGCCTGCAGGCTACCTGGCTGGTATCCCATTATCTGTAAACTACCGGAAGACATTTTTTCTAACCCCAGAGCACATTTTATCAGTGAGGTTTTACCTGCCCCGTTTTGCCCAAGAATGGCAAATACGCCTGCACCTTGAAGGTTGATGTTGACGCCTTTTATGGCTGCCACTTTACCGTATGACTTTGTTAAATCTTTCGCTATGAGTATGGGAGGGGAGTGATCCATTTTTACTTCCTACAAAAACAAAATAGTCAGCAAACTTTATCGAGTTTGCTGACCTAAACAAGTGACAAAAGTCACGTTTTTGTTTTGAAGTGATAAAAAAGAACTTAAAATTTAGTTTGCAGGTAACTGCTTTTGTAAGAATTTCAGCATATTACCGCCCATTACTTTAGCAATGCTTTGTTTGGAAACATTTTTTTGTAGCAGAGCGCGGGTGATAACACTTAATTCACTGCTATCAAAGCTGGTGGTCACGCCACCATCAAAGTCAGAGCCTAGGGAAATATGATCTTCTCCCACCAATTTTAAGCCATAAATAATCGCGTCGGCCACATCATTCGGCGTAATTTTACATATAGCCCCATCCCAATATCCCACTGCTATTAGGCCACCTTTATCTGCAATTTGTTGCATCAAGCTGTCATCTATATTGCGCTTCGACTGGCAATGCCCGTTAAACCCTGTGTGACTGATGACCAAAGGAGCTTGACTGATCGCCAAGACATCTTTAACCGTTTGCTCTGATGAATGTGAAACATCGACAATAATATCCAGTGCTTGCATCTTTTCCACCGCTTGACGGCCAAATTCGGACAGTCCGGTTTGACTGGTGCCATGCAGTGAGCCGCCCAGTTTATTATCAAAAAAGTGCTGTAAACTCATCATTCTAAAGCCTTTATCGTACAACACCTGAATGTTTTCGAGCTTGCCATCTAACGCGTGAGAACCTTCAGTGCCGAGTAAGCCTGCTACTAATTTGGGGGTACTTTCACGCTTCGTTAAAAAGTCTGCCAAAGAAGACTGTGAGGTAACAATCATCAAATCGTCAGGATGTTGCTGGGCTAGTTGGTTAAGTTTATCTGCCTGATGAATTGCCCTAGCTGTTAAACTCGTCCATGTCGCCATTGGCCAGCCCTGCACTAGGGATAATTTAGTAATGCTGTCAGGCGCATCCGTGGCATTTTCTTCGTAATTGAGCCCCTCGGGAGATTTGGTCACAGTGGTGAACATTTGCAGCGCAACATTGCCTTTTTGCAACCGTGGAATGTCAACATGACCTAATTCAGCTTGCTCAGCAATATCCCTGTCCCAAAGAAGCGTATCGGCGTGCCAATCACCCACAATCAGCGAATTGTGGAACGCTAAGGTAGTTTCATCGACATTATTGCTTTGTCCTCGTTGAACCTGATTCATTTGTCCTTCTATTACACTGGGGACAAAAGTTCGAACGCCTACGTAAGCTATTACTACAACGGCTGCTAGGGCAACAACAATCCGTGTTTTTTTCATAAGTACTCCAGGTTGGGTAACAAAGGTTAAAGTGAATATGGGCTACTTTTGAAACGCTTTTTGCAAATAAGCGTTAAATGCAGGCGTAGCCTCAGCACGTGCTTGAGCAATAACTTTAGCTTCGGGCATCTCATTTAATTTGGCAAGTAATTCTTTAGCACCAGGTGCTTCCGCTAACAAATCAATCGCAAATAACTTGGCCGCGACTTTAGCAGCAAGATCGGCAGAATATAGAAATACGATATCAGCTGCGCTAATTTGCTCACCGCCAATATACGGAGAAAAAGACGCTGCTCTTGAAATAGCCTGGATACCATTTAGCAATGCGCGTTTAACTTCTTTTTTAGTGATATCTTCACCTGGAACGCCCCAAAATGCTTCGGCATGACAGCGTCTGGCGGGCAACTCCATATAGAGTTCAATCATTTTAACCAGCTCTTTAACTCTGGCTTTTTGGAAAGGTTCTTTGGGATACAACGCAATGCCCGGGTAGTTTTCATCTAAATATTCCAGAATCACATTGGTTTCAACTAACACACCTTCATTGGTCTCCAGTGCGGGGACTTTACCTGTGGGAGAAATGGCCAAATACTCAGGTGTTTGATTAGGGTAGGTGATCACATCCTCGCAATCAATTTGTTTCAGAGCAGCCGCCATTTTTACCATATTGAAATAATTACTAACGGCAAATCCATATAACTTAAGCATAAAATTCTCCAAGCATTTAATCGACATTCCTAATGTGCTGCTTTGTGTATAAAGACGCAACATTTGAATACTTATAGTTGTGAATAAGACCTGAAAATTACCTGATGAACTTTTCTTAAATTACTGTTTTTTATTGTTAAATTAGTGTTCCTTTCATTTTTTTGTAGTAAAACCTTATTCAAAATGTCATTGAAATTAAACCCTACTGTCATGAGTTCCTAGCACTCTAGCGCCCGAAAATTAAACATAAAAAGGGAATCATGGTGCGCAACAATAAACTATTACCATTTCAATATTCGAGCCTTGGAATGCTCGTGGCTGCAGCCTTATATGCCCAACATTCCTTTGCCCAGGAAAACGTCCAAGAAGAAGCTGAAATAGAAGAAATCAGTGTTATCGGAAAAAGTGTTTCTTATGCTAATAATCAAACTTCTGAGACGATGTTATTGCAGCAAAGCTCGCTTACCAGTGTTTTATCTGTTATCGATAATTTACCTGGTGTGTTAATTAATGAAGGTGATACTTTTGGAACAGATGATTGGTCAACCACTGTTTCCATTCGTGGTTTTCAGTTAAGCCAAGATGAACAACAAATAGGTATTACGGTTGACGGCATTGCCAACGGTAATTCCAACTATGGTGGTGGTGCTAAAGCGAACCGCTATATCGATACTGAAAATCTTTCTACTGTTGAAGTATCTCAAGGTACATCTGATATTGCATCTCGCTCTAATGAAGCATTAGGCGGCACTTTAAATTTCGTCACTATTGATCCCGGTGCCGAAGAGCAAATGATTTTTAGCACTACTTTAGGTGATTTCGATGCGCAAAAAATGTTTGTGCGATATGAAACTGGCGAAATTGCTAAAGACACTTATGCATGGTTTAGTGTTTCAAGTTCCAGCAATACCGATTGGGTTAATCAATCTGCGGAAAATACCCGCGACCACATTGCCGCAAAAATCGTCAGCAGTTATGGCGACACCGATTTAACCGCATATTTTTCTTGGGATGATGCCCATGAAGACAACTACCAAAGGGTAAGTTTGGATCAATTCGTACAAAATCCTGATTGGGATCGCTTAACGTCTGAATGGACAGGTATTCCTTATGTTGATCAACTGTATCGTAAAGGATGGTCAACACTACGGGAAAATCGCTTTGCTTATATTGAATTAGAACATGAGTTTGGTTCTGTGGTTGTCAATGCAAATGCCTACTACCACTACAATGAAGGTCGTGGTGATTGGATCCCACAATACGTTGTTGATGTGGAAGCTGATGGTACCAGTCAGCCAAATTCTGAGTTGGTTTCTGGTAATACTGTAGAAGGTGGCAGTGCACTATCGCAAATCTTTTTTGTGGATGCCAGCGGTGTTGCTTTATCACCCACTGATGGATGTGTGAGTTCAATCACTTTCCCGTATGGTGGAGCTGGCGCTGAATATGATCCTGCATGTTATGCATCTGGTGCATTGCCTGTTAGTTCTTATCGCCATACTCATTATGAAAAAGAGCGTATTGGCTTTAATGCTGATTTTTCTTGGATTGCACAAATAAATGATATGCAAAATAACCTTCGTGGCGGAATTTGGTATGAAGATTATGATCGCAACGAGTCTCGGGACTGGCATAAAGTAATCGACTCAAGAACCGGTTACGAATACGACAATACGCCTTACTGGGTGCAATATGACCGTTCTTTCCCCGTTGAAACAACCATGATGTATTTGGAAAATATACTTGAGGGTGACATGTTCACCGCACGTTTTGGTGTAAAACAATTTTATGTTGATTTAGAACGTAGCGACAACTTTGGCGAGACCGAAAACGTAAGTATTTCATCAGACTCAGATGTATTGTTGAGCGGTGGCTTAGTGGTTCAAACCGGTCTTGACGGGTTAGAAGTGTTTGCGGGTTATGCAGAAAACTTTGCAGCGATTAAAGATACAGTGCTAGAACGTGATTCGTCTCAGTTAGGAGATATCTCTCCTGAAACCGCAGAAAATCTTGATTTAGGTGTTCGATATACTGGCGACATTGTGACCGCTAGTTTGACTTATTATTCGATTAAGTTCGAAAACAGACTAACTTTTATTGCACCTGATTCACCAGAAGGGATCGATTTCTTAATCGGTACCAATGGCGGTTATGTAAACGTGGGGGGCATCGATTCAAGCGGTATTGAGGCAAGTATCAATATTCAAGTGCATGATAACTTGAGCGTTTACGGTTCATTTACTAAAAATGATTCTGAATATACCGATGGTTCAATTGATTACCCTGTTGGCAATACGGTATTTGGTTCAGCTGAACACATGGCGGTTATTTCTGTAGATTGGAATAGAAATAATTACATCGCAGGATTATCTACAAAATGGGTCGATGAGCGTTTTATCGACGCGGCGAATACGCAAGTTGCTGATGCTTATTTAGTTTCTGATTTTTATGCTGGTGTAATAATAGATGATCTGGGCGAAAGTGTGGATTCTATTGAGCTTCGCCTTACCGTAAACAATATGTTCGATGAGAGCTATTTAGGTGGTATTTCTGGTCAATCGGCCTGGATTGGAGCTCCGCGCACCGCTGCGTTTAACGCTATGGTGAAATTCTAATTTAAAACTGCTTTATGTGTGACCCTGTGTCTTTGGGCTGCGTTTGCAGCCCTTTTTTTATGGAGAAATTACATGCAACGCCCCCTGTTGATGATTTTATGCTTATCTACTTTACTGGCAAGTTCGTTGGCCCGTAGTGCTGAAAACCTTATTCTAATATCTCTTGATGGGGTTCGCTGGCAGGATGTGTATCGAGGTTATGACCCCAAGTTGTACAGCCAACATATTAATCCTGCTATTAAACAGCGCCAACTTGACCAGTTTGGCGGCTCTTCTGCAAATGAAAAAAGAGCGAAGCTGATGCCGTTCCTTTGGTCAACAATTGCAAACAATGGACTACTGCTGGGCAATCGAGATATCGATTCTGCCATGACGGTTAGCAATTCCATGTGGTTTTCATACCCTGGATATAACGAGCTTTTAACCGGTAAAGCGGACTCTAGGATTCGAGATAATGCTGCTAATAACAACAAAAATGTGACGTTTTTGGAATGGCTGAATCAACAGGCAATGTATCAACAAAAGGTTGCTGTATTTGGTAGTTGGGATGTATTTCCGGCCATCATTAATCGGCAACGAAGTGGCTTGCCAATCAATGCCGGTTTTGAATCGGCACAATGGCAAAACCTGTCAGAAAGAACTGAGTGGCTTAACCATTTGCAACAAAACATCCCGAGTCCTTGGCATAACGTACGCTTAGATGCTTTTACAGTGGGATTCGCTGAGGAATATGTTAGTCAATTTAAACCCAAAGTATTGTATTTGGCATTAGGTGAAACTGATGATTTTGCACACAATGGCAGTTATTGGCAATATGCCGATGCACTGCATCGTGCTGACAGCTTAATTGCTGGTTTATGGCAAAAGCTACAAAGTATGCCCGAATACGCAGGAAAAACTAACCTCATCATTACCACTGATCACGGACGGGGAAAAACATTGAAAAGCTGGCCACACCATGGCAGCCCTGAAGCGGTAAAAGGTTATATTAATGCAGGCTCTGAGTTCAAAGATGGCATAGTGGGTTCAAACGAAATTTGGTTCGCGGCTATGGGGCCTGACGTAAAGCAAATGTTGGCAAAGGATCAACCATTAGGAGAGCAAAAAAATACACAAACATTTAGTTTGGACCAAGTTGCCGCTACTGCCCTTAGTTTGTTGAATATTAAGTCTGAACAATTTAATGATGACATTGGTAAAGCTATTGAGGTAAACCCGCAATGAAAATCTATATTTATACTGTTTGCTTCATTTTACTATTGAACTCCCATGGTTTTGTCTTCGCCCAGCAAGCAACGACTAAACCTATGACCAAGATTTTATTTGGTTCTTGTGTGCATCAAGATAAACCACAACCTATTTGGGCATCAATTAATCAACAACAACCAGATCTGTTTATGCTGTTGGGCGACAATATTTACGGTGATACAGAAGATATGCAGGTGTTGGCGGAAAAATACCAAAAACAAGCTAATGTCTCAGGCTTTAAACAATTGCGTGAAACCACACCAGTGATAGGGATCTGGGATGACCATGATTTTGGTGTAAACGATGGTGGAGTTGAGTATCCTCAAAAGGAAGTCTCCAAACAACTTATGTTAGATTATTTTAAAGAGCCTGCTGACAGCCAAAGACGCAGGCGCAAAGACGGCGCTTATACAGCCTATATATACGGGCCGCCAGGACAGCAAGTACAAGTGATATTATTGGATTTGCGCTGGAATCGCAGTGCACTTCATGCAGTATCGAAAACTCAATATGAAAAAATTAAATCGCCTAATAATTTAGGCCCTTACGAACCTGATCCTTCTGGTAAGGGCATGATCTTAGGTGAGGCTCAGTGGCAGTGGTTAGAAGAACAATTAAAACAGCCAGCTGATTTACGTATTTTGGTGTCTAGTATCCAGTTCATCTCTGAATTTACTGGCTGGGAAAGCTGGGCTAACTTTCCCCAAGAGCGTGAACGCATGCTAGCCTTATTTGATGAGTTGAATATTCATAACTTGTTTGCGATTAGCGGTGATACACATTGGGGGGAGTTATCAGCAGATAAAACCGCAAAAGGGCAATCCATATGGGAGCTGACTTCTTCAGGTTTAACGGAAAGCTGGCACCAAATCAGTCCTAATGAGCACCGACAAGGCGAAGCATTCATTGATGCAAACTTTGGACAAATTGATATTCAGTGGCCTAACGCAAATGATACAAAAAATGAAATTAAGGTCAGCTTGAGTCTCAAAGACACTCAAGGTGACTTATTATTACAACAACATCTAGTGTTTTAAAACAGGTTGGCTGGGCACCTTATTATGTGTTTTTGAGCATGCTGTTAATCCTGAGTTTCTTTTGCCATACTGCATTTACAAACCATTAAAGGTGCGAATAATTAATGTGCGGTAGGTACGCGAATCATATTGGAGCCATGCATGGCTGGGCAGATATTTTATCTGACTGGCCTGCTCAGGCTGAATTGGGTTTTAACATAGCGCCTACTCAAATGGCGCCAATAATTACACCTGATGGATGTGAAGTATTTCGCTGGGGCTTATTACCTAGTTGGGTGAAAACTGCCAATACTGAATTTTCTACCTTCAATGCCCGTCTTAAAACCTTGAGTGAAAAGCCTTCATTTCGACATGCTTGGGAGACCGGTCAACGCTGTATTGTACCTGCATTGGGCTATTACGAATGGCGCCAAGAAAATGGACACAAACAAGCCTACTTTGTGTGTCGTAAAGATGGTAATCCAATTCTATTCGGTGGTTTATATGAATCCCCACGAATAGATGCCCCTGGTTCGTTTACTATCATAACCCGTCCTTCAGAAGGTGAACTAAAGCCCCTTCATCACGCTATGCCACTGATGTTTGATGAGAAGCTTGCGACGCAATGGTTTGTGGCAGAGCAACAGCAAAGTGAGGAAATTGCGTGGCTGCCCTATGCTGATGACTACCGTTACTACCCGGTTTCAAGCAAAGTCAATAAAGCCAGCAATCAAGGAGCGGAACTGATCCAAGAAACGGAACCTGAAAGCCAAATCCAACAAGGTTTTGGCTTTTAATTAAACTCATTTAAAGATTAACCGAGGCGACCATCAGGTCTTGGGCTGGTCAAAATCTTCCAGTAGCCTAGAACATATAGCAAATAGGCAAATACCCATAAAATTGCGGCGACTACATATAAATTAGCGCTGGTGAACTCTTGCAAGTATTCAACACTCACGCGGCTGATCCCCGCCAATATAATCATCATAAATGCAAATGTCATAGTTCTCCTGGGCTGCAGCGGCCGGCCTGTATGGCCCAAGGATATTCTTGCGATCATCGCCAAGATGAGTGAACTTATGGCACCAGCAGTTAAACCGTGGAGTGCGGTTGATGGGGAAATATTGCCACCGGCAAAATGCATAGCAAACAAAGCTAAACTAGCGGGTACAAACCAGTAGGCTAAATGTAATGACCAAACCAAAGGAGCGCCGAAGGTTACCTGAGGACGCCAGCGTAATGCTCGAATAGTATGGCACACAGCTGCAAGTCCAAATATAACTGCCATAACCATTTTGGGTAAATAACTGGATAAGTTGGTTAGAAATAACAAAGCTAAGATTAATGTTAATCCAATCACTATTTTTTCCAGCCATTCTAGATTGGCAACCTTTTTGGTATTAGTACCATTGGCTGTGAACATGGGAAAAATGCGCCCCGCAATGATGCTAATGATAAGGGTGATTGTCATTACCGTAGTGTAGGTTCCCCACCTATAATATTCAGGCTGCTGAGCCAATACCGACCAATGAGTAAGAAGGTTCCCCATCACCAACAGTGCGAGTATAGGAACAAATATCAGGTTTCGATATTGTTTTACTTTGAGGACTAATTTTGCCATAAAAACGGCAGCTAATAGTAAAAAGCTTGCGTCAATAATAGCGGTCAACCACTGAATGGGTAACGGGTTAAAAACAATCAATAAGCGACCAGCTAACCACAATGAGAACAGTACAATTAATGAACTTCCATGAGTTGCCCGTAACCCAGTCCAATTTTGCACTGCAGTTAGCAAAAAACCGACTATGATGGCCGAGACAAAGCCAAATAGCATTTCATGACCATGCCAAAAATACATGCCACCGTATGGGGAAAATGAAACCTTTCCAGTTAACCATAGTGCCCAGGTTGCCATACTCAAAATAGCAAAAATACTGCCCATCAAAAATAAAGGTCTGAATGCTTGCCTCCAAATGGCTGGTATGGCGTGTTCAGTTTTTGGCTCAGAAATATTCATGTTAGTCGTAAACCCTTTAAGGTACTTATAATATGTATCTTTTATAAGGTGCATATTAAAAGTATTATATAGTAGTGTCAATTGTGAGCAATTTTTCCTCCGTTTTTAGGTAAGCAAACATGCAACTAACTCGATATACAGATTATGGATTACGTACACTTATTTATTTAGCTTTGCTACCTGCTGGACGCAAAGCAAGTATTGACGAAATTAGTCGAACCTATGATATTTCTCGAAATAACCTAAATAAAATTGTGCATCAGTTGGGTAAAGCAAAGATTATCCAAACCCAAAGAGGAAAAGGTGGCGGTGTATTTTTAAATCTGCCTCCAGAGCAAATTAATATTGGTGAAATAGTTCTGCTGTTAGAAAACTCTATGCAGGTTGTCGAGTGCAATAAGCCTCCGTGTTGTATCTCTCCCGCCTGCAAATTAAAAAACGTATTTTCCGAAGCCACTCAAGCCTTTGTTACTAGTTTGCGGAGTTATTATTTAAGCGATCTTTTAGTACCAGAACAAAGAAATTTATTGAAAATATTTTCTCAGTAAACAACAGTTTAGGGTTTATCTTAAGCTGACCAAAGGGCTTTTTTTGACATTGACAAATAGTGATCTAAGCTAATTTATGAGGCTTAGACTCGTCACGTTTCTAGACTTACTAAAAAGGACTTTTATGAAATTTTATCCTTACTATCAACTCACAACAAAAAACTTGAGCTCATTATTACTGACGGTTCGTTTGCTCGGCTTTATTGGCAACCTCGCGTTGATTGCTTCCGTTGGTCTACTTGTTTTTAGTATTTTTGCGGGTCCACAAACCTTTGCAGGTGATCCCAGTGGTCTGATTGTTTCCATGAAAACGCCTGGTTACCGTGGTGTGGTTTGGGCCATGAGTGGTGCTAGCTTTGTAGTTGGTGTGCTTTGTTTAATTTCAAGTGGTTTGTGCGCTGCCATAGTGTCCTGGGAATATCAAAAAACCAAAGAATAACCCCTTTAATTTTACTGACTTAGTCCCATCTATACTTTATCTGGATTAGAAATGAAGATTGCTAAATGGAGTTACTTAGTGAGCTAGGGAGCTATCGCAAAGAAATTATTGGGCTGTTCGCGCTACTGTTATTTCCAATACTTATCATTGCCTTAAGCAAACTAATAATGTGGGCAAAATCTAACTCCAAGGGGGCCTTTGTTTTTTTAGCCGTATTCCCACTTATTTCTTTATTTCCTATCCCACCTTCGGCAACAGAAAGTTTAGATAAACAAAAGCGTGAACAAATAAAACGAAATGAAGAATCTGGCGATCCACCTGATGTTGACGATGTGAAAGTAGATAATTAAAGACTAAATAAATGAGTGTTTTTTCTATAAGACTCTCTACGACGTGAATCAAGCTGCTTCGTCAGCATGCTGTTAGGGATTTTATTGCTATCAGTTTGATATGAATCAATGAGGTGCTAAATGTGGGATGAAAGATACACGGACAAAGATTATGCTTATGGCAAACAACCGAATAGCTTCTTAGCCGAGCATTTCCCGGTCATACCCAAAGGCAAGGTATTGAGTCTTGCTGAAGGTGAAGGACGAAATGCCGTGTTTCTAGCAAAACAAGGGTATGCTGTGACGGCGGTAGATGCCTCTGCTGTGGGGTTGGAAAAAGCCGAGCTGTTGGCTAAAGAGAATGGTGTGGAAATTGAACTTATTCACGCTGACTTGGCCGAATTTAATATCCATGAGGGAGTATGGGATGGGGTTCTTTCTATTTTCTGCCCTTTACCGCCTGAATTGCGAAGTCGTGTATACAAAAAGGCCGTAAATGGACTAAAAGCAGGTGGTGTATTTATGTTAGAGGCCTATACGCCTGAGCAATTGAAGCATGGAACTGGCGGCGGCAAATCTATCGATTCCATGACAAGCAAAGAATCCATACTCACAGATCTTGATGGATTGAACTTTAACCACTTAGAAGAGATTGAACGAGACGTGATCGAAGGAAAATATCACACCGGCAGAGGGGCCGTTATACAGGTAATCGCGACTAAGTAAGGTTGGCAGTTTACAACTAATTTGCGAACCATTTGCTGGCTGATGATAACTATTTCAAATAATTTGGAGACTATACACATGCAAGATCTTCCACATAATTACACCGTAGTTGCACAAGGCAATGCGTCTGGCAGCTTAACAGCTAAATGTGAAAACCTAGCCGATATACCCGTTGCACCGCCTTCATTGTTTGGTGGGCCGGGAGATAAATGGTCGCCGGAAGATCTTTTTATGGCGTCAATTGCGAATTGCTTTGTTTTGTCATTTAGAGCCATCGCCAGAGTTGGCAAGTTGCAATGGCATACCATTGAGTGTTCATCTCAGGGCGAATTGGACAAAGTTGATGGAACCATACAATTCACTAAGGTGATTTCAAAAATTAAATTGGTAATTCCAGCTACTGAAAATAAAGATAATGCAGAAAGGTTGCTGATTAAATCAGATGAAAAGTGCCTAATTCGTAACTCAATATCCTGCAGCACAAGTATTGAGTGCGAGATTGTGTATAGCGATGAATGATCTCCAATAGTAAATCAGTAAGTCTAAAATAAAGGCTTCCATTTTAGTGTTTGGAAAGAGTGTATGAAATTTTTGGTTTTTTTAGGTACGGTTCGCGATAGTACACCTCCTAAACCTGCTCGTCTTGGTGAACGAGTATCGAGAGCCTGTATTGAATGTTTAAACAGTCGCTACCCAGAGCACGATTTCGAATTAGTGGATGCGCTAGACTACCCCTTGGAAGGGGTTTTCAAACCCCAGTTTGCTTACCCGAGAAGTAAAGCCCCTGCTAAGCTGAATGAACTGGCTGATAAAATCGAATCTTGTAATGGTTATATCATGGTTAGCCCTGAATATAATCATTCTATGAGTCCGGCATTAGCTAATTTGCTTAATCACTTTGGTAGTTCTTTATTTTCTTATAAACCCAGTGCCATAGTGACATACTCAGCAGGGCAATGGGGGGGAATGCGGGCTGCTGTAGGTATGCGAACCTTTCTTTCTGAGCTTGGTTGTTTGCCTGTCTCGGCAATGATCCATGTGCCCAAAGCCCAAGAGGTATTTGCAGCCGATGGTTCGCCCCTCGAGCATGAACAGCAATCCTCGTGGTTTAATTATTTTGCCCGTACTTTCAACCAATTAATTTGGTGGGCAGAAGCTGCCACAAAACACCAAAGTGCAGTGGACCCCCATAAAATGGTGAAGGATTTCAAAGCCAATCCATCGCAGCGAAATGCGCCTTGATTCGACTTAATCTGCAATTAATAATCGCTAACCTTGTTTTTTCTCGGGCACAAAACTGACAGGGGGCCAGTTTGTGCTTCAGGTTAACCTGTACATTTGAGCTGATTTAATAATATGGAAGACCAGGTTGATTGTTCTGCAAAACCATTCACCAGTCCGTCTGGATTTTCATCTGTGAGCTTTTTAACTCCGTGTTCTATCATATAATCTGGGGTGTATTCGGGCTTCCCAACTTTTTGGATAAAATTGCAGGCGAGTTGCATTGACTCAGGTGAATCAATGAATGCGGTTAATTTTTGTTGAAAGCTATCTTGCTCCAGGGCGGTGAGTGACCAAATTGAATGTTTCTGAATAATATTGATAGCTTGGTGAGATGTTTGATCAACCACTCTTTTTGAATCATAAATACCATACGCACTGGCTAACACGTAATTATAGATTGCTACGTCTTCTTTTCCTTGCAAAATACACTGCTTAATTGACGGGTATAAATCAACCGGGCTAATGGTGTTTTCAAGCGCGTCTATTTCAATACATATAGTGGCTAAGTTGGGGGCTAAATAAGCGGGTAAAACGTCTTCTTTTTCCGATTTTTCACTCGGCGTGCAAGATAAAATAGGCTCTTCTCTAAGTAACTTTACTTCCCATTCATCATCTAGGCTATTGTCATGCTGTGCCGTTACTACATATCTCATACACTCCTTTGCATCCAAAGGGAGCATACGTAATTCTGTCACTTTGCTTCTGACTTTTTTGGTGGTAGCCAAATTGATATAGTGGAAGCCGGGCTCAATATTTTCTACCTGTTTTCCAACTTCCATTTTTCCATCAATAGAGACAATGGTAACGTCATAGTTGTCTAAATCAGAAGCTTTGCTGCGGGTACCATCTATAATGGCGTAGGGTGTTGAGGCGCAACCACTTAATAATGTGAGGCCAACAAACAACCAGCACACTAAGCACTTTTTAAATTTCATTTTACTTCCCTATTCTTGTTAACTCTTCCTTATGATTAAAACCAAATATATCATTAACTATAGGGGGCAGGTCAAACATGGTGAGGGCTATCTAAGTGAGTATCTATTCATGTTTTAAGTCTTAAATTAATGAAATAGACTTCATCCTATTTAGTTTAATTTAGCCGCGTAAAAGGCTATAACTAAGGTAATCGAGATTAAAAGGCGGAAAATACAATGAATACATCATCGATGACGCAAAAAGAGTATAAAAGTATTTTGCGTGACCTGCAGATTCAATTAGTCAAACTCCAAAACCACATTATTCATAATAATTTGCGACTGTTGGTGATTTTTGAAGGCAGAGATTCAGCAGGCAAAGATGGAATTATCAAACGCATCACTGAGCATTTAAGTCCCCGAGATACGCGAGTGGTTGCCTTAGGGAAACCCTCAGATCGCGAAGCCAATTCATGGTACTTCCAACGTTATGTCAGTCACTTACCCAGTGCCCAAGAAATGGTATTGATGAATCGAAGTTGGTACAACCGCGCGGGAGTTGAACGAGTAATGGGATTTTGCAGCGAAGCTGAGTATCAACATTTTATGCAAATGGTAATTCAGTTTGAACGCATGCTTATTGAGTCTGGCATTCATATTGTGAAATACTATTTGGATATATCGAAACAAGAGCAAATTGCCCGTTTAGAAGATAGACGTACAAACCCATTAAAACAATGGAAAATTAGTCCAATCGACGAAGTCGCCATCGCCAAATGGAATGAATACAGCCAAGCGCGAAATGAAATGCTAAATCGCAGTCATAGCGACACTACGCCTTGGCATGTGGTAAGTGCCGATGATAAAAAACAAGCCAGAATAAACGTTATTCGCCATTTGTTATCAATTATCGACTACAAAAATAATCTAAATAAACACAATGCCGTTGACGAAAATGTGGTTTTTCAGTTTACTCCGCAAAACTTACACAATGGTAAAATTAGCAGTTAACAACAGTTTATTAATCAGCTTTTACTCGGGGATAAAGTCAATGCTCCCTTGGGGAAAGTGCAAGGTTATTTGTGCGCCATAGGCAAGGTTGTTGACATAAGGCGCCAAAATTTCAATTAGATTAGTCTGTTGGAAATGCTGAGTTTTTGTCTCGGGATGAGGGTAGTAAACCCAAGCATCATACTGTTGAGTCTGAAATTCAATTTGGCATGCAACAAAAGAAAAGGTTTCTGAATTAAACCCTGTTGCCCAAAGCACCTTTTCGAAGCAAAAAGTAGGGCGAAAAATGCGGAATTCAGTGATGGGGAGTCGTACATTTAAGGTGCCGTTAAAGCATAGGCTAAGATCTAAACCTAAGCGTCTAAAAAAAGGTTTCTGCATTTCAATCGTGCCGGCAGGATAGGGAGTATCAACGCCCCTTCCGGATGCTACTTGGTGTCCTTGTATCACTGTACCGACAAGTTGAATTGGTGCGGATGACATTGTACTTAACATTTCAACAAGGTTTTGTTGGCATGAATACCGACTATCAAGCCTGAGACATTAAACGCAATTTCAACGCTATCACCGGTTTTGAAATTACCGTTGATAAGATTCATTTGTTGTAATGTGTCGATTAATTGTTTCGATATCTTCACCAGTTCTTGATCACAAGTTCTCAATTCCCAGCCATTTTCAAATTGGGTGAGTATGGCAGATTTTTGATGATGGCTGGCCAGCAGCGCCTTTTGTTGTAGGTAATCTTGATAATGTTGCTGGTAACGTTGGCTAATTTGACGGTAATCCTGTGATGATTGTTCATCGATGTTGTGTATTTCTACCGACGTATAACGCAAGGTGTCCGGTGATTGGCGTAATTCGTAAGATTGCCATGCAACTAAGCCTAACAATAAAATTGTAGTTGTTGCAAAAGTCAGGTGTTGAAAATTGTAGAACCAACCATAGAGTTTCGATTTTGATTTGGTGCTTTGCATCAACTGACGTTTCATGCTTGCCGTTGCTTGAACCTTAGATTTTCGATGCTGATATAGGTCAGATATACGAGTCTCAAAGTGCTCTGCTTGTTTTGACGACCCTTGATCGTGTTCATGGGGCTTAGTCATGGTATTTCTCTAATTGGGTGCGAAGGGAATTCTTCGCATATCGAATTCGACTTTTTACTGTCTCTACACCACAGCCGGTTATATCGGCTATTTCCTGTAAACCAAATCCTTCTTGCTGTAAGCAAAAGCTTTCTCGCTGTTCAAAAGGCAGAGAGATTAAGGTTTTATCAAAAATGGTTTCAATGGGGTCAGAAAATTCAAAAGCTGTTTTTAGTTGATTTAGTGGTTTTTCTGGGAGGTGTTCCCAGCGATTTGTATGCCTAAATTCATCTACTAACATGTTCCTTGCGACCGTGAATAGCCACGCACTGAATCGCCCAGATTCCTTATATAAGTGAGGTTTTTCAAAAACCTTTAACCAGGTTCGTTGGCTGATGTCCTTTGCTAAATGGGCGTCTGATTGGGTGACTAAAAAATGGTAAAGGTCGTTGCCACAGTTATCATAAAGTTGTTCAAAAAGCTTTTTATCGCCGCTTTGGGCAAAGCGTGTTATTAGCCACTCATTTGAATGACTAATTGAGAACAATGTTTTAATCGCTAAAGTTATGCTCACGCAACATCCTTTCCGTCAGTGCAAAAAAGTTAGCTTTCTAATTTAAAGTCTAACACAACTTCTAAGCCTCTCTGCTCAGTGGGTTTACCATCCACTATTTGCGGTCTGTATTTCCACTTTTTTAACGCTTTTCGTGCTTCACGGTCGAAGGTCCGTTTGGGATGTGCGTCAATAATTTGAATATTTTGAACTGCCCCGGTGGCATCAATACTAAATTGTAATTTAACCCAGCCCTCAACGCCTTCTCTTGCTGCACTGGCAGGATATTTCGGAGAAATTCGCACCATAGGCGTGGTTTCAGCATCTTGAATCGTTAAAAATTGATTGTCTTGAGTGATTTCCTGAGCGGGGACCTCAATTTTAAAGCCTGCGGTTAGGTTGCTGTCATTAGGCTCAAATATTTCCTTTGGTTGAATTGTTTTTGGCATCAACTTAGGAGGTTCAATGGGTTTTATTTTGGTCTTTTCTATAGACTGGCTGTCTTGGGTGTTAAATATGGGATCAACAAACACGCCAGCCGTTGGCGTTGGGATGTAATTGGCATTTTGTGCGGTTAATTTTTGCATTATCACAAATAAGCTGAAGGTAATAATGGCAGCAGAACAAATAAAACCAGCTATTTTAAGGTGCGAGTAATTCGCTGTATATGGCATGACATTTTGCATAATGTTTCCTGTTAACTATTGGGTATAAGAACTGAACGAATCAGATCGAGTAACAGGGTTAAAAAAATTTATTAAATATGATTGATAAGGTTTTTTATTCATTCTGAACAGGACAATTTTAAATTGTACTTCTGACTAAATACATTTACATTAAATTAAAATTTAACAGCATTCTGGTAAAACCTGGAGAATAGTTTCTGCTGATACAAGATTGGTATAATCATTGTTCGGATGTCTCTAACCGTAAGCTAATCAACACTCAGGGTACATTTAATCTGCAGGTAAAATTCACTTTTTATCAGCAAGTTAGTTTAATAATTATTTGATGATAAAACATACAATAAATGCTAACTTTGTAGTTCAATATGGTAGGCATCGGTTTTATCTATTATTAGACTGGCAGTTTATGTCGCTATGTTAACTTTTGATGGAAACAGGGAACTTTAGGCACAGCCATAAAGTGAATAGCAGTTAAGCCTACACGCCAGTATGAAGCTGCAAAAATTTTGCTAGATTAGGATGTCGATTTTGGAATCAAATCACCGTAACAATGAGAACCCCTTTGTTGGATTAAATGCCTTTAGTAGTGATCAAGCTGATTATTTTCAAGGCAGAGAAGATGCAACTCAACAGGCACTGTCAAAGCTTCAACACAAAGCGCTATCATCCCAACCATTTTTGTTGCTTTTAGGTAAAAGCGGAGCGGGTAAATCTAGCCTCTTACAAGCCGGTATTTTTCCTAAATTAGACGAGCTGCAATTAGCGGATGGGAAGGTCGAATTTCGTTCTACGATTATCACCCCATGTAACCTGAGTATCGATCCCTTTAAGTCTCTTATTTCGGCCTTGTCAGAAAGTTCTGAGCAAGTAATTGTGGCCAATGAAGATATTAATACCTTGGTTAAAATGAGCAAACAGCAGCCAGATAAGTTCTTGCAGTTGATGAAGCAAAAAATGGAATCTTGGCCTGCGGATAAAAAGCTCGCAATTGGTATTCTTCAACTCGAACGGCTATTTTTAACCGACTCCTTAGGTTACACAGAGCGTCGATATTTCACTGATATTTTAGCAGGTCTGGTGGTCCACTGTGGCATTTTAGTTGTGGCGACATTACGCAGTGATTTTTACCACACGTTGTCAGATTACCCGGCATTGCTGCGATTAAAACAAAATGGTGGGCAGCTTGATGTGTTGCCTCCCACATTAAATCAACTCAAGAAAATGGTGTTTCCAGAACCTGCTAAACATTTAAAATTTGAGCAGGAAAACGGTGAGCAAGTTAGTTTAGATGAATATATTGCCCAGCGTGCATTTGAGTTTCCCGATAGTTTACCCTTATTACAATTTGTGTTGTTTCATCTTCATCAAAATCGTTCGCAAAATGGTCTGATTAATTATTCAACTTACCGGAATTTAGGCGGTTTAGAACGGGCTATTGCAAAAATGACCGAGCAAACCTATGAAAGCTTGGATCGTGCTAATAAGCGTCACTTCCATCGTATTGTAAGTCGCCTGGCAGTGTTAAGCTTTAAAGGCCATTATGAGAGAATTTGGGTTGTAGCTGACGACTTATATAAAAGTCATAATGGCAAAGAGCTAGTGGATGCATTTGAAGCTATCGACATTATGAAAAGTGAAAAAGGAATTGATGGAAACCTTTATGTTAGCTTGGTGCACGATTGTCTATTCGCTAACTGGCCTCGACTCAATGAAACCTTAGACAATCATCAAAAAAAGGTCGAGCTTAAAAACAAATTAGAAGGCCAGGCTTCTGAGTGGAAAAGCGCTACGCGCCCTTCTGCTTATTTGCTTTCACCGGGTAAATCATTGGATGAAGGAAAGTCTATTCTTAAACAAGGTGGATCCATAAGCCCTACGTTAAGAGCCATGATCCATGCTTCCATTAAGCGTGCAAGTCTCAAATATCGTGTTGGATTTGGCCTGGCCATAGTGCTATTGATGATCTTTGGTTTTATGGTGAACCATGCTTATGACGCAAAAGTAAATCAAAAAATTGCTGAGGCTAAGTTGAATGAAAGCCATGAATTAATAGAATTTCTAATTGATGAAAGTACTAAATTAGAAACCATTGGGAGGTTAGATTTAATTCAGGAAAGTTCGAAACGTTCTTTGGAATATTTAAGCACAGTTGCGCCCAAAGATGACTCCACAGCCGCCAAGTTGAGTCGCAGCCAAACCTTTTTCCAACTTGGGAAAGTTTATTTAGAGAACAGGCAGTTCTCAGGTGCCCTAGACGCGTTTAATAAAACCCTCGAATTGGATACTGAACTTGTTGAGATTCACCCAAACGGGTTTACCTATGTATTGGAATTGGCTCATGCTAACTATTGGATTGCGATGACACATTTGCGGGCAGGCGATGTTCAAAAAGCCGAGCAATATTTTCAGTTTTATCAAGCCAATGCTTATGATCTGGTTGAATTGCAGCCTGATAGTCCCATTGCCAAAATAGAGCTTTCCCGAGCATATTCAAATTTAGCCAAAATTGCCGCCCAACGGGGACAACTAGAAAGTGCCAGCCAAAGCTTTTTTGAAGCTGTGAAATTTACTGAAAAAGGCAGAGCAGCAGCCCATGTGAACGATTTATTAGAAGCGGCCAGCGCTTATACTTGGTTAGCCAATAAGTATTATTCAGAATTAAAAATTGCTGAATCCCTTGAGATGAATAAGGGCGAGCAAAGACTAAGATCATTGATTTACAAAAAAGAACGCTCTCCTGCCAATGCAATGGCTACAGCATATTCCATGTGGAAATTGGCAAATGAAAATATGTTAGTTGGCCAATATAAACAAGCTGATGCAGTGCTAAATGATCTTAAGGTTGCCTGTGCTAAAGGAATGGCCACTGAAAATGCGGATATTCAATGGCAATATCTAGATGCATTTAGTGATGCCGCTCTGGCCCAAATGGCCATGTTAATGGGTAACAATGACAAGGCTAGTAGCTTATTTGCTCAAAGCTACAGAAAGCTTGGAGCTACCAATGGTGATTTAATGGGGCAGTGGCAAAATGCTTTCTATGAACGGCAATACTGGTTAGCTCGACTTCATCATGAAACCGGCAATCAGCAAGCGTTTGAATCTGCTAGGCTAGTTGTGACGAGTGCAGACCACAAAGATGCAATGAAATGGAAAGTTCGTATAGCGTCTTTATCTGGTAATGAAGTAAGCTTTGATATTCTGCAATCCGATGAGATATTGAAACCTCAATTGTTGATTGCGGCGCTGGAGTATTATAGTTTTCACCGTCATTTAGAAAAATTAGAACGATTATGGCAACAAGTTCCTCAAGAAATGTGGTTAAATAAAGATCTTGAAGAGTTGCGTGACACTCTGCGCAAACAAATTCGAGAATTCACGTCACAGTAAATAATCAAATAGAAGTACTCCAAAAATATGATGATAGGTGAAATTGCTGCTCTGAGCACAGCTTTGTGCTGGGCCGTAGCAGCACGTATGTTCCGAATATTAGGCAAAAACTTTTCGCCTTTAGCGCTAAATTTATGGAAAGGATTAGCCGCAATTGGCATTTTGCTGATTATTACCCAGTTTTTTCTTCCTCAGGTGTCTGTATCTAACTCAACCATGTTGTGGCTGCTATTTAGTGGTGTTATCGGTATTGGACTGGGAGATACCTTTTTCTTCCAAGCACTGAATAAAATTGGCGACAGTCAATCTATTTTAGTTGCTGAAACCCTAGCGCCTATTTTTACCGCATTACTGGCTATGGCTTGGATTGCTGAATGGTTAACCTGGCAACAATGGTGCGGTATTGCCTTGGTATTATTTTCAGTGGACATGATCATTAAGATTCAAAAGCGTTCCGGTTTTGAGCCCTTCGAATTAAGTGGCTATATTTATGCTGGTCTGGCTGCCATGTGCCAAGCCGTTGGGGCGGTTGTGAGTCGGGATATTCTTACCTCAACAGGAATCGATGCCTTCAATGCCAGTCAAATTCGATTAATTGGCGGGCTAGGAATTATTGTTATTCTGATGTTCATAACCAAACAAAAATGGCTGCCGACGACTGACAATGTGAAACGTACATGGTTGTTTTTCACCGGCGCTACCGTAATAGGAACATTCGCCGCTTTGTATCTGCAAATGGTTGCCTTTACCTATACTAAGGCTGCGGTCGTACAAACCTTGTTCGCCATGAGTGTGATTCTATCGCTGGTCGTGGCTAAAGTACTGGGGGAAAAGGTCAGCGGCAAAACGACGATTTGGTCAATTATCGCGTTAATAGGAGTGGGAGTGCTGGTGGGTTTAGAGCACCTGTAAACCCCCCCTTGTTAGGCAGTTTGCTTTGGCTTAGTTAAATTAATTTATTATTCGATGGAATAATTGCGTTTTTTATTCGTTATCCAAGTGTCATTTACATAAACACGAGGAAACGAAGATGACTAAGCTAAATAAAATATTAAACCTAATGGTAATCGTTGGGATGGCCCATGCAAGCACGGTTACTTTGGCAGCCGGCGTATTAACTCTCAACCAGCGAGCGCCTGATTCACGTGTTTCAACAGAGATTGCCAATGTTTTGGATACCACAGTGAGTGGCCAAACTAAATTTACCGAGGAGGGCTTCGCTTACCAACGCCCTTCTACCGAGATAGATATGACAATCGCCACTGGGGCAGGGAATGAACGTAAAGAGATCCACAGCATTTTTGATATTCGGATGGGCAAAGGGGTGAAGCTCAACGAAGATGCCTATAGCGCACAAGACGTTATCGACAACCTAATCGCAAAGACGAAAAGGGACTAAATACAGCTTACAAGAATTGGTTTTATTGCTAAAAGTGACGGAGCTATTACCTCCCTCACTTTTGTATGAAATATATGTTGCCTTAAGTGTCGGCTTTATATACAATTCGCGCCCTTAAATCAGCTATCACTTTTAGTTCCTTGTCTCAACACAGTTTAGCTGAGCTGTAAGAGGCTACAACCGTAAGGAGCAACAATGCGTCATTACGAAATCGTGTTTATGGTCCACCCTGACCAAAGTGAACAAGTTCCAGGTATGATTGAACGTTATACCGGAATTATCACGAATGACGGCGGAACAATCCACCGTTTAGAAGACTGGGGCCGCCGTCAATTGGCATACCCAATCGAAAAATTGCATAAAGCACACTACGTACTAATCAATGCTGAAGCCACTGCAGAAGCAATTGAAGAGCTAGAAACTGCTTTCCGATTTAATGATATTGTTCTTCGTAACCTTGTTATGCGTACCAAAGGAGCTGAAACTGAACAGTCTCCAATGGCGAAAGAAGAGCGTCGTGATGATCGTCGTGACGACCGTCGTCAGGAACGCACTGAAAAGCAAGAAGAAGCACCTGCTGCAGCTGTAGAGCCTGCTAGCACTGAAGACAAAGCATAAGGAGACAGACAATGGCTCGTTTTTTTAGACGTCGTAAATTTTGCCGTTTCTCAGCCGAAGGTGTTGTTCAGATCGATTATAAAGACATCGCTTTGCTGAAAAACTATATCACTGAAAGTGGTAAAATCGTACCAAGCCGTATCACTGGAACTAGCGCTAAATATCAGCGTCAGTTGTCAACTGCTATCAAGCGCGCACGCTTCCTAGCATTGCTTCCATATACTGATTCTCACAAGTAATCGTTGGCGTAAATAAGAGGTAGCAAAGATGGAAATCATTCTACTAGACAAGATCGCCAACCTGGGCGGCTTGGGTGACACTGTCACTGTAAAATCAGGATATGCACGTAACTTCCTTTTTCCTCAGAAAAAAGCAGTTCCTGCAACTAAAGCAAACGTAGAAAAGTTTGAAGCACAACGTGCTGAACTTGAAGCAAGCATTGCTGCAACTTTAGCTACTGCTGAAGCTCGCGCTGCTAAAATCGCTGAGCTTGGTGAAGTAACTATTGCTTCTCCTGCTGGTGAAGAAGGTAAGCTTTTCGGTTCAGTTGGTACTCGTGATATTGCTGATGCAATCACAGTTGCTGGCGTTGAAGTTGCTAAATCTGAAGTGAAATTGCCTACTGGTACTTTGCGTGAAACTGGTGAGTTTGAAATTGACTTACAGTTGCATTCAGATGTAATGACCACAGTTAAATTGGTTATCATCCAAGAAGCATAAATCTTAGATTTATCATTTCAAAAACCTCGCTCTGGCGAGGTTTTTTTATGGGTAAAATAAAATCATATGGCCATGTGGTTCAACGGTTGAGGTGTTTAGGAAACATCATCAAGCTAACTCAAGACCGATTTCAACGTTTTTCGATTTCTTTGAGTAGTAACTCGGCATCCGTTTTTTCTGTGAAAAACACATTCGAGGCCAAGACTTCGTTGAGTAACCTTTTTGCTTGGTCGGTTTTACCCAGTTTTTCTAATGTGTAAGCTAAGTGGTATTTCAGCTCTGGGTTGCTTGCATCTCGAGTTATCGCATCGCGCAGTACTGTGATACTTTTTTCGTAGTTGCCTTGTTTAGCAAGTATCCACCCGTAGTTACTTAGAATAGTTACATTATTACTATCCAGTGCTAAAGCTTGCAATGAATAATCTTCACTTCTGTTTAAGTCATCGGGTAAATATAAATACGCCAACCGATTAAGTAGCGCCGCTTTGTTCGGCATATTATCGGTCTCTAGTAAATATTGGTACTGTTCGATAGCAATGGATGATTGACCATAGTAAAAATGAAATTGGGCAAGCAAGCTACGTGGAAAATAGGCTTCCGGGTATTTGTTCACAATGTGATTAAGTACCGTTAAAAATTCTTTATCTGACATCCCGTTAGCGACATGAGCATAGAGCTTAGCCAGAGCTAATTCATACTTATCATCTATTTCTAATACTTGTAAGTAGTACTGTTTAGCCACGTCAAATTGTTGTTTTGCATCATTTAACTCACCAAGCTTCAACAATACATCAGGATTAGTAGCATTGCTTTGTTGAAGTGTTTTAAGCTGTTTTTCAGCTTGTGTGAGATGATTCAAGGTAATTAACTGCGACACGTATTGTAAGTGCAAATTTATGTCTTTAGGTTTTAACTGATGTGCTTGTGCAACCGCTATTAATGCTTTTTCTTTTTCATTTATCGCTAAATACAACTGACTCAGTGCCAATAAGTTAAACGGTGTTTTTTCTATCAGTTTTTCATATTTATTAATCGCTCTTAGGGCTTTGTCATTGTCTTTCAACTTGATCAGAAGCTGTGCTTCTTTTAATACATATAATGGGTAACGCGGCTCTAAGCGTTGGAGGCTTTGTGCTAGTCGCAATGCCGGAGTGAAGTTAGCCTGTAGCTCGTTAATTTGTAACAAGCCCTCCATTGCTTGTAGATTATTGATATCTTGCTTGAGTATTGACTGATATAGATTGTTAGCTTTATCCGTATTAGACATAGCCAAATTTATTCTGGCCAATCTCAGTTTAACCGCTATATCGCTGGTATTAATGCTAAGCAATTTTTCAAGTGTCAGTAGTGCTTCTGGGTACCGTTTTAAACGACTTTGTACAGTCGCAAGGTTATATAATGCTGAATAAGATTCCGGGTTTTCGGCTAGGACATTTTGTATAGCAGCCATTGCCTGAAGATCTTGGCTTTGCATGATCAGCATCGCAGTATCTAGATTTTTAACATCCACATCATTAGGGATTAACTTTTTAAGTTTAGTCAGACTCTGGTTTGCTGCGTTGAGCCTCTTTGCATCCATGTTTACCATGCAGTGTTCAATGAGAACCATTTTATTGTTGGGGTATGCTGTGATCAAATTTTCCAATTCAGCCAAAGCAGCGTCGGTTTTACCTCTTGAGATTGCAACCTGAACAGCAAACAATTTGTATTCCACTTGTTCAGAGAAGTCTCCTTCAAGTCTATCTAATAAAGCAACAGCCCTATGAGGTTTATGGTTTACCAAATATAGCCCACCTAAAAATAATGACTGGGAGAGGTTATTGGTGATTTGCATTTGGTATTTTTCGAATGTTTCTAAAGCCGCATCAAAGTCGTAAAGTGCCGAGTAGGTTTTAGCTAATAAATAGGCGGATTGAAACTCGCCGCCAGTGCGCATATTGTATTCTGCTAAATCGTCTCTGGCACTTTGGTATTGCCCAAGTAAAAAAGAAACCGTCCCCCTTAAATATGAAAAAGTCGGATATTCGTCGATCAAATACCTTGGTAAACCGTTGAGCCTATTGGCTAACACTTGCATCTGTTTATAGCCGTCGCTGTCGTTAGCGGTTTTGACCGCCAACCAATTACGCGCGAATTGCACGTATAAATCATTGGGAGACTCTACTAGTAACTTGTCAGATAGGGAAAAAGCCTTATCCAGGTCATTACTTGCGATATAAGCATCAACGAGGTTACGGGCGATGGCGGGCTCAGTTGGATTGATCTCAAGGGCTCTATTTAAGTGAAGAATTGCTTGTTGAATATCACCTTGAGATCGGGCTAGCTGGCCTTTTAAGCGCCAAGTTTCTGCGTTTTCTGTTGAGACTTGTAAGGCGCTCTCAATTTGATTATTGGCCAGAGCATAATTTTTTTCGATCAGTGCAATTGTGGCTAGTCCATTTATAGACTCAATGTGACCGGCATCGACCGCTAAATTTTGTTGATAAAATTGATTGGAACATTGGTAATCTAACAAGTTAATACAAGCTGTAGCTTTATAGATATTCCATTCCATTTGATTTTTCTGCGATAGCCTAGCGCTATAATCGAGTTCTACTAATTGTTTATATTTTTTTAAATTAAGCAGCGTTTCTGCCCATTCAGCAAACACTAGGTTAATATCTACTCGCTGTTGGATTGCCTCGCGAATCTGCGTTTCTGCCTCTTTATACAGTTTGTTTTTTACCAGTAGTTTGCTTAATAGTACTTTTGCTGACAGATCTCTGGGGTTGTCTTGAAGTGCATTTTTAACGTGGATATAGGCTTCTTCATATTGCCCTTGTTGGAAGCTTGAAAGTGCTTTTTCATAATCAGAATTGTCTGCACTGACGACCTGGCTGAGAGCACAACCGGCAATTAAAATGATAAATTTGTAAAAACGGTACTTCAGGTGATGTTTTTTCATGGGATCTCTGACGAATCAGGTTGTTGTCTATATGGGAAATAATGTTTTAATTTACCTTGATATTGGTGAATTAAAAAGCCACATTGGTTAACACTAGCAATAAAAAAGCCCGCTAATTAACGGGCTTTCCAAACAATCAAAGTGTTTATGATTTGATTCTACGTTTTCTAATGACGAGTAAACCCGACAGTAACATCAAACCAAACAAAGAAGGCTCTGCTACCTTAGTTGATGTAGGTGGGGTGTAGTCGAATGTATAATTATGGAATTCTCTCGCGCCAGTGTATGACACCGCTGCGAAAGAGCCGTCAAAAGATGCTCCGCCGCTCGTATCTGCATAGGGTGCTAAAACAGAACCTTTAGATGCTAAGCCATTAAAATCGATGTTAGTTGCTTCAAAGAAATTCCACACGATATTAGAAAATGCTGCATCGCCATTGAAACCGTTATTAAGGTTAACACCGCCACCGATATTGATATCGGTACCTGAAACGTTAATGATAACCGTTTCAGCGCTTCCCCAATTCATTGAGAGATTGCTATTTTGTGCGAAAATATCGGCAGCAGAAACATCAAACACTGCCATGTTTTCCGAGCCAGCATAATCAAAATTACCACTGGAAAAACTACCTGTGCTTGAAAGTCCAGCGAAGTAGGCTGTATCAGCGTACAACTCAGTTTTAATGTCAGCTACGGTAAGTGATGAATCATGTATTAACTGTCCGTCATCTCCGTCATTTAATTCAATGGCGGTACCGTTTAAATCCCCTCCATAAACTAAATTATTGTCACGCAACACTCGCACGCGGTTGGCGTTTAAGTCGCCAACAATAGTAACGGCATCGATAGCGGTGTCAGTATTGGCTAGCCTGCTACCAAACTCCACCGGATTAGATGAATTTAAATCGCCGCCAATAAAGGATTGACCTTGGACGTCCCCACCGCTGAAATTATAATCACCAAGCAATAAAAGATTATACTTACCAATAGTGCCGCTGGTTGCAGTTGCTGCGCCTGAGAGCGAAGCCAGTACTGCAAATGCGAATAATGATTTTACCAATTTCAATTTACTTCTTCCTATTACTACAATTTATATATTTACGCCACACAGACAGGTTTCTTAAAACTCATGCCTCAAAACTTATTTGAGATGCTTACATAAGCAATATTTGAGCCGGAACTTAAGTGCCTGTATTTTATAAAAATAATTCCATATATTGGTTATTTCTGAGTAAAGTGTAAAAAAATCAGACTCGAGAATCCCTTTACCTCAGAAAATTCGCGCATAATATAGCATATTTTAGATAGGTAGAGTACTTAGATTAGGTAAGTTTAGTTATACTTTAGTAATGCTTTCTTCATCATTCAGCTTATTCTGGCTTCAAAATTAGAATATCGCAGGGCATTGCTTCTGTCAGTGCCATGGCTGTATCGCCAAACATTTTGTCGAAAAAGTGTTTATCTTCATTGTTACCAATAACCGCTACTTCCGCATTTAAAATGGCGGCTTTCTCAGGGACGGCTTCATCAGGAATGCCTTCTACGGAATGAAGTACATCCTCGGCAAGGGAATATTCCTGAATATAGAGCTTTAACTTTTCCTGATGCTTCTGTTTCAGTGTTGCTTCTCGTTTAAAGCCGCGCTCTTTATTGAAGTCTATGTGAAGGCTACCTATTTCACCGTCATAACAATCGATAACATGCATTTGCCCACCAATAGTGTGAGCTAAGCTGTCACTAACGCCGAGTATCTTGCGGTTGAGTAAGTGATTGTCGAAATCGTCATCTTTGATATCCACGCAGGCTAACACCTCAAATTGTTTGTCCCAAAGTCTTGGTTTAACCATCCAAATAGGCAGTGGGCAGTTTGCTACAAAATAATGATCTAATCCGCTTAAAAATAGGCGTTTAAAGTCACTTTGTAGATAAGGTGCTTTTATTACTAAATTAAAGGTTTCTTGCGATAACAATTTTTCGATTGCTTTAGATGGTTTTTGCTGCCAAGACAAAAAGATATCTTCTACATATTCTGTGGCATCCCACTTTGCCAGTATTTTAGTAATTGAATCCTGCTGTTCATCAACAATTTCTTGTAAATTATCTGCTAAGTTAAAATTTGCCTTAGGGTAAAAAAGCTCATGGAGGGAAACGAATACACTCATCTTGCCAGTATACGCTTTGCATAAGCGTGTGGCTCTCGCCAAAGGGATTGATGGGTCCTCATTGGCTTGAAGCACAACTAAAATATGATTAAAGGGATTTATTTCCATATTCATTGAAGATTTACCTTATTACCCTAATGATTTGAATTCAAATTGTAGACGACTATTTTGCGAATAGTTAGAAAATAAAGTGTTCAGCAACAAATACCTATGATGTGTAGCCTAATATATGCACAATTGATTTTACTATTAAATTAGGCCAACATAAGTAAAAAGACTCTCTCGTTCTAAGTGTGTCGCGCTCGGCTCTTCCAATTCGACAGAATTCTCTTAGTTACCTTAATCAGAGCATTACTCAGGATTTTTATGTTTAAAACCCTAGTGTCTGAAATACGTCGCCGCAATGTGCTGCCCACCGTAGTGCCTTACATTGGCCTTATTTGGTTGCTGCTGCAAGTTATTTCAGTTATTCAACCAATGCTCAATTTGTCACCATTGATTGGCACGCTAACCGCCATTATTTTGTTTGCGGGTTTTCCGGTAGTTTTGTACTTGTCTTGGTACTTTAACTTCACACTTGAGGGGTTGGAACCCATTGCTGATGGCGAAGAAGCTATCACCTTTGGTGCTGGCAAATGGTTATTGTTAATTCTCATCACCTTAGGGTCTGGCGGTTTGGGGTATGTGTATTTTACCGATCTCAAGGAACAAATGGTCAAGCAAGAAGAAGGGCTGAGTCAAATTAAGTCGGTCACTTCAATAGCCGTTCTACCCTTTAGAGACCTAAGCCCAGATAAAGATCAAGGCTACATTAGCGAAGGAATAAGTGAAGAACTAACGGCATTGCTGGGTAAAGTGAGTCAATTAAAGGTTGCTGCAGCGAGCTCTGCTTTTGCCTTGGCTGAACAAAATCTCACCGCAACTGATATAGGTAGACGCTTGCAAGTTGATGTAGTGGTAAGCGGAAGTTTGCGGGTGACTGGCGATCGCTTAAAAATTCGAACTGAACTCATTGATAGTAAAGATGGCATGACCTTGTGGTCAGAAACCTTTAGTCGCAAGTTTAAAGATATCTTTTCCATTGAAGAACAAATTAGCCGATCAATCGTTAATCTCCTGGAAGATCGTTATTTAGAATCAGGGCAAGTAACAACGCAATCGAAAACTGCTAGCACAGATGCCTATGTAATGTATTTAAAAGGACGAGAACAGTACCGCAAGCAAACCACTGAATCTATCAAAGGCGCGAGGCAGTTTTTTGAACAAGCTATTGCCTTAGACCCAGAGTATGTAGCGGCTTATGTGGCCTTGGCAGACACTATTCTATTGTTAGAAAAAGGCGATAGTCGGTTTGGTATTTTGGAAACAGACATCGCAATACAATTAGCCGATCAGCAATTAGCCAAAGCCTTTGTGCGTGATGATACTAATGCGCGCTCCTACGCGATTCAGGGGAAGTCTTTTGAGTTGAAACAGGAGTTTGACAAAGCTATATCGAGTTACGATAAAGCTATTTCCATTAACCCTAGTTTAGCCGTGGCCCATATGTGGCAGTTTTTAGTATACAAAAAACTGAATAAGCATAGTCAGGCAATGGATGCCATTTCCAAGGCCTATGAGTTAGATCCACTGTCTATATCAATAATTAACAATTACGGACTAGAACTTACTTTTAGAGGTGAATTTGAAAAATCCTCGGTCATATTCCATAAGCTGCTAGAAGAACATCCAGAATCACCTTTTGGTTATGCAGGGTTAGCAACTCATGCTTTTATGCAAGGAAACTTGGCACAAAGCCTATTTAATTGGAATCAAGCATCTAAACTTTCACCTGAAAATGAGGCGTATAAATATAATTATTTAGATACCTTAACCAGTTTGCAGCTGGTGGATGAACTAGAAAAGTCAACGGATGATCCTGCTTATAATGCCTCAATTTTTATTATTAAACAGGACTATGCCAGTTTGTTCGAAGAAATGGATTTCATCTTACAAGCGTATCCAGATGATCCATGGGTTCAGTTTGAAGCGGGTTGGTATCAACTACTTTATGGGGATATGGAGCAGGGGATTTCCCTTATTTTAAAAGCCAACGATAGTTTGAGTGACGAGGACTTATTTATGATGCCCATGTGTAGCCCCGCCATTGAAGTGGCATGGGCATTACAGCAAAAAGGAGAAATAGAAGCGGCACAGAGCATAATTTCTCGTTGTGATACGCAAGCTCAGTTAGCCGAAAATACCTTACTTAAAGATAATTTTGTAGATTACCTTCAAGTTCGTATTTCAGTATTAAACGGGAGTCCATTATCTGAAGTGAAGGATAAATTGACGGTAGCCATCGAAGGGGGATGGAGAGAATGGTGGAGCGAAAAGGATCCCATTCTTTCCAAATTTGCAAAAACTCCGGAGTTGCAAAGTTCTTTCCAACGGATTAAAGAGCAGCTAGCCGAACAGAAACAATTAGCAAAAACCTTGCTGTTTGCGTCTGATACCCAGCAGACCGAGCAACATTAAACCCAGTATTGCCGGTTCTGCTACCTCAACTTGTGGTTCAGCAAGAATAACTAGACGTTCATTATAGCTGGAAGTAAATGACAACGTATCGGAGGCTATAAAAGAGGTATACCCGCAAACGTTAGTCACGGGATCACAATCGATTGGAAGCGAATTTCCCTCTCCTGAAACTTCATTATAAAAATCAGCATCCGGGCCTGAATATAAGGTGACATCCAAGCTCACTTCATACTCTCCGGGTATCAGCTCTGAGGGCATTAAAATGTCTAAAAGTATGTCTTCGTCGTCAAACGCAGTTATATTCTGAACAATAATGAGATCAGGTTTCCCTATTTGAGATAGGGTCCAATTAATTTCCGCGCTTTGGGCAAGATCAAAGGCAAACGGAGAGAATCCGTTTAAGCTAAGTGTGGTTTCATTTTCATAAAACTCATAGTAACACGGCTCTTCTACGAACAAGCCATTGTCTATTTGAAAATTATAATCCGAGAAGGAGCCCAAGTTTCTCAAACAATCATTAGGAGTAGCAAGTAAGAAGGGGGCTTGGGAGTTTTTGTATAAATATTGGGTCGCTACAAAGTCTAATCCAATACCGACAGAGTTCTCATAACTATTGTCAATTAGGTAATACTCAACATTTGCTGAATCTGTGTAGGTTCCTCTTCCTCCCCCTCTAACCAAGCGCGCATCTGCAAAGGCGTGAAATAAAAATAATACTAACGCCAATGCGTAAATAACCGCTATTCGAGAATTTGCTATGAACATGATTTTTCTTATTTTGATTGTGGTGGCTAAAAATTAAGCAATCTCCATACCTAAAAATAAACTTGGTATAAAACAATAAGTAACAGATGGTCGCGATTATTTTAGTAGGATAATTGTAAAAATATCAGACAGTTATAATCATTAATTGGCAAAATTTAAAATATAAATTTGGTGGTTTAAACCTTTCTGATTTACTCTGCGACTAACTCTTTAACACTAATAAAAACTGATAAATATATTGAACACACACGGAAATGTTGTTTCTGCCCAGCGCACGTTCGAAGACAAATCAGAACGTGACCTGATAACGGCGGTACAACAGGGCGACAAAAATGCATACCAGCGTCTATATCAGACCTATATTGGTCAGGTATATGGACTGTGCTATCGACTCACTAGTGATAAGTCACTAGCAGAAGATGCTGCCCAAGAAGTGTTCATTCAGCTGTGGCGTAAAATTGGAAACTACAAAGGAGACAGTAAATTCTCAACTTGGTTACACACTGTCACTTCGAATATCACTATTTCATATTTACGCAAGCAGCGGGGCTGGGTTAAACGAATGTTTAATATTGAAGACTCTGAGGCAAACTATTATGCCGCAGAGGAATCTACTGACCTAAGCGAGTTAGAAAGGCATGTAGCTAGATTGCCCGAGCGGGCGCGGATTGTTTTTGTATTGCATGCAATAGAAGGTTACCGGCATGAAGATATCGCAAGCATGATGAATATGGCGGTTGGCTCCAGTAAAGCACAGTTTCACCGTGCTAAACAGTTGTTAAAGGAGTGGATGGGATATGAATAATACGAATTTTGAAAAAGATTTACGCGCACAAATAAATGCCCTTAGTAATGAAAAGCAACCCGAAAGAGATTTATGGGCTGGGATTGAAGTGGCGTTAACCGAAGAGACCGGGGCTAATCAACAGATAACAAAAACGAGCAGTGAATCCCGCTTCAAAATGATTGCCATTGCGGCTTCTTTTGCCCTTGTTTGCGTCTTAAGTTGGTATTCGTTGCAACCGGCCACAGAACAAATAACCGGACAGGATTTGGTGGCTGCATTAAGTAGTCAGCACGAAGCGCAAAAAGATGCATTGTTGGTGAAATTTCAGGATCAACCCGCGTTGACAGAAAATTGGCAGAAGCAGTTATCAGAGTTAGATGAAGCAGCTGATGCGATTAAGGCAGCGTTGAAGCAGGATCCAAACAACATAGCGCTGTTAAAAATGTTGCAAAACGTTCATCAACAACAGATTGATTTAATTGAGCGAGTGCATTCTCCTAAATGGAGACAAATTTAATGAGCATAGGTTTACATAAAAATTTGAGTGTTAAAAAGCGCTATCACATCGCATTAGCGAATGTATTTAAGGGTATAAAAATGAAACAATTATTTTTTAGTGTTGGGTTTTGCTTGTTGAGCTCTTTTACCTTTGCGGGTGAAAAGATTGACCAAACATTAAAAGCAGACGGTAACGGTTATGTGCAGATTGAGCATCTTGGCGGCTACGCGAATATTACTGGATGGTCGAAAAATGAGGTCAGGGTGGCTGGGGAGCTAGGTGATCGTACTGAAAAGTTTATTTTTGAGCGTGATGGCAATGAAGTCATTATTAAAGTTAAGGTGAAAAGTAAACGAAATGGTTGGAACTGGAATTCCGAAGACGGTGATGATCTGGAAATATACGTACCTTTTGGCAGCCATATAAATTACAACTCTACAAATGCTAATGTAGAGGTGACCGAGGTTCGCGGCAGTGCAGACATAGACACTGTGAATGGCAATATAGACGTTTCGAATCTGGCAGGAAGATTGAGAATTGAAGCCGTAAATGGCGATATAGAGGCCAATTCATTAACTGGCAATATTAAAATTCAAACGGTTAATGGCGATATTCAAGACCGCGATTCTGCAGCTAGTGAAGCGACTTATGAATCTGTCAACGGAGACATCAACGTTAGGTTAGATGCAGCGGAAGTAAAAGCAGAAACAGTAAATGGTGATATTGAATTAACATTAGCAAAAGTGGAACATTTGAATTTAAACACGGTAAATGGAAGTGTCGAAGCTAATTTAGAGCTTGTTCCTCAAGGAGACGTTAGGGCTACCAGTGTTGGCGGTAGTATCAGCTTAAATTTCCAAGCAGATATTTCTGCTCGATTTGATCTACAAGGTCATGCTGGTGGCAGAATAATCAACAAAATCAGCAGTGATAAAGAACATAAAGCGAAATATGGTCCTAGTCGATGGCTTGAGTTTTCTCACAATGGTGGCAATGGTCAAGTAAAAGTATCCACCGTCAGTGGTAGAATTAAAGTCGATAAAAAATAGTCAAATTAGGCCATGGATTCACCAGGAAAGGTTGATACTTTGTAGCATGGTCTTTAGGCCATGGATTCATCAGGAAAGGTTGATTCTTTGTAGCATGGTCTTTAGGCCATGGATTCATCAGGAAAGGTTGATTCTTTGTAGCATGGTCTTTAGGCCATGGATTCCAAATGTTCCTCGCGGGGCTAAAGCCACCGCCTACAGGTGGACTTTGGCATCAACATCCGGGTTCACGCGAATTGAAATTTTGTCATCATCTGTAGCATGGTCTTTAGGCCATGAACCTATGAGTTGGAATTGAAACAACTCTCGGGGCTAAAGCCTCCGACTACAGCGGGGCTAAAGCACCCGCCTACAAGGCGAATAAAAACATCTAAAAAGAATTTCTGGATTACACAGAAATTTGTACAATAGACTTTGATGCAATATCAAACTTAGCGCATAATACTCGACCCATTATTAAAAGATTTAAGTGTTGTGAAAGCCGTTCCGGATAAAAACAGAGACGATAAAGTTGAGAAACTGAAAATACCGCCGCATTCCATGGAAGCTGAGCAATCGGTGCTAGGGAGTATGTTAATTGCGCCCGATTCTTGGGATAAAGTTGCAGAAGTGGTAGTAGAAGAAGATTTTTACAACCGTTCTCATCGGACTATTTTCCGTAGCATAGTGCGTTTGTTATCTGCTAACCAACCTGTTGATATTATTACCGTTTCTGAAGAATTGGAAAGCCATGACGAGCTTGAAGAGGCTGGTGGATTTACCTATTTAGGCGAATTAGCACAAAACACCCCCAGTGCAGCGAACGTAGTGGCTTATGCAGAGATCATTAAAGAACGAGCAATTACCCGGGAATTGATTGGCGTTGCTCATTCTATCGCAGATGTTGGTTACAACCCTGAAGGCAGAGACAGTAGCGAGATCCTCGACCTCGCAGAAACACAAGTTTTCCAAATTGCTGAAAAGCGTATGGGAAACAACGAAGGTCCAAAAGACGTAGAGTCTGTTTTGGGCCAGACGATTGACCGTCTTGAAGCCTTAATCAAAACCAACAAAGAAGTCACAGGTGTATCTACTGGCTATACAGATTTAGACAAGAAGACCAGTGGCCTTCAAGGCTCTGATTTAATTATTGTTGCTGCTCGTCCGTCTATGGGGAAAACAACCTTCGCCATGAACTTGTGCGAAAATGCAATGTTGCTGGAAGAAAAGCCGGTATTGGTATTTTCCCTAGAGATGCCCGCAGAACAAATTATGATGAGGATGTTGGCATCTTTAAGTCGGGTTGATCAGACTAAAATTCGTACGGCACAACTCGACGACGAAGACTGGGCGCGGATCTCCAATACAATGGCTATGTTGAAAGATAAAGATAACCTTTTTGTTGATGATTCTTCCGGTCTTACGCCTATGGAAGTGCGCACTCGAGCCCGCAAGTTAGCCCGCGAACGCGATGGCATCAGTATGATTATGATAGATTACTTGCAACTCATGCGAGTGCCGTCTTTAAGCGATAATCGGACCTTAGAGATTGCTGAAATCTCACGTTCATTAAAAGCCCTCGCCAAAGAGCTCAATGTTCCTGTAGTGGCGTTATCACAGTTAAACCGTAGTTTGGAGCAACGGGCCGATAAACGTCCAATTAACTCAGACTTACGTGAATCTGGTTCTATAGAGCAGGACGCCGATTTGATTATGTTTATTTATCGTGATGAAGTTTATAACGAAAATACCGATCTAAAGGGCATTTCTGAAATCATTCTGGGTAAACAACGTAATGGTCCAATTGGAACCGTGCGCCTGACCTTCCAAGGGCAATTCTCACGCTTTGATAATTACGCTGGTCCTGCCTATTCTGACGAATAAATTGTCTTGTCTTAAGATTTCCACGGGATAAATCCCGTGCCACAGGGGGGCATCTCATAATTTTCACGGCCTAAAGACCGTGCTACAGGGTGTATTATCTTGAGATTTTTACGGGATAAATCCCGTGCTACAGGGTGTATTATCTTATGAGTTATACGGCCTAAAGACCGTGCTACAGGGTGTTTCTGTTTTGGGGTTTTTCACGGTCTATGGAAATTAAGCATAAAAAAAGCGGCTCTAAATGAAGTGACCCCCAATAGTTGGACATTCCAATTACTGGGGGTCTTTTTATGTCCAAACATCACAGAGTATTTAAGTTAAAGCTAGCGCGATTAGCGCAAGAAGAGAGTTCAAGAGTCTTAGGTT